>NZ_JBALHR010000003.1:0-485965 GCF_036964905.1 Gemmobacter denitrificans
ACGCCGACGACGTATCCGGGGTCCAAGCGCAACCGATACCCCAAATCGCCCCCTCCCCATCAATCCCCCCGCACGGTGCCTCTGATGCGCGCCTTGAGGCGGCAAGAGAAAGCAAGTCGTTCAATGAGGCAAGATATTTTTTCTCAGAGCAAAAATTTTTTGTAGCCTCGCCGCCGCCCCGGATGTGCCCTGCAACGGCGGAAGCGTAGATTAACACTTTGAAATTATTAAAAAAATATAATGAACAGGGGATGTTGAAGGTGATCTGGCCGTTTTCTGCCAGCGGTCTGGCACGAAGCTGCCAGCGATTTTCATGCGCTTTGACGAAAATTTTTGACCCCGGGCATGCGGCCTTCCTATCACGAAAGATGGCGCAATGGTCTGTTCGGGCCAGAGCAGCGCCGCACGAGGGAGGAGAACATCATGACAAAATTCACGCCTTTCGGGCGCATGAACGCCATGCGCGCCATGGTCGCAGGCATCGCTTTTGCAACGGCACCGGTTGCCGCCCAGGCCGAAGAATTCATCAATATCCTGACCGGGGGCACCTCGGGGGTCTATTATCCCATCGGTGTCGGTCTGGCGAAGATCTATGGCGAAGGCATCCCTGGTGCGCGCACCCAGGTGCAGGCCACCAAGGCCAGCGTCGAGAACCTGAACCTTCTGCAACAGGGCAAGGGCGAATTTGCCATTGCTCTGGGTGATGCAGTGAAGCTGGCCTGGGACGGCAATGCCGATGCAGGTTTCGCGGCACCGCTGGGCAAGCTGCGTGGCATTGCGGCGGCCTATCCGAATTACATCCAGATCGCGGCAAGTGCCGATAGCGGTGTCACCACATTGGCCGATCTGGCCGGGCACAGCCTTTCGGTGGGCGCGGCAAAGTCGGGAACCGAGCTGAATGCCCGCGCCATTCTGGCGGCGGCTGGCATGAGCTATGATGGCCTGTCTAAGATCGAATATCTGCCCTTCGCGGAATCGGTCGAACTGATGAAGAACCGCCAGCTGGATGCCAGCCTGCAATCGGCGGGCCTGGGCGTGGCATCGCTGAAGGATCTGGCGACCTCGGCCCCGACCACCATCGTTGCGATCCCGACCGATGTGGTGACAGCCCTTGGCGCGCCCTATATGCCTGCGGTCATTCCGGCCGGCACTTATGAAGGCCAGACGGCAGATGTCCCTACGGCGGCAGTGGGCAATTTCTTTGTCACCCATGAAGGCGTGTCAGAAGAAACCGTCTATCAGATGACCAAACTTCTGTTCGAAAACCTGACCGCGCTGGAGGCCAGCCACAAGGCTGCCGCGGCCATCAAGCTGGAAGAGGCGCTGACGGGGATGCCGATCCCGCTGCATCCGGGGGCAGAGCGGTATTACCGCGAGATCGGGCTGATCAAGGGCTGATCCCACAGGGTCTGACAGGGCGGCGGGCCGGTTTGGCTGCCGCCCGTTTTCCTGCATGTTTTCAAGGAGCGCCGAATGAACGCCTCTGATACCCCGCCCCATGCCATGCCCGGGGATGCGCCCGATCTGGGCCTGCACGACCCTCTGGCCGAAAGCTTTCCCGCCAGTGCCGAAGGGCGCGCGCTGTTCTGGATCGCCGTCGCCTTTTCGGTATTCCAGATTGCCACGGCGGCCCATCTGATCGACCTGCCAAGCCAGATCGTGCGGGTGGTGCATGTGGGCTTTCTGATGCTGCTGGGCTTTCCGCTGCTGGCGTTGATCCGGGGCAGGCCGCGGGCGGTGCGGTTGCTGTTCTGGGCCTGTGGTGCGCTTGGCGCGGCGATCGCGTTCTATCAGTGGTGGGAATTCGTGCCCTTGCTGATGCGGGCGGGTGACCCGTTGGCGCGGGATATCTGGGTGGGGGTGGCGGCCATCGCACTGGTCTTTGCCGCGACATGGGTGGTGATGGGACCGGCGCTGCCAATCATTGCCGGGCTGTTTCTGGCCTATGCGCTGTTTGGTCAGCATTTGCCCAGCCCGCTGAACCATCGTGGCTATGACCTGAGCCAGGTGATCGACCACATGGCCTATGGAACCGAGGGCATCTACGGCATCCCGACCTATGTATCGTCCAGCTATATCTTCCTGTTCATCCTGTTCGGGGCCTTTCTGGAAAAGGCGGGGATGATCCGGCTGTTCACCGATGTGTCGATGGGGCTTGTCGGTCACCGGCAGGGCGGGCCTGCCAAGGTTGCTGTGCTGTCCTCGGCGATGATGGGCACGATTTCGGGGTCGGGTGTGGCGAATGTGGTCACCACCGGGCAATTCACCATCCCGCTGATGAAGCGTTTCGGCTATAAATCGGCTTTTGCAGGGGGCGTCGAGGCGACCTCCAGCATGGGGGGGCAGTTGATGCCTCCGGTGATGGGGGCTGTGGCCTTCATCATGGCCGAGACGCTGGGCGTGGATTATGTCGAAATCGTCAAGGCGGCGCTGATCCCGGCCATCCTGTATTTTGCCGGGGCCTTCTGGATGGTGCATCTGGAGGCGGGGCGGCTGGGGCTCAAGGGGCTGGCGCGGGCCGATCTGCCGTCGCCCCGGGCCGCGCTGCGCGAAGGCTGGCATCTGATCCTGCCGCTGGGTGTTCTGGTCTGGTTGCTGTTTTCGGGCTATACCCCTTTGTTCGCGGGCACCGTGGGGCTGGCGCTGACGGTGATGCTGATCCTGGGCGCATCGGCGGTGCTGGGCCTGCCTGCAGGAACCCTGCGGCTGCTGTTCTGGATCGGGTTGGGGCTGATCGCGGCGGCCTTCTTCCAGTTCGGCATCTGGATCGTGGCCACGGCGGTGCTGCTGCTGATTGCTGGCAATCTGTTTGTCGATGGCGGGCGGCAGACTTTGGTGATCTGCCGTGATGCGCTGGCTGACGGGGCCAAGACCGCGCTGCCGGTGGGCATTGCCTGTGCGCTGGTGGGTATCGTGATCGGCACCATGACGCTGACCGGTGCTGCCAATACCTTTGGCCAGTTCATTGTGGGCGTGGGCGAAACCAGCATGTTCCTGTCGCTGGTGCTGACCATGATCACCTGTCTGGTGCTGGGGATGGGCATCCCCACCATCCCGAATTACA
This sequence comes from Gemmobacter denitrificans, assembly GCF_036964905.1. Classification (NCBI taxonomy): domain Bacteria; kingdom Pseudomonadati; phylum Pseudomonadota; class Alphaproteobacteria; order Rhodobacterales; family Paracoccaceae; genus Gemmobacter; species Gemmobacter denitrificans. The sequence continues at coordinate 3,065 of NZ_JBALHR010000003.1, forward strand.
TCATCACCTCGTCCATCGCCGGGCCTGCGCTGCTGGAACTGGGCGTGCCGCTGATCGTGTCGCATATGTTCGTGTTCTACTTTGGCATTCTGGCCGATCTGACGCCGCCCGTCGCGCTGGCCTGTTTTGCCGCGGCCCCGATTGCCCGTGAAAACGCGCTGAAGATCAGCCTGCAGGCCATCAAGATCGCCGCTGCCGGCTTCGTGATCCCGTTCATGGCGGTTTATGCGCCGGAAATCATGCTGCAATCCGGCGGCGCCCTGTCCGAGGCGATCGGCCTTGCCCCCGCTGTGGCCTTTATCGTGGCCAAGGTGGTGCTGGCCATCGGGTTGTGGGGCGCTGCTGTCATCGGCTGGCTGGGGCGGCCGCTGGTGCTGTGGGAGCGCGCCCTGGCCGTGCTGGCAGCCGGGGCACTGGTGGCGGCGGCCCCCATGACCGATGCTGCAGGCCTTGCGCTGGCAGGTCTGTTCGCGCTGACGCTTTGGCGGCGGGCGGGGCGGCTGGCATGACCGGTTGCCTGATGGTGGGGGCCAGTCTGCTGGCCCTTGCCACGCCCGAATTTACGCTGGATTGGCAACATTCGGTGGAAAAGACCCGCTGGCGTGAAAGCTGGCAGATCAGCCCGGCGGGGTTGCTGCTGACCGAAGCCGCAGTTCAGGGGTCGGGGGCCGGGATGGAACCCGGCGAGGGCGCGCGGTTGCAGGCGGGCTGGTGGGTCTGGCAACCGCAGCTGCCGCGTCAGCCGGGGCTGGCGCTTGCCACCTCGGGGGCGACGCAGGGCGGTTGGCACTTGTGCAGCGGCGGGATCTGCCATGATATAGCCGAAACAGGGGAGACAGTCTTGCTGCGCCCTTGCACGGAGGCGGAATGGCCAAGGGATGCACAGCCTTGATCGCTGGCCGCGGCGCACTTTTGCTGGTGGCGGCGGGTGGCGCGGCTGTGCTGGCCTTTGTTCTGGCGTGGAACCTTGCCATCTCGGCGCTGCAATCCCGGCTGGATCAGCAATTGCTGCTGACCGCCCGCGCGGTTGAAACCGAAATCAGCCGGTTCCGGGCGCTGCCTGATGTGGCGGGCGAAGATGCCCGCATTGCCGCCGCGCTGTCTGACCCCGCCGCGCATGAGGCCGCGAGCCGCTATCTGAAACGGGTGGCAGATCATTCCGGCGCGACCGAGCTTTACCTGCTGAACGATCAGGGGGTGACGATTGCCGCGTCAAACTGGGCGATGCCAGGCAGTTTCATCGGCCAGAGCTATGCCTTTCGCCCCTATTTTCGCGATGCCATGGCCACGGGAAAAGGCCAGTTCTATGCCATCGGGGTGACCACCGGATTGCCGGGATATTTCCTGTCGTCGCGCATCACGCGCAACGGGGCGCAGGGCGTGATGGTCGTGAAGGTCGATCTGCGCCCCCTGCAGGATACCTGGGCCGCCGCGGGCCTGGCGATGGCGTTGGCCGATGCCGATGGGGTCGTGTTTCTGGCCGGTCGCCCCGATTGGGTCTACCGCCCGCTGCGCCCGCTGTCGCAGGACAGTCTTGCCCGGCTGGCCGCGCAGCGCACCTATGACGGGGTCGATCTGGCGCAGGCCGCCCCCTTGCTGACCAGAGGCGCGCTGGCCGCGCCTGGCATCGCCCCCGGCGCGATGCGCCCCGCTCTGGCCCGGCTAGAGGGGCCGGGGTGGCAATTGCTGGCCGCAGCACCCACGGCCCCGGTCGTGACCGAGGCCGTGGGTTGGGCAACGGGGGCGGCGCTGATGTCGCTGGTGCTGATGGCGGTTGCCCTGGTGGTGCACCAACGCCGCCAACTGACCGCGCTGCGCCTGCGCCAGCATGATGAACTGGAGGCGCGGGTAAACGAACGCACCGCAGCCCTTGCGACAGAAATCGAGGCCCGCAGACAGGCGGAAATCGATCTGCGCGCCGCCCAAGAGGGGCTGATCCATTCTGAAAAGATGGCGGCCCTGGGGCGGATGTCCACCGCCATCGTGCATGAGATCAGCCAGCCGCTGGCCGCGATGGAGGCCACGCTGGCCGCTGCCGAATTGTCATTGCCGCCAACCGATCGGACGACCGCGCCGCGTCTGGCCACGGTGCGCGGCCTGATCCGACGGATGCAGCGCACGACGAAACATCTCAAGAGCTTTGGCCGCAAGGAACCCGGCGAACGCAGTCTGGTTGACGTGACATCGGTCATGGCCAGCGCGGTGGAACTGGTAACGCCCCGCGCCCGGGCGGTTGGGGTGGTGCCAGAGTTACTGCCAGCCAATGGGCCATTGCTGGTCTGGGCCGGGCCTGTACGGATGGAACAGGTGCTGGTGAACCTGCTGCTGAATGCGCTGGATGCGGTGGAACATCGCGCAGACCCGAAGATCGCCCTTGCCGCCTTTGCCCGCGACGGCGCGTTGTGCCTGACGGTGTCAGACAATGGCTGCGGCATCGCCGCGGAAGACCTGCCGCGCCTTGCCGAGCCGTTCTTCACCACCAAGGCAACCGGCGAAGGGCTGGGCCTTGGCCTGTCGATCAGCCGCACGATCCTGGGGGAATTTGGTGGCGATCTTGGCTTTGCCGCGGCCGAGGGGGGGGGCACGGTGGTGCAGGTCACAATGCCGCTGGCATCACTAGCCGCGCAAGATTTGCGGGCCGCCGAATGACCGATGCGCCACAGGTTTTCGTCGTGGATGATGACGCCGATCACCTTGCGGCGCTGTGCGATCTGACGGATGCGGCAGGCTACCGCGTATCGCAGTTTGCCACTGCCGCCGCTGCGCTTGAGGCCGCAATTGCCGCCCCGCCCGATGCGATCCTGTCCGATCTGCGCATGCCCGGCATGGATGGCATGGCCTTGTTGCAGGCGGTGCAGGCGCGCGGGCTTGATGTGCCGATCGTGCTGATCACCGGCCATGGCGATGTCAGCCATGCCGTGCGCGCCATTCAGGCCGGGGCTGAGGATTTTCTGGAAAAGCCCTATGACAGCCACCACCTTCTGTCGGTTCTGGCCCGTGCCCTGCGCGCCCGCGACACACGCCGCGAACTGGCGCGGTTGCGGGCGCTGATCGGTGCGGCGGAACATCCGCGCCTGTTGGGGGAATCCACCGCGCTGACGGCGTTGCGTGACAGGGTGGCGCAGATTGGCCCGCTGCCGGTGGATATCGTCGTCACCGGCGAGACCGGCACCGGCAAGGAAGTGGTGGCGCGCGCGCTGCATGATGCCGGGCCGCGCGGCAAGGGCCCCTTGCAGATGGTGAATTGCGCGGCGCTGCCCGAGGCGCTGTTTGAAATCGAGATGTTCGGCCATGCGGCAGGCGCCTTTCCCGGAGCGACGACCGAACGCATTGGACGGATCGAAGCCAGTTCGGGCGGCACGCTGGTGCTGGACGAGGTGGAAAGCATGCCCATGGCGTTGCAGGCCAAACTGCTGCGCGTGCTGGACGAACGCCGGGTGCAGCGGCTGGGTGAAACCCTAGACCGGCCGCTTGACCTGCGGGTGATCGCCATCAGCAAAACCGACCTGCGCGAAGCCTCGCATCTGGGCCGCTTCCGCGCCGATCTGTTCTACCGTTTGGCGGGTATCGAGATCACCACCCCGCCCCTGCGCCAGACCGGTGGCGATATCGTTCTGCTTTACAGCCATTTTCTGACCACGGCCGCCCAACGCAGCGGGCGTCCCGTGCCCGAGGTCAGCTTTGATCTGCGCCGTGATCTGCTGCGCCGCCCCTGGCCTGGAAATGTGCGGGAACTGCGCAGCCTGGCCGAAGCCCATGCGCTTGGCCTGGACCGGGTTTCAGTGGCCCGAAAGGACAGCACCGCCCCGCTTGCGGAAGGGTCTCTTGCCGAAAGGGTGGCCGCGTTCGAGGCGCGCGAGATTGCCGCCGTGCTTGATCGTTGTGGGGCCAATTCGCTCCGCGCGTCGCAGATATTGCAGATCCCGCGGCGGACGCTGGCCGAAAAGATCCGGCGCTATGGTCTGCGGCCCTAGCGCAGCCGGGGCCGCAGGCAGGGGGGCTAGCCGTTTTCACGGTCGATTTCCCGGCGCAGCACGACCGATGTGGTGATATCGGCCACCGCGTCATGCCCTGCGATGATGTCGCGCAGGGCATTCAGCTTTTCCATGTTGCCTGCAACGATTTCGGCCACCAGATCAAGATCGCCCGCAACCGACAGAACGCGCCTAACCTGGGGGCTTTGGGCCAGAACGTCCAGCAGATCGTGGGAGGGCGTGCGCTTGAGCTTGATGAGCAGGAGCGCGCGAATGGTGCTGCCGTCAATTTCCCCGATATCCGCCCGATAGCCCCGGATGATGCCGGCCCGTTCCAGATTGGCAATCCGTTCCGCCGTTGCGCTGCGCGACAGGGCGATGCGGCCGGCAAGCGCCTTGGTGGCGATCCTCGCTTCGCGCGACAGGATCTGGAGGATCTCGCGATCTTTTTCATCGAGGTCGCGCATCGCTCTCTCCGCATAACTTTGTGCCGGTCGGTTCCGGCAGGATGCCGGTATGTTCCGACGGCTTGCTTGATGCCCCAGAAGCGCGGACATGCCAAGGTGAACCGCAGGCCAAAGGTCAGGAAATCCTGACCTGCCTGCGATCCGGGCAGGCTCTCTGTCCGCGGATGACGACCTTTGATGCCCCGGCTCCTGCCGGACAGGGACAGGACAAATGACCGCATTCACGACTGGCAATCCCGCATTCACGGCCAAGGAACTGGTTGCCATGGCGACAACCCATTTCGGCATGGTGGGAACCGTGCGGCCATTGCCGTCAGAACGGGATCAGAACGCGCGGCTCATTTGTGGTGAGCAGGATTATGTGCTCAAGATCGCCAACCCGGCCGAAGACCCCGGTCAGATCGACCTGCAGACGGCCACGCTGCGGCATCTGGCGCGCGTGGGGCAGCCGGGTATTCCGCGTGTGGTGCCAACGATTGATGGCGCTGACCGGGCCACCATCACCGTCGCGGGCCGCGCCAGCCAGATGCGGCTGGTGACCTGGATTGCCGGCAAACCACTGGCCGAGGAGCCGCGTTCGCTGCCGCAGCTGGCTAATCTGGGCCGGTTCATGGGCGGGTTGACCCGGTCGATGCAAGGGTTTGGCCATCCGCAGGCCTTTCGCCCCGATTTTCCGTGGTCGCTGGATCATGTGATCCAGCTGCGCGACCATGTTGCCGATATTGCCGATCCGGCCCGTCGCGCGCTGGTGGAAAGGTTGTTCCTGCGCCATGAAAGGCTGATCGCACCGCGCCTGCCCGGTTTGCGCGCTTCGGTCCTGCATCAGGATGCGAATGACTGGAATGTCATCACCGATCCTGCCGATCCCACCCGCATTGCCGGTTTGATCGACTTTGGCGACATGTGCCATGGGCGAACCGTAAACGAGCTGGCGATCACCCTGGCCTATGCGCTGATGGCCGCGCCCGATCTTTACGCCGCGATCCGTGCGGTGATTTCCGGCTTTGCCGCCGAATTCCCCCTGACCGAGGACGAGGCGGATCTGGTCTATGATATCATGCGGATGCGGCTGGTCTGTTCGGTCTGCATTTCCTCGCGCCAGTCAAAGCTGCACCCAGACAATGAGTATCTGCTGATCTCGCAAGGCCCGGCCTTTGCCCTGCTGGAGCGGTTGGAGCGGCTTGATCCCGGCTTCATGGTGGCCCTGTGCCGCAAGGCGGCAGGGTTCGCGGCCATTCCGGAGGCATCGGCCATCGTTGCAGAGCTTGGCAATTGCCGGACGCAACCGATCCTTGCCACCGATCCGTGCCGAGCGGCCCGTATAGCCCTGCCGACCGTAGGCGGCCACCCCGACATGCCCGCCTTTTCCGACCGCGCCTTCGATGACTGGATGACGGCGCAGCGGCCCACCGATCTGCCAGCCGACATGCCCTTTGTCGGCTTTGGTCTTTATGGGGAGAAACGCGCGGTTTATACCGCCGCCCATTTTGCCGATGCAGCCAGCGATGAACGCCGCACCCGGCATCTGGGGATCGACATCTTTGCGCCCGCCGGAACCGCGATCCATGCGCCGATGGACGGGGTCGTGGAAAGCGTCAGTTACAATGCCGATCCGCTGGATTATGGGCATACGCTGATCCTGCGGCACGAAACCGCCAGCGGGCGTGCCTTCTTCACGCTGTATGGCCATCTGGGCGGATCGCTGCCCGGCCTTTGCCGTGCAGGGCAGGCGGTCAGCGCGGGGCAGATGATCGGCCATCTGGGCGATTGGCATGAAAACGGCGGCTGGGCCCCGCATCTGCATTTCCAGATCATCACCAGCCTGTTGGCGCAGCGCGGAAATTTCTTTGGCGTCGGGCATGACAGCCTTTGGGATGTCTGGGCCGATATCAGCCCCGATCCCAATCTGCTGTTGCGGCTGGAACCGGAGAGCTTTGCCATCGATCCCGAACCGTCGGCGGCCCTGCTGGCCCGCCGCAGGGCTGTGATCGGTCCTTCGCTTTCGGTGTCTTACCGCGAAAAGCTGAAGATGGTGCGCGGGCGGGGGGCCTGGCTGATCGATCACACGGGCAGGCGCTATCTGGACACGGTCAACAACATCACCCATGTCGGCCATTGCCACCCCCATGTGGTGCAGGCGCTGGCCCGGCAGGCGGCGGAACTGAACACCAATACCCGCTATCTGCATGAGGCGATGCCACATCTGGCCGAACGGATCGCCGCCACCATGCCGGGCGACCTGAAGGTTGTGACCTTTGTGAATTCGGGGACCGAGGCGAATGAACTGGCGCTGCGGATCGCCCGCACAGCCCTGGGCAAGAAGGATACCGTGGTGCTGGATTGGGCCTATCATGGCAATTCCGGCGGGACGGTGGAGATCAGCCCCTACAAGTTCAAACGAAAGGGCGGCTTTCCGCAGCCCGATTTCGTGCAGGTTGCGGCCTTTCCCGATGCCTATCGTGGCCCCTTCCGCGGCGCGGAAAGCGGCCCGGCCTATGCTGCCGATATCGACCGCTGTCTGAATGCGATCGCACAGCGCAGCGGTTCGGGTGCCGCATGCTTCATTGCCGAAAGCCTGTCGGGCGTCGGGGGGCAGGTCATTCTGCCCGTGGGGTATCTGGCAGACGTTTATGCCCGGATACGCGCCAGGGGCGGCCTGTGCATCGCAGATGAGGTGCAGTGCGGCTTTGGCCGGGTCGGCCCCGAATTCTGGGGGTTTGCGACCCAGGGGGTGATCCCGGATATCGTGGTGCTTGGCAAACCCATCGGCAATGGCCATCCGCTGGCTGCCGTCGTCACCACCCCAGAACTTGCCGCACGATTTGCCAATGGGATGGAGTATTTCAATTCCTTCGGCGGCAATCCGGTATCGATGGCGGTGGGCCATGCGGTTCTGGATGTGATCGAGGCGGAACAACTGCCCGCGCGCGCCGTGACAACCGGGGCGGCGCTGATGGCGGGGTATCGTGGGCTGGCCGAGCGGTTCCCGATCATCGGCGATGTGCGCGGCATGGGCCTGTTCATCGGCGTTGAACTGGTCACGGACCGCGAAACCCGCAATCCGGCGACGCAAGCGGCCGACCATGTGGTCGATCAGTTGCGGTTGCGCGGCATCCTCGCCTCGACCGACGGGCCGGATGACAATGTGTTGAAGATCAAACCGCCGATGGTTTTCGGACCTCGGGAGGCCGGGATCCTGCTCACCGAAACCGAGGCCGCCCTTGGCTCCATGAGCTGAAGGATCGGGTCGCGCCCGGAATCAGACCCCGGCCCCTCGGGGGCATGACGCCTGACAAAGCTTAAAGGTTCCTTAGGCCACCCTTCGTATCGTTTCCTGCAGAATCGCGGGAGATCCGATGTGAAAATTGCGATTGTCGAAGACAATGCCATGATCCGGAATGTGCTTCTGGCCGTGCTGGAAGACACGCCGGGCTGCACTGTCAGCGGATTTTCCGCCGCGCAACCGGCGCTTGAGGCATGCCGGGACAGCGTGTTCGACCTGCTGATCATGGACTACCGGCTGCCCGACATGACCGGGATCGATGCCATGCGCCAACTACGCGCCGATCCGCGCCATGCCCATGTGCCCATCGTGATGGTCACCGCCGATTCCGATTCCCTGCTGCGCCTTGAGGCGATCCGCGCCGGGGCGACCGATTTTCTGACAAAACCTGTGAATATCGAAGAGTTGCGCCTGCGGGTCGGCAACCTCCTGGCATTGCGGCGTGCGCAGCTGGAGGTGGAAACGCGCGAGGCCCTGTTGTCGGCGGTGATCGACGCCTCTTCCGCCAGTATCGTGATCGGCGACGCGACCAAGCCCGATTTGCCGCTGATCTATGTCAATCGCGCCTTCGAACAGCTGAGCGGCTATGACCGCGATCAGATCATCGGTCACAATTGCCGATTGCTGACAGCGGAAACGCCGGATCATCCGGTGCGTCAGGCGTTGCGCGAAGCATCCGAAAACCGCACCGGCGGCAGCTTCCGGCTGCGCAACCGGCGCCCGTCGGGCGAAATGTTCTGGAACCAGATCGACCTGCATCCGGTGCCCGGTCCGGGTGCGGCAGCACGATACATCGTGGCCACCCAGACCGATGTTACAGCCGAGGTTGAGGCGTCGCGGTCGCGCGATCGTCTGGGGGCCCGGCTCAGCGATATCGCGCAGCTCAGCGATGCCTGGTTCTTTGAATTCGACCGTGATCTGCGCGTTTCCTACCTGTCGCCTGCGATGGCGCAGGCGTTGGATGTTGCCCCGGAAGAGGTGCAGGGCCTGTCAGCCAGCCGCCTTGGCCCGCATATTCAGGTGGACCCCGAGGGCGGCGGCGGCACATTGCATGACCTGCTGGCCCGGCGCGAAGCGGCCGCGCATCTTCCCCTGCGGGTGCAAAGGCGGGATGGCAAAGTCTGCTGGATGCAGATCAGCATCACCCCGTTTTTCACGGCCGAAGGGCGGTTTGATGGCCTGCGCGGCTTTGCCAGCGATGTCAGCACCATCATTGCGGCACGCGATGCGGCCCAACAGGCCGAACGGGCGCAGGCGGCCTTTGTCGCTATGATGAGCCACGAGTTGCGCACACCGCTGACGGCGATCATCGGTCTGTCCGAATTGCTGGAGGGGAGCAGCACGTCCGATGCGATGCGGGGCGATCTGCAGACCATCCGCACCGCCGCGACCGACCTGACGGCTGTACTTTCCGATGTGTTGGATCACGCGCAACTGGAAGGCGGGCGGCTGCAGCTCGCGGCGTCCGGTGTCAATCTGACCGGTTTGCTCAGCGATATGGTGGCCGAACTGAAACCCCGCGCCGAGGCGGCAGGCTTGGCCCTGCGTCTGGAGATTGAGGGCGACGCTGCTGCGGAACGCCGTGGCGATGCAGACCGCCTACGGCAGATCCTGCGCAATCTGATCGACAATGCCCTGCGCTTTACCGTGCAGGGCGCTGTAACCGTGACGCTGGATCTGCCCGATGCTGCCCGGGTCCGGCTGGAAGTGGCAGATACCGGTGTGGGCATCCCCGAGGGCGATATCGACCGGATCTTTCAACCCTTCGTTCAGCTGGATGCCAGCATGGGCCGCCTGCATACCGGGCGGGGGCTGGGCCTCAGTCTTTCGCGCAAACTGGCCGAGGCCATGGGCGGAACGCTGAAAGTGCAATCGCAGCCGGGGGTGGGCAGCCGCTTCACGCTCGATCTGCCGCTGCCCGCCATGCCCGCGCCCCCGGCAACCGCCAATCTGGAACTGGCCGGGGCGCCGGTCCTGATCGCGGATGACAACCGGGCCAATCGCAAGCTGCTGTCGCTCATGCTTTCCCGCCTGGGGGCGGAGGTGACCTTGGCCGAAGATGGCCGCGCAGCCGTCGATGCCTGGGCGCCCGGGCGGTTTGCGATGCTGCTGCTGGACATCAACATGCCCGCGATGACCGGCACCGAAGTGATTGCCGATATCCGGCGGCAAGAGCGCGACAAGGGGTTGGACCCTGTTCCGGCCTTTGCGGTTACTGCAAATGCCCGGCCCGAACAGGTTGAAACCTATGTGGCCGCCGGTTTTGACGGCTGCATCGCCAAACCCCTGAGCATTGCCGCCCTGTCCGGCGCAATCGGAAACCGGCGGCCTGCCCCCCAGACATGACGCACAACCCGAAACATCCATCTATGAGGCTGATCCATGAGGTTCTTCAAAATCATTGCGGCGTTTCTTGCGCTGCATCTCTTGCCGGTCCAATTGGCCCTTGCGGCGGCGCTCACCCCGCCTGCGGGCGAGGTGATCCTTGAAATCAACGGGGCGATTGGCACGACCAATCAGGACGGCGCGGCAGTCTTTGATCTGGCGATGCTGGAGGCGCTGACACAGCGCGAAACGATCACCGCAACCCCCTGGTATGACGGGGTGCAAACCTTTTCGGGGCCGACCATAGCCGATCTTATGACCACCGTCGGGGCAACGGGTGGCACGCTGCGGGTGATTGCCATCAACGATTATGCCGTGGAGATGCCGATGGCGGATGTGTCCGGCTATCCGGTCATTCTGGCGACGCGGCATAATGGCGAGCCGATGTCAGTGCGCGACAAGGGGCCATTGTTCGTCATCTATCCGTTTGATGAATTCCCGGATCTGGTGAACGAGGTCTACTTCGCGCGCTCGGTCTGGCAGGTGAAGCGGATCGAGGTTCTTCCGTGATCAGCGCCCGGCGCCCTGCCAGTGCGGCGTTCCGCCTTCGGCTGGCCATTGGCCTGCTTGCAAGCGCCGCCGTCATTCTTATGGGCGTCTGGGTGTTCATGTTTTCCCAACTGCTGGCGGCGGATCGTGAAATGGCCGCCCGCGTGCGCGAAGATGCGATGTGGGCCGTGTTTCAGGCCGACCGTCATGCCGCCAGCCTGCTCCATTCCACCCGTGAGGCGCTGGTCAGCGCCGATCCAGGCTATCACAAGGATATCCTGTCTGCCTATGATGTGCTTTACAGCCGGGCCATCCTTCTGGAACGCGGGGCCTTTGTCATTGATCTGAAAGGCACATCGGAAATCGGCAGGCTGAGCGCTGCGCGCACTGCCGAAGTGACATCTTTGGCCCCGTCCATTGATGCGCTGAAGCCGGATGATCCGGACTATCTGTCAGATCTGGCCGCTTTGCTGCCGCAGATCGCCGCGCTGCGCGAAGGCATGGCGCAACTGCTTCTGGAGACCAATCACCAGATGAGCCTTGCGCGGGTTGCTGAACGTTCGGCCCGCCAGTCGATCCACGACCGGCTGGGCTGGAGCGCAGCCTTGCTGGTTCTGGCCTTCATGGGGATCGCGGGCATATTGGTGATCCAGCTGCGCCAGTTGCGGCGCGCACATGGACGCATGGCCCTGTTGCAGCGCCGCAGCCTGCAACAGGCGTCACGCGCAAAGGCGGCCAATGCGGCCAAATCCACCTTCCTTGCCACGATGAGCCACGAAATCCGAACACCGTTGAATGCCATCATCGGTTCGGCCGAACTCTTGGGCTCTGCCGGGCTGGACGATCAGCAGGCAAAACGTGTGCGCACGATCCAAAGCTCGGGTCAGCTGCTGCTGGATGTCATCAACGACATTCTGGATTTTTCCAAGCTGGATTCAAAAACCTTTGAACAGCAAAAGGAAATCATAGATCTGCCCGATATCGGCGAAACCATCCTGCTGACTTTTGTCGGTCGGGCCGAGGCCGCGGGGCTGGGTTTGCATGTTTCGCTGCCTGCCCTTCGATTGCGCACCGATCCGGGACGGCTGCGGCAGGTCATGGTCAATCTTGTGGGCAACGCCTTGAAATTCACCCCCGCGGGTGAGGTTCGGCTGATCGGTGCGCTGACCCCGGAAGACAGGCTGCGGATCGAAGTGATCGATACCGGTGTGGGTATTCGAGAGGAAGATATCCCCCGGTTGTTTCGCGATTTTGAACAGGTCGATGGATCCTATGCCAGGGCCTATGGCGGGACTGGTCTGGGCCTCGCGATCTGCAAGCGGATCGTGCAGGGCCTGGGGGGCGAGATCGGCGTCATCAGCAAGTCTGGCGTCGGCAGTACCTTCTGGTTTGAAATTCCGGTAGATGTGGCGGTCACCCTGTCGTCAACGCCTGCCGTTGCGGCGTCAGCCGATTGCCCACGCTCCTCGCAAGGATTGCGGGTTCTCGTTGTAGATGACAACCCGATCAATCGTGCCGTCATTTCGGATCAGCTTGAACAACTTGGACATTTGTCGATCGCCGTGGAAAACGGCTTTGTGGCCTTGTCGCGTCTGGAAGGGGCGGCGTTCGATCTGGTGCTGATGGATATGCAGATGCCGGGTATCAGTGGCCCAGATACGACAATCCGCCTGCGCGAGCTTGGGTGCAAATTGCCGGTGATCGGGGTGACGGCCAATGCCTCCATCCGGGATCGCAAAATCTGTGAAGAAGCGGGGATGGATGGATTTCTGGCCAAGCCCGTCACGCTGAGCCGATTGTCGGATGCCATCCAGGCTGTCAGCGCAGTAACGCCGGAAGATGTTCGCGACGAGCCGACCAAAGATGATCCCGGCCCGGTTGCGGACCCGCCTGTCCCTGAATGGGCACCCAATCCGCAGCTTGAAGATCTCATGCAAAGTCTTGGAAGAAAACGGGTCGCTGCATTGGTTCGCCAGTTCGAAGACTCGTTGCAGGATGCCTCCGATGATCTGACGCGCGCTTGCACTGCGCTGGATGTAGCGCAGACCGATGCGGCCCTGCACAACTTCAAGGGAGCGGCGCTGACTTTGGGGCTGATCCGTGCGGGGGAACGGGCGCAAGCCCTGCGCCCGCCCGCGATATGCAGAGTTTCTGATGTTCCCGACCTCATCGCTTTGGCACGTGAGGATGTGCGTCTGGCGGAAGCTTGGCTTGCAGGAGCGGATCTGGGCACCTGAACGCAAATGTTCTTGGAAGACTGAGCTAGTCCCCAACTCTTGGACAGATTCCGCGCCGCCTGGTCCGTATTCATGATCTCGGGCGCGCCGAACTTGTGGATGGCCTCGTTCAGGGCCTCAAGACAGAACTCGGCCTCCAGCGTGTTCGATATCCGCCAGGCCAGCACCTTGCGGGTGAGCCGGGCCATGATAGCGATAAGGTAAAGAAAGCCTTTGCGCATCGGCAGGTAGCCCTTCACGTAGCATGGCTGCATCAGTCGGACATCATGCCCACTGGACTGCGTGAACCGCCAGTTCCGTGTGCCTGCGCCGAACATGCTGTGGGTTTTGGACTTCCCCCATGTCGCCACCTGGAAGGGGTTCCCTATGTTGTCTTTGTTGTCGACGCCTATGCCCGGAAGACCGTCGGTTGGCGCGTCAGCACCTCCCCTCATGCCGGTTTCGTTCTCGGTGCCCTCAAGCAGGCCGTCCACGAACGTCGCCCGATCTAGGGTAAGGCGCTGGTCCATCATTCGGGCTGCGGATCACAATACCTGTGGATCAAATACAGCGAACGGCTGGCAGAGGCAGGCATCGAGCCTTCCGTGGGCAGCGTCGGTGATAGCGAGGATAATGCCTTGGCCGACACCGATCAAGCCGCCAATGAGATGGGCACATCGGAACTGCATTCAACCAGCATCATGTTGGCGGCCGGCGCGCCGACCACGAACCGAAGCATGCACCCGGGATGATTTCAGACGAAGGCCGAGGCGAGAGCAGGCCAGCTCAAGACAGGCCGAAGATCAAACCCGCCCCTGGGCGCCCCATACCGCCTGCGCAAGAGAGCTTGACTGAGACGGCCCCATTACCGAAGTCTGGAGCCTAGAACTCCGCCCAAGCCTCGCCTCCCACCACCCGAGCAGGCACAGGTTTGGCAGTGCGTCGCGGCTCTGGCATGGCTTGCGGCTGTGACGGCAGGTTTTTTGTCACCGGGTTTGCCCGCGAAGCATCGGTACGGAACCGACTGAGGACTTGCAGCAGGGCTTCCGCCCTTTGGCGCAGAGCCACACCCGCCGCAGCGGATTCTTCTGCGACAGCCGCATTCTGTTGTGACACCTGATCCAGCTGTGCCACCCCATGGTTGATTTCTTCCAAGGCGGAAGACTGATGTTGCGACGTCGCCGCGATCTCGGTCATCAGTGTTTGCGCTTCGCTGACACAACCCAGGATACTGTCCAACTGTTCTCCGGTGCGTGCGACCAGGGTGCTGCCCTTGTCCACTTGTCCCCGACTGTCGGAGATCAGTTGAGCAATCTCCTGTGCGGAATCGGAGGCTTTCAGGGCAAGGTTTCGCACCTCCGAGGCGACGACGGCAAATCCCTTGCCCGCATCGCCGGCACGGGCCGCCTCGATCCCGGCATTCAGCGCAAGCAGGTTGGTCTGGAAGGCGATATCCTCAATGGCACCGATGATCCGCGTCATCTGCTGGGCACTTGATTCAATGGCGGCCATGGCATCGATAGCTTCGCGCACGACACCGGCCCCGGCTTCGGCGCGTTGGCGGCTTTGCGTGCCCGCCGTCTCGGCCTGCGCAACCCGGATGCTGGCCGAACTGACGTTCTCGGCCAGGCCGCTCAGGGCCGCCGATGTCTGTTCCAGCGTTGCGGCCTGCGTTTCAGTCCGTTTTGCCAGAGCATCCGAGGCACTGTCGATTTCGGCCGCGCTGCCAAAGACGGATTGCGCAACCTCATGGGCGTCCTGAATGACCGCATTCAAGGCATCGATCACGGAATTATAGCTCGCCCGCAATTGTTCATATTCGGCAGGGAAGGGATCAGTGGCGGGACTTTCGATCTTCCGTGTCAGATCGCCGGTTTCAAGCCGTTGCAGACCATCAGAAATATCCCGAACCACCCTTGCCTGGGTGCGGGCCGTGCTTTCGGCTTGCTCCATCGCCATCTGTTGTGATGCTAGCTGTGCCTCGCGCGCGGCTTTTGCATCGGACAAGGCTAGCCGGAACGCATCGAGATTGCGGGCCATGTCACCGATTGCATCGGGCGTATCCTGATGCGGAATTTCGGTTTCATAATCTTCGGCTGCAACGCGCTTCATGGCGGTGTTGATCTGCCCAATCGGACGCAGAGCCAGCGACATCAGGACAAGACCCGAGATAACCGCAAGGGCAATCGCGAAGCCAGCGGCCAGAACAGCTTTCTTGATCGTCTGGTCAATAACGGCAGTGAGTTCGGATTCGGCAATTCCAGCCTCCAGCGCGCCGGTGATCTCGCCTGCTTTGTTCCGGATCGGAAAATGCTGTGCCTTGACCGGCGTTCCGAGGATTGACACGGTGCCGAGGTGCTGTTCCCCCCGCAATAGGGCGGCATGGCTGTCACTGTCTGGTTCCAGTCCGGTTCCGGTGGCATACGCCCCGGTCAAATCCCGGAAGGTGGTTGAAACGCGGATGAATCGGCCCGACGCCTTGTCGTATCGCAGGATTGAACCGATACCATCGGTCTGCATGACCGACCCCTCGGCTGTCTTGTTATCGGCAAAATCCGGAACCTGTTCCCATTCCGCCGAAACCAGAAGACCCTTTTCGTCGGTGGTGTAGGTAAACCCGGCTTCGCGCGTATTGTTCTGCTGATCAAAGGCGAGCACGCGCAACACCACGCTTTGCGCGTGTTCGATCCGGGCAACAAGCGCATCTCGTTGCAGGGAGATGAGCAATGCCGAAAGGCTGACTGCCAGAGAGACAAGTATCGCGACAATCAGCGAGAGGACCTTGGTTTTGAGGGACAGTTTCATGACTGCTTTATCCCGAACAACAGCGCGTCTGGTTTGCGTGGTTTTGTGGCAGTTCCAGACTGTGGGGGACAGGCGTTAAGAAATGCCGAATCACTCACTGTGGCTGATCAGGCCCGTCAAGCCAGGCCGGAGCCATGAAAAAGCTTTGCTGCATCAACTTATGCGTGCAAATGGCCCGACCCGGTGGTTTATGGATGGGCACTGGATCTGGCATGTCTGGTATGGGACACGTTAAGGATATCATTGGCTTGGCCAGAAATGCCCAAATTGGCCCAGATCAGCCCAAAGCTGATTGATGCAAGGGCTGGCCAGCAGGCCCGGACATGCCAGTCGGGCCTGCAAGGCTCTGCCAGCTGGGTTCTAAGCCACAGACGAAAGATAGTCGGCAATGGCTGCCCGGGAACCGCGGTTCCAGACATCCTGCAGCGCATTGGCAAAGGGGGTTGCAAAACGCGAATCCCGGGCCAGATCGCCATAGGCTTCATTCCCGTCAAGCCAGGCCTGCGGGGTCTGCCTGGCGACTCCGGCGCGATGTGTCAGGCTGTCCCAGGCAGGATCGTTGGGCGCAATGGCAAGGCCGGTCTCGGTCGTACCAGCACAATAGCGGCACCAGAGCGCCGAAAGCAGGATCAGCCCCCGGGCATCGCCGCCCGCCGCGAGATTGTCGCGCAGGCTGGGCACGATGAACTTGGGCTGCCGGTTGGATCCATCCAGACACAGGCGGCGCACGGTATCCGCAATCATCGGATTGGAGAACCGGTCGATGATCAGCGCCTTGTAGTCGGGCAGGCGGGTGCCCGGCACCGGTGGTACGAAGGGCAGCACTTCCCGCGTCAGGACGGTATCCAGAAAGGCGCGGATCTGCGGATCGGCCATTGCCTCATGGACATATTCGATATCGGCCAGCCCGCCCGGATAGGCGATGATGGCATGCCCCCCGTTCAGGATACGGATCTTCATGGTTTCGAAGGCATCCACGCGATCGGTGAAAACCACGCCAACCTCTTCCAATGGCGGGCGGCCTGCCGGAAACCTGTCTTCCAGCACCCATTGCCGGAAAGGTTCGCAGGTGACCGGGGCTGCATCGTCAAGGCCAAGATCGCGGGCCATGGCCTGTTCACGCGGGCCCGTGGCTGGGGTGATGCGATCCACCATCGAATTGGGAAAGGCGACCTGGGCGGCAATCCAATCGGCCAGTTCCGGATCGGAAAGCCGGGCCACGCCAACCACGGCGGCCGCCGTCACCTGGCCATTATGCGGAAGATTGTCGCAGCACATCACGGTGAAGGGCGCGATCCCGGCGCTGCGGCGCAGGCGCAGGGCGGCGGCAATGGCCCCAAAGGCAGTGCGGGGCGTTTCGGGATTCAGCCCGTCATGCCGGATGTCGGGATGGGCGGGGTTGAATGCCCCGGTCGCCGGATCGATGTAATAGCCGCCTTCCGTGACCGTCAACGAAACGATGCGGATGTCGGGCCGGGACATGGCTGCGATCAGCGGGCCATTGTCATCACAGACCGGCAGAAAATCCGTCATCGCCCCGATCACGCGGGCCGCCCGGCTTTCAGGGGCCAATTCGATCACGCTATACAGGTAATCCTGCGCGGCCAGAGCGTCGCGCATGCGGGCATCGCCCGCGCGGACGCCAGCGCCGATGATGGCCCAATCCTGCGCCAACCCGCGGGCAAAAAGATCATCCAGATAGACGGCCATATGGGCGCGGTGGAAATTGCCGCAGCCGATATGAACGATCCCCGGCTTCAACTGCTTGCGGTCATAGGCTGGTGTTACAACCGCCGCTGGCAGTTGTGAAAGTGTGGCGTTTGACAGGGTCATTTCAGGCCATCCAGTTTCCGCCATCAACGCCAAAACACTGCGCGACGACATAGTCCGAGTCAGGGCTGGCAAGAAAGATTGCCATGCCGGTCAGGTCAGCCGCGGTTCCCATGCGGCCATAGGGCACCGCAGCGCCGACGATCCGTTTCTTTTCGCCGGGCTGGCGGCCTTCATGGCGGGCGAACAGGGCATCGACGTGATCCCAGTGTTCGCCCTCTACCACGCCGGGTGCGATCGCGTTGACGTTGATGCCGTGCTTGATGAGATCCAGGCCCGCCGATTGCGTGAGCGAGATCACTGCCGCCTTGGTTGCGCAATAGACGCCGACCAGCGCCTCGCCGCGCCGACCTGCCTGGCTGGCCATGTTGATGATCTTGCCGCCGCGCCCCTGGGAGATCATCTGGCGGGCCGCAGCCTGCAACACGAACAAGGTGCCTGCCACGTTGATCGAAAACAGCCGGTCATGGCTTTCGCGGGTGATTTCGACAATCGGCGCCATGTCGAACAACGCCGCGTTGTTCACCAGAATGTCGATCCCGCCGCGTGCCGCCATCGCGGCAAAGGCGTGGTCGATGCTGTCTTGACGGCTGACATCCAGATGCAGCGCAAAGGCATCAGGGCCGATCTCTGCCGCAGCCTTTTCGGCGGCTTCAAGGTTGATGTCGGCAATCGCCACTGTGGCACCTTCGGCCACATAGGCCGCAGCAAAGGCCTTGCCGATGCCACGGGCTGCGCCCGTGATCAGGGCAATTTTTCCCCGAAGTTTCATGCCAATGCCTTTCCATCCTGGTCAAAGCGGTGAATCCGCGCCGGATCGGGGTTCAGACGGATCCGGTCACCGTGATGCACGCCAAGTTCGCCGGGGCCACGAACGTTGATGATGCCCAGACCCGGCACATCCACCTTGATGAAGCTGTCAGAGCCCAGATGTTCCGACAGGCCCACCACGCCCTCCCAGGGGCCATCGCCAACGGTGATATGTTCCGGCCGGATACCGATGGTATGGGCGTTGTGTCTGGCCGCTTCGGCCCCGGAGACGAAGTTCATCTTCGGGCTGCCGATGAACCCGGCGACAAAGATGTTGCACGGCTGGTGATACAGCGTCAGCGGGCTGCCCACCTGTTCGATGCGGCCCGCGTTCAGCACCACGATCTTGTCGGCCATGGTCATCGCTTCGACCTGATCATGGGTGACATAGATCATAGTTGTTTTCAGGCTTTGGTGCAGCTCGCTGATTTCCTGCCGCATGCCCACGCGCAACGCTGCATCAAGGTTCGACAGCGGCTCGTCGAACAGGAAGGCCGCCGGTTCGCGCACGATGGCGCGGCCAATGGCCACCCGCTGCCGCTGGCCACCCGAAAGCTGGCCGGGGCGGCGATCCAGATAGCTGCCAAGGTTCAGCACCGCCGCCGCGCGTTCCACCCGGCGTTCCTGTTCGGCCTGATCCATCCCGGCCATCTTCAGCGGGAAGGCGATGTTCTTGCGCACGGTCATATGCGGGTACAGCGCATAGGACTGGAAGACCATGGCCAGCCCGCGTTTGGCAGGAGGCAGGTGGGTGGCATCCTTGCCATCGATCTCGATCACGCCGGCGCTGGTATCTTCCAGCCCCGCGATCAGGCGCAGCAACGTGGATTTGCCACAGCCCGACGGGCCCACGAACACGACGAATTCGCCATCTTCGATATCAAGGTCGATGCCGGGAATGACATGCACGTCTCCGAATGACTTGCGGACCTGACGAAGTTGAATCTTTCCCATAGCTACCTCACTTCACCGCGCCAAAGGTCAGGCCGCGGACGAGTTGTTTCTGGCTGAACCAGCCAAGGATCAGGATCGGCATGATGGCCATGGCCGAAGCTGCCGAAAGTTTTGCGTAGAACAGGCCCTGCGGCGCCGAGAAGCTGGCGATGAAGGCCGAAAGCGGAGCCGCCTTGGTGGTGGTCAGCGTGATGGTCCAGAACGCCTCGTTCCAGGCCAGGATGATGTTCAGCAGCATGGTCGATGCGATGCCGGGCACGGCCATCGGCGTCAGGACATGGATGATTTCATCCAGCAGCCCCGCGCCATCCATCCGGGCGGCTTCTAGGATCTCGCCGGGGATTTCCTTGAAATAGGTGTAGAGCATCCAGATGATGATCGGCAGGTTGATGAGCATCAGAACCAGAACCAGGCCGATCTTGGTATCGAACAAACCGGCGCGCTGCATGATGAGATAGAGCGGGATCAGCACGGCCACGGCGGGCATCATCTTGGTCGAGAGCATCCACATCAGCAGGTCCTTGGTCCGCTTGCCGGGGACAAAGGCCATGGCCCATGCGGCCGGAATTGCGATCACCAGCCCCAGCAGGGTGGACCCGACTGCGATGACGACCGAGTTCCAGAAGAACCGCGGATAGTCGGAACGGGACCAGACCTCGGCATAGTTTTCCAGCGTCCAGTCAGCGGTGAACAGTTGCGGCGGCACCGCGACGGCAGAGGTTTCCGTCTTGAACGATGTCAAGATCATCCACAGCACGGGAAAGAAGATCAGCAGGGCAACCGACCATGCGGCCAGGGTGGTCAGGGCCTTGCGGCGGGGCGAAATGGCGCGGGACATGGGCCTGTTCCTTATGCGTCAAGGTTCTTGCCGATGCTGCGCATCAGGAAGAAGGCGACGATATTGGCAAGGATCACGGCAATGATCCCCCCGGCGGCGGCGCGGCCGATGTCTTTCGCGACGATGGCCTGCTTGAAGATCATGTAAGGCAATGTGGTCGAAGCCGACCCCGGCCCACCCTGTGTGGTGGTGTAGATTTCACCGAAGATGCCCAGCAGGAAGATGGTCTGGATCAGCACGACCACGGTGATCGACCGCGTCAGATGCGGCAGGATGATATAGCGGAACCGGGCAAGGGCCGAGGCCCCGTCCATCTCGGCGGCCTCCAGCTGTTCGGAGGACAGCGATTGCAGCGCGGTCAACAGGATCAGCGTCGAGAAGGGCAACCATTCCCATGCCACGATCCCGATGACCGACGCCATCGGATAGTTTTCCAGAAACAGGATCGGTTGCGCCCCAAAGCCGGTGGCGATGGCGGCAAACAGCCCGTTTTGCGGATGCATGAACAGGTTTTCCCAGATCGAGGCGGCAACCGGGGGCATCACGAAGAAGGGGGCGATGACAAGGATGCGCAGCACGCCCTGGCCCTTGACCGGTTGATCGATCAGCAGGGCGATCAGCACGCCCAGAACGACCGTGATCACCAGGACCCCCAGCACCAGCACCAGCGTATTGACGATGGCCAGCCAGAATTCGGGCGCGTTCAGAAACCATGCGTAATTGGTGATGCCGTTGAAACCGGCACGCTCCGGCGTCAGCAGGCGGAAAAACCGGAAGGAATAGTAAAGCGTCAGGGCCAGCGGCACGATCATCCAGACAAACAGCAGGATGACCGAGGGCGCGACCATCACGCGCGCGGCAAGTCGGGTGGATTGGGTGGACATGGGGCAACTCTCCGGTGCGGGGCCAGCGGGCACCGTGGACGGGCGAATGGAATGCCGGATTTTTGAAGGCTGCCCCCTGCGGCGCAAGGGGCAGTTCGGGCCACGAGGGCCGGCCTGAAAGCCGGCCCCCTTTGGCCTGCGTTACTTCAGATAGCCGGCGGTGGTCATTTCTTCCACCGACAGGGCCTGCGCTTCGGCCAGCGCTTCATCCACCGACTTCTGCCCAGCCAGAGCGGCCGAGAAGATTTCGCCCACGCCGGTGGCCAGACCCGCGAATTCCGGGATGGCCACGAACTGCACGCCGACATAGGGCACCGGCTTGGTGGCCGGATTGGTCGGGTCTGCCGCGTTGATGCTGTCGATCGTCATCTTGGCGAAGGGCAGGGCCGCATATTCCGGGTTCGCATAGAGCGAGCTGCGGGTGCCCGGAGGTGCATTGCGCCAGCCTTCCTTGGAGGCCACGAGCGAGATGTAGTCCTTGTTGGTGGCCCAGTTCACGAAGGTCTTGGCTGCATCCTTGGCGTCAGACGAGGCCGGGATGGCCAGCGACCAGGCCCAGAGCCAGTTGGCGCGCTTGCCCAGACCGGCATCGGGGGCCAGTGCAAAGCCGACCTGTTCGGCAAACTCCGATTGCGCCGGATCGGTCAGCGAGCCTGCCGAAACCGTGGCATCCATCCGCATGGCGCATTTGCCCTGCAGTGACAGCGTCAGGTTTTCGTTATAGCCGTTGTTCGATGCGCCGGGCGGGCCGTATTTGGTCAGCAGATCGACATAGTCGGTCAGCACGGCCTTCCATTCCGGCTGGTCGAACTGGGGGTTCCAGTTTTCATCGAACCAGCGTGCACCATAGCTGTTGGCCATGCTGCTCAGGAACGCCATGTTCTCGCCCCAACCGGCCTTGCCGCGCAGGCAGATGCCGTAGATGCCATTGGCGGTATCGGTCATGGCAGCGGCAGCGGCCTTGATCTCGTCCCAGGTGGGCGCGTCCGAAAGGGTGATGCCAGCCTTTTCCGCCAGATCCTTGCGATAGTTCACAAAGGACGATTCCCCATAGAAGGGCGAGGCAAAAAGCGTGCCGTCGAGGGTCAGGCCGCCACGGATCGCGGGCAGCAGGTCATCCACGTCGTAATCGGCGGGCAGGTCGTTCAGACCTTCCAGCCAACCCTGTTTGGCCCAGATCGGCACTTCATAGGTGCCGATGGTGATCACGTCATACTGGCCACCGCCGGTGGCAATATCGGTGGTGACGTTCTGGCGCAGGATGTTCTCTTCCAGCGTGACCCACTCGACCTTGATGTCGGGGTGCTTGGCATAGAAGTCGTCCATCAGACCCTGCATGCGGATCATGTCGCCATTGTTCACGGTCGCCACGGTGATGGTGGTTTCGGCCATGGCTGCGGTGCCGAGCGCAGCAACAGCACAGGCGCCCATAAGCGCCCGGATCGTCAGTTTCATCGTATCCTCCCTTGGCATGAGCATATGCCCATCGCGTGAGTAATTATTCATGCGGCGACGCGCAAGGTCAACCGGGAAATTCCCAGCAAAGTCATGGGGGGCGCAGATAAAGTTCCGGTTTCAGGCCAGAAGGGCGGCGGCGGTGGGTTCGTCCGTCACCAACGAGTTGATGATTCGACCCTTCAACGCCGCACGGATCGCGGCGACCTTTGTCTGGCCTGCCGCAACACCAACCACGGGAACGCTGTGTCCGGGTTCGATCCTGACCCCGCCCACAAGGGCCGAAATCGGGGTTTCGATATAGCGACCTTCGGCCCCATAGACCCCGCCGACAATCTCGCCCACCGCGCCCTTGGCCTGCATGTCGGCCAACTGGCTGCGGGTTATGAACCCGTCCTTGAACAGGGGCGCGGTTTCATCCATCTGGCCGATCCCGACAAAATAGACATCGGCCTTGCGCGCCAGATTGGCCACGGTTTGCACCGGGCGCAGGGCGTGGAACATTGCGCGTTCCTCGGGGGTTTCGGAAATCAGCGGCGCAGGCATCGGATAATGCGGGGCATGCAGCCTGTCGGCCAGCAGCATGATCACGTCATAGAAGGATGCCGCCCCATCAGGGGCAATATTGCCGATCAACGACACGATCCGATGCCGGTCATTCCGTTGCGGCACGATTTCACCCACCATTGCACTGAGCGCGCGGCCGGTGCCTACCGCGATGGTCTGGGGTTCGGCCCGGGCCAGAAAGCTTTCCAGCAAGGTTGCTGCAGTTGCGGCGGTGGCTCGGGCCGGTTCAGCCCCGGCCCCCAAATCGGGTGCGACGCGGGCGCGCTGCAGCCCATAATGCCGTACCAACTGCGCCTCAAGCTCAAGGCAGCGGCCGATCTTGTGATCCAGCCGAACCCGGATCAGCCCTTCGGCCATCGCCTTGCTGACCAGTCTTTGTGCCCGCTGCCGGGACACGCCCAGTTCGGTTGCGATCTGGTCCTGCGTCATGCCGCCGACGTAATACAGCCATCCTGCCCGCGCGGCTGCGTCCAACAAGGAGTTTTCGGTTTCCATTCTGCACCTGCCACGGTCGGGTGACCCCGGCCAATTCGTGAACTGTCATAGTGTCAAAGCCGGGGCAGTGCGATCAAGCATCTTTCCGGGGGGCTGGCGGCGCGGGGGCGGCCTGCGGCAGAAGATCGAAAAACCCCGTGAAACTGGCAAAATGCAGATCGGGGCGGGCATCTTCGGGTTCGGGGTCCAGCACAGGGCCAAGATGGCTGCCACCCGTGAACCGCCAGACGATCATGCCGGCGGCACGTCCGGCGCGGATGCCGGTCAGGCTGTCTTCGATCACCAGAGAGCGGGTGGGGCTGGCCCCCATGCGGGCTGCGGCATGCAGGAACAGATCGGGCGCGGGTTTGCCATTGGCAACCTCACTCGCCGTAAAGACGCGGCCCCTGGCCAGATCCCACAGCCCGGTCATGCGCAACGATGCCTCGACCCGCCTGGGGCTGGACGAGGTGGCCACGCACCACGGCAGTCGCAGACCGGACAGGACCCGGGCCACGCCGGGCATGGCGGTCAGGCTTTCGGAAAAGGCGGCCAGCAGCCGGTTGCGATAAGCCTCTTCAAAACCTTCCGGCAGATCGATCCCGAAATCCCGCCGGATCTGCGACATGACGACCGGATAGCTGCGCCCCAGAAAGTGCCGCGCGACATAGGGCATATCCACGGTTATTCCCATGGCCCCCAGTTCGGCGATCAGCATGGCGGCGCTGATCTTTTCGCTGTCCACCAGCACGCCGTCGCAATCGAAGATGACAAGGTCAAAGTCACCCATGCCCGCCCCAACCCTTGATCGCGCCATCCCCATCCCCTTGCGCCCCGCAGCACCCCGATCCTGCACAGGATGGAGTATTTCGCGGGCGAAGGGAATGTTGCGGCGTGGCGGGCCCCGATCAGCAGATGCCAGATGGGCGGGGGCCCCGTCGGTCAGACCTGTGGCAGCAGCTCCTCAGGCAGGTTCTGATAGCAGACAGGCCGCAGGAAGCGGCGGATGGACAGGGTGCCGACCGAGGTCGCGCCGAAATTGGTCGAGGCGGGATAAGGGCCGCCATGAACCATGCTGTCGCAGACCTCCACCCCCGTGGGAAAGCCATTGGCAAGTATGCGCCCGGCCTTGCGTTCCAGCACGGGCAGCAGGCTGCGGGCCAGCGGCATATCGGCGCTGTCCATATGCAGCGTGGCCGTCAACTGCCCCTGAAACCGGTGGGCAACCTGTTCCATCTGGGCAATGTCGGTGGCCACGATCACCAGACCCAACGGCCCGAACACCTCTTCCGCCAGTCGGGGATTGTCCAGCCAATCCGCCGCAGAGACGGTGAACAGGAAGGGCAGGGCCTGCCGTGGCGCGCAGATGGATTGCAATAGCGCCTGAACACCGTTCTGTCGGGCCATCTCTGCCGCGCCGGTGGCATAGGCCGCCGCGATGCCATCGGTCAGCATCACCTGCGGGCCGGTTTCGGCCAGTGCGAGGCGTGCGGCTTCGACGAAGGTGTCACTGTCCGCGCCTGCCAGCACCACGGCAATGCCCGGATTTGTGCAGAATTGTCCTGCTCCCATGGTCAGCGAAGCCGCCCAGCCGCGCCCGATTTCCGTACCCCGGCTGGCGACGGCTGCAGGCAGCAGGAACATCGGGTTGACAGATCCCAGTTCGCCGAAAAACGGAATGGGCTCGGGGCGCTGCGCACAAAGATCGAACAAGGCGCGCCCCCCGGCCAGCGATCCGGTGAACCCGACGGCCTTGATCAGCGGATGCTGCACAAGGGCCTGGCCAACGTCGCGCCTGCCCCCCTGCACCAGCGAAAACACGCCTGCGGGCATGTCGCAGTGGTGAATTGCGGCCAAAATGGCCTGCGCGACGATTTCGGCGGTGCCGGGATGCGCGCCATGGCCCTTGACCACGACAGGGCAGCCAGCCGCCAGTGCCGCCGCCGTGTCGCCCCCGGCCGTGGAGAATGCCAGCGGAAAGTTCGACGCGCCGAACACGGCCACCGGGCCGATGGGCCGCTGCATCAGGCGCAACTCGGGGCGCGGCAGGGGCAGGCGGTCGGGCAAGGCGGCGTCGTGGCGCAGATCAAGATGGCTGCCCTGCCGGATATGCTGGGCAAACAGGCGCAACTGGCCCGTGGTGCGCCCCCGTTCACCGTTCAGGCGGGCCTCGGGCAGGCCGGTTTCCTGCGTGCCAATGGTAGTGATCGCCGTGGCCCGCAGGTCGATTTCGTCGGCGATACGGTCCAGAAATTCGGCACGGGCAGCCTGCGTGGTTTGCGAATACGTCGCGAAGGCCGCCTCGGCAGCCTGCACTGCCTGATCCACCAGATCAGGGGTGCCCACTGCAAAAGCATGTGCCGGCCCATGCGCGGGTTCCGACAGGAAGGTGGTTTGCGATCCGATCCATGCGCCGGCAATCAGGTGTTTGCCGCTGGGTACAAATGACATGACTTTCCCTTCTGATGCGGCGCGATGGCCGGTGCCGTCCTGCGCGCTGGCAGGTTGGGCGCTGGTATAGCGCAGGTTTTTCCGTTGCGCCATGAATTTTCCTATATGAAAAATTCTTGCAACAAAAAAGAAAAATATGCATGTTCGCGCAAGAATCAACAGAGGAGTTCAAGGAATGAAAAAGCTGACTTTGATCGCGACCCTGCTTGCCGCAGCCGGTGCTGCAGGCATGGCACAGGCAGACAAGCTGGATGACATCATCGCCTCGGGCACGCTGCGCTGCGCCGTCGTGCTGGATTTCCCGCCGATGGGGATGCGCGATGCCGATAACCAGCCCATCGGCTTTGACGTCGATTACTGCAACGATCTGGCCGCAGCCCTGGGTGTGACCGCCGAGATCGTCGAGACGCCCTTCCCCGAGCGTATCCCTGCGCTGATGTCGGGCCGCGTCGATGTTGGTGTCGCCTCGACCTCTGACACGCTGGAACGGGCCAAGACAGTTGGCTTCAGCATCCCCTATTTCGCCTTTGAAATGGCCGTCACCGCCAATGACGCGACCGGTATCAAATCCTATGAGGACATGAAGGGACATACCGTTGGCGCCGTTGCGGGCACCTATGAGGCGATCGCGCTGGAAAAGCAGGTGAACGAATGGGGTGAGGGCCAGTTCCGCCCTTATCAGACCCAGGCCGATGTTTTCCTTGCGCTCAGCCAGGGGCAACTGGATGCGACCGTCTCCACCTCGACCGTGGCGATGGCCAATGTGAAGACCGGCAATTTTCCGGGCATTTCGGTTGTCGGCAATGCGCCCTTTGATACCGACTATGTGGCGCTGTTCACAAATCGCAACGAATACGGGCTTATCAACTATCTGAACCTGTTCGTGAACCAGCAGATCCGCACCGGCCGCTATGCCGAATTGTACGAAAAGTGGGTCGGCGGTTCGTTGCCCGCACTGACCGTGCCGAACGCCTATCGCTAATCCGATGCAGCAAGGGCAGGCGGCGCGGATGTTCCGCGCCGCTTTGCCATCCGCATCCCGCATCAGGAAACACCCATGTTCGGTTACACCTTTCAATGGAACCAGGCCCTGGCCCGGCTTCCCAAGATGCTGGACGGTGCGCTGGTGACCATGGAGATTGCGGTGCTGTCGATGCTGATCGGCATTGCATGCGCCATTCTTCTGACACTGTTCCGCCTGTCCGGCTCGCGCCCCCTTCGGGCCCTGGCTGCCGCTTGGGTTGAAGTCGCACGCAATACCCCGGCCCTGTTCCAGATCTATATGGCACATTTCGGCGTTGCGAGTTTTGGCATCCATTTCAGCCCCTTCCTGTCACTGCTGATCGGGATCACCTTCAACAATGCGGGCTATCTGGCCGAAAACTTCCGCGGTGCGCTGAAGGCCATCCCCGAGACGCAGACCCGTGCCGGGCGGTCCCTGGGCATGTCGCAGATGCAGGCCTTCCGCCATGTCATCCTGCCGCAGATGCTGCGCATTTCCTTTCTGCCGATGACCAACCAGATGGTCTGGGCGGTCTTGATGACCTCGCTTGGCGTGACCGTCGGAATGAATTCCGATCTGTATGGCGTGACGCAGGATCTGAATGCGCTGACCTTCCGCACCTTCGAGCTTTTCGCCATCGCCGCGGTGATCTTCTACCTCATCACCAAGATCATCACCCTGGCTGCGCGCCTGCTGGCCGCACGCCTGTTCCGGTACTGAGGGGGAACCAGCCATGTTCGAAACTGCTCTGACCTCCGCCGATCTTCTGTTCCTTGCCCGGGGTGCGGGCATGACGATCATCGTTACCGTGATTTCGGTCGCCATGGGCACCCTCCTGGGTGTCGTCTTCGGGGTGATCCGGGTCCAGTTCGGGGCGCAGGCCTGCCTGCCGCTGACCTTCTTTCTGGATATCTTCCGGTCGGTTCCGTTGCTGATCCAGCTTGTGCTGGCCAATGCCTTTCTGGGGGTGGTGCTGCGGCTGCAGCTTTCGGGGTTCACCGTCGCCTGTCTGGTGCTGTCGCTGTACACGGCGGCCTATTGCGCCGAGATTGTGCGCGGCGGGATCGAAGCCGTTCCCACCACGACCCGACGCGCGGCCCGGTCGCTCGGCATGACATGGGGGCAGGACATGCGCCACATCGTGATGCCGCTGGCCACCCGGGTCGCGCTGCCGTCATGGATCGGGCTTGCGCTGGGGGTCATGAAGGATTCTGCGCTGGTCTATGTGGTTCAGGTGACTGAACTGCTGAAATCTACCCAGATATTGATCACCCGGCTGCAAGAGCCGCTGTTCCTGCTGATGATCTGCGGGGCCTTCTACTTCCTCATCAGCTTTCCGCTTGCCCGTCTGGGCGGCTATCTCGAAAAAAGGTGGTCCAATGATTGAGATCCAGAATGTTCACAAGTCCTTTGGTCCGCTGCAGGTGCTCAAGGGGATCGACCTGACTGTCGAAAAGGGCGAGGTGGTCACCGTCATCGGCGGATCGGGATCGGGCAAATCCACCCTGCTGACCTGCATCAACGGGCTGGAGCCGATCAATTCCGGCAAGATCCTTGTGGATGGAACCGAAGTGCATGCGGCCACCACCAATCTGAACAGGCTGCGTCAGAAGATCGGTATCGTTTTTCAGCAGTGGAATGCCTTTCCCCATCTGACGGTTCTGGAAAATGTCACGCTGGCACCGCGCAAGGTGCTGGGGATCGGCAAGGCCGAGGCTGAGGCGATTGCGGAAAAGCAGTTGCGCCATGTCGGGCTGGGCGACAAGCTTGGCACTTATCCGTCGCGCTTGTCGGGTGGGCAGCAGCAGCGCATGGCGATTGCCCGGGCGTTGGCCATGTCACCGGATTACATGCTGTTTGACGAGGTGACCTCGGCGCTGGACCCGCAATTGGTGGGCGAGGTGCTGGAAACGCTGAAGATGCTGGCGGAAGAGGGCATGACCATGATCTGCGTGACGCATGAAATGGCCTTCGCACGGGATGTGTCGAACCGGGTTGCCTATTTCCACAAGGGCATCATGGCGGAAATCGGTGAACCGGCGCAGATTTTCGGCGATCCCCAGCATCCCGAAACCCGGGCCTTTCTTGCCAGCGTGCGTTGACGGGTCGGGGCCAGATGTGAAAGGCGCGGGGAATACCCCGCGCCTTTGGTGTTTGCGCACTGGCTGATGGCGGCGGCGTCTGGCCCTGCATCATTCCGCGACTGCGGCAAGCCCCATCGCTTCGAACCGGTCCAGCTGGGCCAGTTCTGCATCTGTCAGGGGGATCCCGTCGCGCAGCGCCCTTTCGCGCGCGGCAAAACGGCGCTCGGATGGAAGCCGGGCGCCTTGCGCGCCAATGGCTGTCAGCAGTTTTTCGCCCTCGGCAATCGGATCGCGGCCACTGCGGGCGGCAAAAACGTGGGGATCCAGCGCAAGGATGAGCGCGCCATGGCGCGGCAGCAGGCTGGCGCCCCCCATGAAATCCAGCGCCTCCTTGCTCATGAATTCGCCCAGCATGGCACCGGCCAGCAATTCCACCATGGTCGAGATGGCCGAGCCCTTGTGGCCGCCAAATGTGAGCATCGCGCCGTTCAGCGCCACTTCGGGATCGGTGGTCGGCTGACCGTCACGATCCACGGCCCAGCCTTCGGGGATCGGCTTGCCCGCGCGGCGATGCAGTTCGATTTCACCCCGTGCCGCGACGCTGGTTGCAAAATCGAACACATAGGGATGCGCGCCGGGGCGCGGCCAGCCGAAGGCGATGGGGTTGGTGCCCAGAAGCGGTTCCTTTCCCCCGGCAGGCGCAACGAAGGCATAGCTTGGACACATCGAAAGAGAGGCCAGCCCATCTTCGGCCAGCGCTTCCACATCATGCCACAACGCGGAAAAATGCAGGCAATCGCGGATGACCAGCGCCGCGATCCCGGTCTTCCGCGCGCGGTCGGCCAATGCCTGCCGGGCCGCGTAAAAGGCCGGGTTGGCAAAGCCGCCCCTGGCATCCACCTCGATCACGGCCGTTCCGCTGTCATGCAGTTCCGGCACGGCATCGGGTTCAACCTTGCCCGCCGCCAACACCCGCAGGCAGCCTTCGATCCGATAGATGCCATGCGATTTGCAATTGTCGCGTTCACCTGCCGCGATGACCCGGGCGACGGCCTTGGCGCTGTCGGCGCGCACCCCGGCGCGGGTGAAAATCGTTTCGATCCGGGTCAGCAGATCATCATGGGAAATGCGATGTGGCTCGGCCATGCTGGGGCAGTCTCCTTCAGGTAAGCGATGCGGGGCGCTGCCGCCGGGGGCCGGGCCTATTTGTCCACATCGACATAGGTGCAGGCCCAGAAAATCCGGGCCTCTTCATCATCAAGCGCGCGCAGGCCATGCCGGATCGTGCTGTCGAAATAGGCGCAGTCGCCCGGTTCCAGCACCACCGGCTTGTAATGCTCCACCACCAGTTCGATCCGCCCCGACAGCACATAAAGCGTTTCTTCGCCATCATGGGATTCAAGTTCGGAAGGTTTCAGCGGCGGGCGTTTTTCGACGCGGGTGACCAGCGGGATGATCTTCTTTTCGGCCAATGCGTTGCACAGAACCTCATATTCAAAGTTCTTGGAACGCACCTTGCGGCCCTGCCCTGCCTTGGTCACCGTCATCCGGGTGGTTTGCACGGCGTCGTGATCCGAAGAAAACAGCCGTTCCATCCCGATGTCATATGCCCGGGCAATGCGGACCAGATTTTCATAACTGGGGGAAACCCGGCCGTTTTCGATCTTGTGGATCGTCGAGACAGCCAGCCCGGTGCGCTGTGCGGCAACCTCCAGCGTGAAGCCGCAGGCCTGACGCACGGCTTTCATCCGGTTGCCCAGATCAGAGCGGAGTTGCAGGCGTTCGGCCTCCCAGTCATCGCTGGCAAGTTGGGGTTCGGCCTGATCCTGCGACAAGTTTTCCATTTGCGGCATATTTTTCTTTTCTTACCAGTTGTGATCGCTTATGCACATTTCCGTGGCAACTGCAACTCTAGCAATCTGCCATCAGAAAAGAGAATCCCAAAGTCGGCTCTTTCGATATCCTTACGGGTACGAAGGGGAAGCAGAACCCGAATTCGACCGGAAACGAGGCAGCACATGGCAACCCTGATCGTCGCGGCATCCGTTCAGGGCCCGCTGCTTGTCTGTGACGAGGGGCTGAGCGTCTGGGGCGGGGTCCATCCCGAAACGGGCGAAATCATCGATGCGCATCATCCGCAGCGCGGCCGGACGCTTGCCGGGCATATCGTGATGATGCCGACCAGCCGTGGCTCTTGTACCGGAAGCGGTGTGCTGCTGGGATTGGCCTTTGCCGGGGCCGCGCCGCGCGCCCTGATCTTCCGCGAGGGGGAAGATATCCTGACGCTGGGTGCGCTGGTGGCGCGGCGCCTGTTTGGCCATGACATCGCGGTACTGCGCCTGACTTCCGCTGAATATGACGCCCTGTCGCGGGAAGCCAGCGCCACCATCACCGAAAGCAGGCTGGAAGCCGGCGGCCTGTCGCTGCCGCTGGAAACTGCGGGGCAGGGCGCGCTGGCGCTGACCGAGGCTGACCAGGCCTTTCTGGATGGGCAGCACGGGGTGGCGGCGCAGCAGGCCATGGACATCATCGTCACGATGGCGCGCACCCAGGGTGCGCCTGCGCTGACCGATGTCAGCCGGGTGCATATCGATGGCTGCATCTATGCCAGCCCCGCCTTCCTGACCTTCGCCCGCGCCATGGCGGACAAGGGCGCGCGTGTGCGCGTGCCGACCACGATGAATGCGATCTCGGTGGATCATGCGAATTGGCGGTCGCAGGGCGTGGAGGCGGGTTTCGGCAGCGCTGCCGCCGGTCTGGCCGATGCCTATGTGGAAATGGGTGCAAAACCCAGCTTTACCTGCGCGCCCTATCTGCTGGCGGATCCGCCGATGCAGGGCGAAGACATTGCCTGGGCGGAAAGCAATGCGGTGATCTATGCCAACAGCGTGCTGGGCGCGCGCACGGTGAAACATGCCGATTTCATGGATCTGTGTATCGCGCTGACCGGGCGGACCGCACAAGCGGGGGTCTATCTGGCCAAGAACCGCGCGTCGCGCCGGATCATCGATGTGGCCATGCCGGCAGGGGCGGATGATGCGTTCTGGCCCATGCTGGGTTGGCTGGCCGGGCAGGCGGCCCCTGACCGGATACCGCTGATCCGCGGGTTGGAGGACAGCCAGCCATCGGATGACGATCTCAAGGCGCTATGCGCGGCCTTTGGCACGACTTCGGCTGCACCCATGCTGCATGTGTCCGGAATAACCCCCGAGGCTGCGATGCATCCGTCGGCGGATGCCGATACCCGGCGCCTGGGCCCGGCTGATTTCACGCGGCTTTGGCACGACTTCAACCGTGGTCCGGCGCAGGTCGATCTGGTGGCGCTGGGCAGCCCGCATTTCTCGGCTGCCGAGTGCAGCGCTTTTGCCGATCTGATGGCAGGCGCGCGGGTGCATCCGTCGGTCAGCGCGATCATCACGTTGGGGCGTGGCACTTTGGCGGCCATCGGCGCGTCGGGTGTCGCGGCGCGCTTGCAGGCGGCGGGGGTCACCATCATCCCCGACCTGTGCTGGTGCTCCATCTCGGAGCCCGTATTCCCGCCACAGGCCAGGGTCGTGATGACCAATTCCGGTAAATATGCCCATTACGCGCCCGGCCTGTCGGGCCGGACGGTGCGGTTCGGCGCTCTTGCCCAATGTGCCGAAGCCGCCCAGACTGGGCTTGCCCCCGCCCGGCCGCCCGGCTGGATCGCGCATGGCACGCCCTGAACACCCAGAACACCCCGGGGGAAGCCCCCCTGATGCCGATAACCCTATGGAGTTCCCAATGAAGAAAGATGTGTTCCTTGGCACGATCCCCGCGCTGCTGACCCCCTGCACTGCCGACCGGCAGCCCGATTTCGATGCGCTGGTGCGCAAGGGTCAGGAAATGATGGCTGCGGGCATGTCTGGCGTGGTCTATTGCGGGTCTTGCGGTGACTGGCCGCTGCTGACCGACGAACAGCGGATGGAAGGCGTGGAACGCCTGACCCGGGCTGGTGTGCCGGTCGTCGTGGGCACGGGGGCCATCAACACCAAATCCGCCGTGGCCCATGCCGCCCATGCCCAGAAAGTTGGGGCTGCCGGGCTGATGGTCATTCCGCGCGTGCTGTCGCGCAGCCTTTCGGTCGCGGCACAGCGCAACCATTTCAAGGCGATCCTTGACGCTGCGCCGGACGTGCCTGCCATCATCTATAACAGCCCCTATTATGGCTATTCCACCAAGGCCGATCTGTTCTTCGCGCTGCGGGCCGAACATCGCAATCTGATCGGGTTCAAGGAGTTCGGCGGCAAGGCGGATCTGAGCTATGCGGCGGAACATATCACCTCGCAGGATGACGAGGTGATCCTGATGGTCGGGGTGGATACCGAAGTCTATCACGGCTTTGTCAAATGCCGCGCTGTCGGCGCCATCACCGGGATCGGCACGATCTTCCCGAAAGAGGCGCTGTTGCAGGTGGCCCTGTCGCGTCGCGCGGCCCAAGGCTGCCCCGAGGCCGATCTGCGGGCGCGTGAACTGGCCGAGGCCTTCTCGGTTCTGGCGCGGTTTGATGAAGGCGTCGATCTGGTCCTGTATTTCAAGCATCTGATGGTGTTGAAAGGCGAAACGGAATATGCGCTGAACCTGAATGAAACCGATGCGCTGTCGCCATCGCAGGCGCGGTTCTGTGAAGCGCAGTTCCACCAGTTCAACGCATGGTTCGCCAAATGGTCCCGGCAGGGCGGAGTGGTGGCCGAATGCATGTGATCGACAGCCATACCGGGGGGGAACCAACCCGGGTGATCCTGGATGGCGGGCCTGATCTTGGGTCTGGGCCGTTGGCAGAGCGCGCGGCGCGGCTGGCCACCGACCACCGCGATTTCTACCGGTCGGTCATTCTGGAGCCGCGCGGGCAGGTGGCGATGGTGTGCGCGCTGCTGGTGCCGCCAGTGGATCCGACCTGCGTGACCGGTGTGATCTATTTCGATGCCGAGGCGGTGCTGGGCATGTGTGGCCATGGCACGATCGGCCTTGCTGTCACGCTGGTGCATATGGGGCGCATCGGTCTGGGCCAGCACCGGATCGAAACCCCCGTCGGGGTGGTGACGGTCGATGTGCTGGATGCCCATACGATCAGCGTGACGAATGTCGAAAGCCGCCGCTCGCGCAGCGGGATTTCGGTCGATGTGCCGGGCTTCGGGCCGGTCACGGGCGATATTGCCTATGGCGGGAATTGCTTCTTCATCGTCGATCCCAGCCCGATTGCCGTGACATCGTCGAATATCCGGCAGCTGACCGATGTAGCGATCGCGCTGCGCGAAACCCTGCATGCCAAGGGGATCGGCTGCGACAGCGGGATGCAGGTGGATCACGTGATCTTCTATGGTCCGCCGCAGACGCCCGGGGGGCACAGCCGGAATTTCGTCCTGTGCCCCGATGACGCCTATGACCGATCGCCCTGTGGTACGGGCAGTTCGGCGCGTCTGGCCTGCCTTGCCGCCGATGGCCGTCTGGCCGAGGGGGAAGAGATCGTGCAGGAAAGCATCATCGGCAGCACCTATCGTCTGTCCTGGAGCCAGGGGCACAAGGGCGGGATCATCCCGAAAATCACTGGCAAGGCCTATGTAATGGCCGAAAGCCGGTTGATCTTTCAGCCCGAAGATCCGTTTCGCCTGGGCATCACGCTCTGACCTGCGCCCCCCGGCCCGCTGGCCGGGGGCGTTTTCCCTGCTTGCCTGACCGGAACAACCATGCCGCACCAAAGCCACACGGAAATCATTGTCATTGGCGCCGGGATCATCGGGGTCACCACGGCGCTTGCCTTGCAGGCCGAAGGGCGGAAGGTCCGGCTGCTGGATCGCAAGGGGATCGCCGCCGAAACGTCGCGAGGCAATGCCGGGGCCTTTGCCTTTGCCGAAGTGGAGCCTCTGGCCACCCCCGGCATCATGCGCAAGGCCCCGAAATGGCTGCTCGATCCGCTGGGGCCGCTGTCATTGCGCCCGGAATATGCGCTGAAGATCCTTCCATGGATGCTGCATTTCTGGCGTGCCACCGCGCCGTCGCGGCACGAGGCCGCCGTCGCCGCACAGGTCAGCCTGATGAACCTGTCACGCAACGCTCTGGAACGGCTGATCACGAAAGTCGGGGGCGAGCCCTTGATGCGGCGCGAAGGGCAGCTTCAGGTCTATGAAGGCCGGGCGCAGTTCGAGGCTACCCTGCCCGCATGGGAGATGCGGCGGCGGCATGGTATCGCATTCGATCTGCTGGAAAGCCCGGAGGCGATTGCCGAAATTCAGCCCGGCCTGCATCCGCGCTTTAC
The DNA here is from genome assembly GCF_036964905.1 of Gemmobacter denitrificans. Taxonomy (NCBI): domain Bacteria; kingdom Pseudomonadati; phylum Pseudomonadota; class Alphaproteobacteria; order Rhodobacterales; family Paracoccaceae; genus Gemmobacter; species Gemmobacter denitrificans. The sequence goes on from NZ_JBALHR010000003.1 coordinate 38,311, forward strand.
CCATGCCGGCTTCACCCCCGGCTGGATGAACACGGTCGATCCGGCCCGTTGGACGGAACATCTGGCTAAGGCCTTTGTCGCGGCAGGTGGGGAATTTGCACTGGCCGACATCCGCGCGGTTGCCCCGCGCGACGGCGGGGTCGATGTCCAGACCGAAAGCGGCACGCTGAGCGCGGCGCAGGTCGTGGTGGCCGCCGGGGCATGGTCGCACCGGATTGCACGCAGCCTTGGCCACCGCATCCCGCTGGAAACCGAGCGCGGCTATAACACCACGTTCCCAACAGCCAGCTTCGATCTGCGCACGCATCTGACCTTTGCCAACCACGGCTTTGTCGTCAGCAAGATCGGTGAAGGGTTGCGGGTGGGCGGCGCGGTGGAGCTGGGCGGGCTAGATCTGCCGCCGAATTACCGCCGCGCCGAAATTCTGGTGCGCAAGACGACCGAATTCCTGCCGGGCTTTGATCCGTCTGGCGGGGTGCAATGGATGGGGTTCCGCCCGTCGCTGCCCGACAGCCTGCCGGTGATCGCCCGCGCCCCCGGGGCCGAACGGGTGATCTACGCCTTTGGCCATGGCCATCTGGGCCTGACGCAATCGGCGGGCACCGCCGAACTGGTGGCGGCCCTGGTTGCGGGACGCCCGGCCGAGATAAATCTGGCGCCGTTTGATCCGCGCCGGTTCTGACGGTTTCGGGTGGTCTGTCGCAAGATCAAGGGGTTGGCGCCATATGTGAATGCATGTTCTGTATTCTGGTGCCATCCGTCTGCCAAGCGATCCGGAAGATCCCGCAGGTGCGGCATCCTGCAGATTCAATCCGCTGCCTGTCATATCGGTGCAACAACCCGCGCATACGGCTTGCAACTGGTGGCCAACAGCCCTACATGGGGCCGCTCTTGTCCCTTTTGGCCCCGGGGGGGATTCCGCATGATCCAGACGCCTTATTACCTCATCGACCGGGCGAAGCTTTCCCGCAACATGGAGATCATCGACCGGCTGCGCGCGCAGTCCGGCGCGAAGGCCCTGTTGGCGCTGAAATGTTTCGCCACATGGCCTGTGTTCGATCAGATGCGCGAACACATGGATGGCACCACTTCGTCCAGCCTGTACGAACTGCGTCTGGGCCGCGAGAAGTTCGGCAAGGAAACCCATGCCTATTCGGTCGGCTGGTCGGATCACGAGATCGAAGAGGCGGTCGGCTATGCCGACAAGATCATCTTCAACTCGATCAGCCAGCTGGAGCGGTTCGACAACCAATCCGCCCAGATCGAACGCGGGCTGCGCCTCAATCCGCGCTTCTCGACCTCGGGTTTTGATCTGGCAGACCCCGCCCGCCCCTTCTCGCGCTTGGGCGAATGGGATCAGGCCAAGATCGAAACCGTGATGGACCGCATCTCGGGCTTCATGATCCACTACAATTGCGAAAACGCCGATTTCGACCTGTTCGACAGCCAACTGTCCAGAATCGAAGAAGAATTCGGCGGGTTGCTGAAGCGCCTGAAATGGGTGAGCCTAGGCGGCGGCATCCATTTCACCGGCGAAGGCTACCCGGTGGATGCGCTGGCGGCGCGTCTGCGCGCCTTCCAGGACCGTTTCGGCGTGCAGGTCTATCTGGAACCGGGCGAGGCCGCGATCACCGGCAGCGCCAGCCTTGAGGTTTCGGTCATCGACATTCTGAACAACGGCAAGGATCTGGCCGTGGTGGACAGCTCGGTCGAGGCGCATATGCTCGATCTGCTGATCTATCGCCAATCCGCGCGGATGGAGACCTCAGGCCCCCATCCCTACATGATCTGCGGCAAATCCTGCCTTGCGGGCGATATTTTTGGCGAATTCACCTTCCCCGAACCGCTGCGCGTGGGCGACCGCCTGAGCATCGCCGATGCCGCAGGCTATACCATGGTCAAGAAAAACTGGTTCAACGGCGTGAAGATGCCGTCGATCGTGGTGAAGGAACTGGATGGCTCGCTGAGCCTGAAACGCGAATTCGGCTATGCCGATTATGAGGCCAGCCTCGGCTGACCGCCCTTCCCTCTGTCCTTAAAGGAGACGGTTCGAAGTGAAACGGAACGTGTTGATCATTGGCGCCGGTGGCGTGGCTCAGGTCGTTGCACATAAATGTGCGCAATATAACGACCGTCTGGGCGACCTGAATATCGCAAGCCGCACCAAGGCCAAATGCGAGGCCATCATCGCCAGCGTCCATGAAAAGAACGCGATGAAAGTGCCCGGCGTCTTTGCGGCCCATGCCGTGAATGCGATGGATACGGCCGAGGTGGCGGCGCTGATCCGGGAAACCGGCTGTCAGATCGTCATCAATGTGGGCTCGTCCTTCGTGAACATGACGGTGTTGGAGGCCTGCATCGAAACTGGCGCGGCCTATATGGACACCGCGATCCACGAAGACCCCAAGAAGATCTGTGAAACCCCGCCATGGTATGGCAATTACGAATGGCAACGCCGCGACCGCTGCAAGGCGGCGGGCGTCACCGCCATTCTGGGCATCGGCTTTGACCCCGGCGTGGTGAACGCCTGGGCGCGCGTGGCCGAGGAGATGCTGGACAAGATCACCTCGATCGACATCGTGGATATCAATGCGGGCAGCCATGGCAAATGGTTCGCCACCAATTTTGACCCCGAGATCAACTTCCGCGAATTCACCGGCACGGTTTATTCGTGGCAGCAGGGCGCCTGGCAAGAGAACAAGATGTTCGAGGTGGGGCAGGTCTGGAACCTGCCGGTGGTGGGCGATCAGAAGGCCTATCTGACGGGGCATGATGAGGTGCACAGCCTCTCCGCTCGCTACAAGGACGCCGATGTGCGCTTCTGGATGGGCTTTGGCGACCATTACATCAACGTCTTCACCGTGTTGAAAAACCTCGGCCTTTTGTCCGAAAAGCCGGTGAAGACCGCCGAGGGGCTGGAGGTCGTGCCGCTGAAGGTGGTGAAGGCCGTGCTGCCCGATCCGGCCAGCCTTGCGCCCAACTACACCGGCAAGACCTGCATCGGCGATGTGGTGCGCGGGCTGAAGGATGGCAAGGAAACCGAAATCCTCATCTACAACGTGGCCGATCACAAAGAGGCCTATGAGGAAGTGGGCAGCCAGGGCATCAGCTATACCGCTGGCGTGCCGCCTGTCACCGCCGCAATCCTGATCGCGGAAGGCGTGTGGGATGTGGGCACCATGGCCAATGTCGAAGAGATGGACCCCAAGCCGTTCATCAACCTGCTGAACGAGATGGGCCTGCCCTCGCGCATCAAGGACGCCAACGGCGACCGCCTGCTGCAGTTCTGATTGCGCCGGGGGCTTCGCGCCCCCGCGGGATATTCGAAGCAGGATAAAGGCCAGTCCGCTGCGGGCTGGCCTTCAGCGTTTCAGCATGGCCAGGCGGATCAGCGCGCGTTCCAGCAGCGCCATGGACGGCGCGCGCGAGGCGGATCGCAAGGTGAGATCGGTGTCGAGCAAAAGGGCAATTGCCTCTTCCGTCCGGTGCGGCCCCCAGGCTTGTGCCTGCCGGGGCATGGCCTCTTTCTGGCGACCTTTCAGCCGATACTGGACCGGGCCACGCGGATCGGCCAGCAGCGCCTGCAGCAGGCGGAAGTGCCGCAACATGCCAATGCAGATGGTCACGGGCAGAACGCCCTGACCTTCCAGCCGGCGAACCAACCCGCCAATGGCGGCAACCCGTTGTTCGACGACGGTTTCGACCAGATCGTCCACACCAGCCTCGATCGTGGCGGGGGCGCAGGCCGCCACGTCTTCGGGCAGCAAAGGGCCGGGATCGCCCCATTTGTACAGCGCAACCTTTTCGACCGTCTGGCGGAAATCCCCGGGGTCGAGATCGCGGGCAAGGGCCGTCAGATCGGCCATGGCTTGTGGTGAGATTTCCGTCAGGCCGGATTTGCGCAGGATGGCGGCGATTTCGTCGCGGCCCGGCGGATCGTCATACACGCCGATGCTGCGGGCCGTGGGATGGGCGTCGAACAGTTTCACCACAGCCGATTTGGTCGTCAGATTGCCGGTCACAACGATCTGCGCATCGCCGGGTCGCCAGTCGAGCAGGGCGGCGGTGATGGCGGGGGCAGTGGTTTCGGTGGCTTCCTCGACAAAGGCCACGCGCGGCCCGGGAAAGAAGCCCTGCGCCTTGATCGCATCGACCAGAAGTGCTGCGTCACGGCGCAGATCGGCACCTGCCATCCGGGTCAGCCGCATTTCCGCCTCGCCTTCAGGTCCGATCAGGGCGGCGATGAGCTCCTGGCGGCGCAGGGCCACGCGCATGGCATCGGCACCATAGATCAATGCGCCGGCGGCATTGGGGTCCGGTTTGCCGCAATAGGTGATGGCCGCGGCGCCGTTCAGCTTCATGGCAGCTGGCCGCTGATCGCCACCAGCCGGGTGACGATCTGATCGGCCAGAATGCGCATCAGGCGGTAAGCGGCGTCTTCTTCGGCGGCGAGCCCTGCAACCGTGGGCCCTGTGGCCGACCATGAGGTGAAGCTGGCCACCTCACCTTCGGCCAGTGTGGCACCATCGAGATCACGCAGCACCCAGGCGATGCGGCCGCGCAGGTGGTAGCGTGTGGTGGCGTTTTCTGGTGTGACTCCGACGCCGATGCTTTCGGTGCTGATGCGATAGCCGAGCGCATAACGATGCTGTTCAGGTCGGCCCAGCCGTTCTTCAAGCCGTTCGACCAGATCAAAGCCGTTCTTGTCATTCGGATCATCGACGCGGATCGCGCCTTGCAGGGCTTCAGCCGGGCCGCCCGGCGCATAGGCCGGGGTGAAGGTGCATCCCGCAAGGGCTGCACCTGCCAAGGTCATGAAATTGCGGCGTTTATACCACGACATTGATGATGCGCCCCGGAACGACGATGATCTTCTTGACCGGCTGCCCGGCCAGGAACTTCACCACATCCTCTTCGGCCAGCGCCAGCTTTTCAACCTCTGCCGTGGGCATGTCTTTCGGTACGCTGATTTCCGCCCGCCGCTTGCCGTTGATCTGGATCGGCAGGGTGACGGTGTCGTCTACCAGCAATGCCGGATCGGCCTTGGGCCAGGGGACCTGCGCACAAAGGCCCGCGCCGCCCTGATGGGCCCAGATGTCTTCGGCCAGATGGGGTGTCATCGGCGACATGAGCTGCGCCAGCGTGCGGATCGCCTGTTTCATCACCGGAGTCGAGGCATCGGCCTTGGCCAGCGTATTGGTGAATTCGTACAGCTTGGCGATGGCCTTGTTGAAGGCGAAGCCTTCGATCCCGCGCGTCACTTCGTCAATCGCCTTGGCGGTGGCCTTTTGCAGCGCTGCGTCATCCTTGCCCTGATGATCTGCGGGCATCTGGCCGATGCGGTCGCACAGATTCCAGACCCGGTTCAGGTGTTTATAGGCCGCTTCGGCACCCGAGGCCGTCCATTCCACATCGCGCTCGGGTGGGCTGTCGGACATGACGAACCAGCGCGCGGTGTCGGCGCCGAATTCGGCGATGATGTTCATCGGATCGACGACATTCTTCTTGGATTTCGACATCTTGGCCGAGGGGATGACCTCTACCACAGTGCCGTCTTTCAGCGTGGCGCCCGCCTCGCTGCGGAGGATGTCTTCGGGCAGGTGATAGACATAGCCGAAAATCGGCTCCTCATGACCATCTGGGAAAGTTGTTTTTCGTCCCGTATCCTCCCAGGTCCTATAGATCTCATGCGTCACCATGCCTTGCGTGAACAGGGCATTGAACGGCTCGATCGCCTTGGCGGGCAGGTGGCCGGTCGCGTTCATCGCGCGGGCGAAGAAGCGGGAATAGAGCAGGTGAAGAATCGCATGTTCGATCCCGCCGATGTATTGATCGACATTCATCCAATAGGCGGCATCTTCGGCCACGGTCGGTGTGCTGGCACGCGGCGCGGTGAAGCGGGCGTAATACCAGCTTGAATCGACAAAGGTATCCATCGTGTCGGTTTCGCGCTTGGCCGCTGCGCCGCATTTCGGGCAGGTGCAATTGCGCCAGGTGGGGTGGCGCTCCAGCGGGTTGCCCGGTTTGTCAAAGCTGACGTCATAGGGCAGCTCGACCGGCAGGTTTTCTTTCTTTTCGGCCACCACACCGCAGCTGGCGCAATGCACCACCGGAATCGGGCAACCCCAATAGCGCTGGCGCGACACGCCCCAATCGCGCAGGCGGAACTTGGTGACGCCCTGACCAAAGCCCTTTGCCTCGGCCAGTGCAATCGCCTCGGCCACGCCCTCATCCCCGGTCATCAGCTTTTCGCCGCTGATGCCGCGGATATAGCGGACCTTTTCCGATTTCATCGGGGTGAAGGCCTCGGTGAGCGTGGCTTCCTCGGCCCCTTCGGCCACAAAGACCGGGGTGATGGGCAGGTTGTACTTGGTGGCGAATTCAAAATCGCGCTGGTCATGCGCCGGGCAGCCGAAGATCGCGCCGGTGCCGTAATCCATCAGGATGAAATTGGCGATCCAGACCGGCAGTTCGATGCTCGGGTCCAGCGGGTGCTTGACGCGGATACCGGTGTCAAAGCCGATCTTCTCGGCGGTTTCCAGCGCCTCGGCGGTAGTGCCGCCCAAACGACATTGGGCAAGGAAGGCCTCGACCGCCGGATCACCCGCCAAGGCTTTGGCCATCGGGTGATCGGGGCTGATGCCCGCAAAGCTCGCGCCCATCAGGGTGTCGGGGCGGGTGGTATAGACTTCCAGCTTGTCAAAGCCCTCGGGCGCGCCCACCGTTTCAAACGCGAATTGCAGGCCGCGCGATTTGCCGATCCAGTTGGCCTGCATCAGCCGCACCTTTTCGGGCCAGTCTTTCAACCCATCCAGCGCGTCGAGCAGATCTTCGGCCATGTCAGAGATCTTGAAGAACCACTGGGTCAGCTCGCGCCGCTCCACCGCCGCGCCGGAGCGCCAGCCCTTGCCGTCGATCACCTGTTCATTGGCCAGAACGGTCATATCGACCGGGTCCCAGTTCACCATCGCAGCCTTGCGATAGACCAGACCCTTTTCCATCATGTCGATGAACATCGCCTGCTGCTGGCCGTAATATTCCGGGTCGCAGGTGGCGAATTCGCGGCTCCAGTCGATGCTGAGGCCCAGGGGCTTCATCTGGCCGCGCATGTCGGCGATATTGCCATAGGTCCAGTCTTTCGGATGGCCGCCACGCTCCATCGCTGCGTTTTCGGCAGGCATGCCAAAGGCATCCCAGCCCATCGGGTGCAGCACCGAAAACCCGCAGGAAGATTTGTAGCGCGCCACCACATCGCCCATGGTGTAGTTGCGCACATGGCCCATATGGATGCGCCCCGAAGGATAGGGAAACATCTCCAGCACATAATATTTCGGCTTGGCCGCATCGCGCCGGGCGGTGAACACCCCGGCCTCATCCCAGGTCTTCTGCCACTTGGGTTCGATCTGGCTGGGTTCATAACGCGACATGCTGGCCTCATTCCGCAGAGATACCGCGCGGAATTACACCGACACGGGCCCAAAGGTCCAGCCCGCCGCTGATTTTGCCTGATCCAAATATCCGGCGTCGCAACAGGCCAGTCGCGCCGTGCCTTACAGCTTGCTGTCGCGCACCCTGATCTGGCGGGCGCGGGTCAGGATGGCGTCTTCCACCGCGCGCTGCGTTTCGGGTGACACGGCACCGCCGCCCTTGCCCTGCAGCGATACCTTCAGAGACCGCGCATCCAAAGCCGGATCGCTGACATGGATCGTGGCGCGATAGGCACGCCCGCCGCCGGGCGGTGCGCCATAGCCGGTGACAATCACGCCCGAAAACGGATCGACCGTTTCGATCGGCAGGAAATTCAGCACTTCAAGGCTGGCCTGCCACAGATAACGGTTCACCTCGACCGAGGTGTTTTCGTTGTCACTGCTGAAAGCATCCCAGATTTTTGTCTGGCGGCGTTCATCGGCCTGCTCGCGCGTGACGTAAACGCGTTTGGTCTCTTCCGTGGGCTCAGCCAGCCCGGACTGGTCCACCACCACCGGCGCGCGGCGCTTGAATACGCCAGAATCGCCGCTGCCAATGCCGCCACAGGATGCAAGGGCAAGGATCAGGCTGCCAGTCAGCATAAGGCGCGCAAGGCTCGGCAAGGTCATTCGGCTCTCCTGCAGAAGATGATTGCTGTCTAGCGCGGCCTTCGGGGTGGAACAAGGCTTTTCCCGTTCCGGCTGCGGGCACATGGGTTGGGCGCGAATGGCAGCCCGCCCGGGCACTGTGTCTTTGCTGCACCACGCCCCGCCGGATTGCCCTTGGGTCTGCCGTCATGATTGCAATTCGGGGCCGGTCAGCCGAAATAAGGGCCATACCCAATTCGGATTCCCCTGAGTTGGGCCGCACCTTTGAGTCAACGAGGGAAAACGATGAAAAAGATTCTTCTCGCCACCGCGCTGCTGTCTTCGACCGCAACCGTGGCTTCGGCTGAAACCGGTATCACGTTCAGCGGCTATGGCCGTTTCGGTCTGGAATACGTGGAAGGCCGCGCCCAGGAAACCCAGATCGCATCGCGTATGCGTATCAACATCAACGGCAAGACCGAGACCGACTCGGGCGTGACCTTCGGTGGCCGTCTGCGTCTGCAGTCGACCGACGGCGGTGCTGCTTCGACCAACGCAGCTCTGTTCTTCGCTGAATACGAAGGCTTCCGTCTGGAAGTTGGCAACGCCAACACCGCTTTTGACTCGGCTGGCCTGCTGTACGCGTCGGAAATGGGCTTCCAGGACTCGTCGGCTGGTGACCCGCAGGGTTCGTTCTTCGCCTACAACTCGACCGGTGGTGTTGCTCCGGGCGTCGGCATCTTCGCATCGTACTCGGTTGGCGACTTCACCGGCCGCATCTCGTATGCGACCCCGGACCAGACCACCGCTGCTGCCGTGAATGAAGAAATCTCGCTCTCGGTTGACTATGCTTCGGGTCCGTTCTCGGTCTCGCTGGCTGCCTACCAGGACGGCGCTGGCATTGCCAACAATGACGGCTTCTTCGTTGGTGCTGCTTACGCAATCAACGATCAGGCTAATGTCGGCCTGAACTACATCGACGAAGACTCGGCTCCGGGCAAAGTCATCACCCTGTACGGCAACTACACCTTCGGCGCGACCACCGTCCGCGCTTATGTTGCTGACATGGATGCTGCTGGCGCTGACACCGCGTTCGGTCTGGGCGCTGACTACGACCTTGGCGGCGCTCGTCTGTCGGGCTCGATCCAGTCGGACTACGCTGGCGACATGAATGCCGACCTGGGCGTTCGTTTCGACTTCTGATCTGACGATCAGTCGATCAGGGAAGGGCGGGGGAAACCCCGCCCTTTTCCTTTTGCGCCCCCTTTCCTTTTGTCGCGCGCTATGGCCATTTCGGGCGTGACATGGGCGCAAAGGGCGGGGGCGAAAATGGGGCTGGAGGCGATCAAGGCACGGGTTGCGGCGGCCGAGGCTGCGGCTGGTCGGCCCGCGGGTTCGGTTACGCTGATTGCAGTATCCAAGGTGCAGCCGCTGGATCGTGTGGTCGCAGCGCTGGAGGCAGGACAGCAGGTCTTTGGTGAAAACTATGTGCAGGAGGCCGCCGGAAAATGGCCCGATCTGCGTAGCCGGTTTGCCGGTGTTTCCGTTCACATGATTGGCCCCTTGCAGACCAACAAGGCCAAGCTGGCCTTGGATCTGTTCGATGCCGTCCATACGCTCGACCGCCCTTCGCTGGCCGAGAAACTGGCCAAACTGGCGCAGGCGCGCGGCGCGGCGCCGCAGCTGTTCGTGCAGGTGAATACCGGGGCCGAGCCGCAAAAGGCGGGCATCCTGCCCGATGCCGCCGATGGCTTTATTGCCAGTTGCCGCCAGATGGACCTGCCGATTGCCGGACTGATGTGCATTCCCCCTGAAAGCGAAGCCTCGTCATCGCATTTCAAGCTGTTGGCGGAGATTGCCGCCCGCAACGGGCTGTCGGGTCTGTCGATGGGGATGAGCGGTGATTTTGAAAGCGCCATCGCCCATGGGGCAACCCATGTCCGGGTTGGCAGTGCCATTTTCGGGGCGCGCAGCTACGGCTGACGCACGATCAGCCGGGTCTGCAGGGTCAAGTGTCGGACGATCCAGCGCAGGTCACCCGGATAAAACCCCACGCAACCGGCGGTCGGGTAACAGGGCCGCCGCCAGCGATGTAGAAAGATAGCCGATCCCCGACCTGGTTCGGCTTGCGGCCAGTTCCAATCGGTCAGCAAAACCAGATCATACAGCGGATCGGCGCGGCGCAGGGCTTCGTGGGAAAACCGGTGCGGTGCCCGAACCATCAGATTGTAATCGGGATCGGTGCTGTCATCCGACCACAGATCGCCGGGCAGGATCGGCACGGCCCAATCCGGCACATCGGTCACCCGGTCGGGGCGATAGAGCAGACCGACAATCCGGTGCAGCCCGGCTGGCGTAGCCCCGTCGCCTTCGCGCTTTTGGGCTGCCGGCACGATGCCGCCGCGCCCAAGGGTAACCGGAAACCTGCGCCCCATGAACCGGCATCCCCAGCGGGTGACCACCATGTCATGGCGGCGCGGGATCACAGCAGATGCCCCGATTTGGCGGCTTTGGTTGCCAGATAGGCGCGGTTTTGCGCTGTTTCGCCCACTTTCAGCGGAACACGTTCTGTCACGCGGATACCCTGGCCCTCCATCATCGCAATCTTGCGCGGGTTGTTGGTCAGCAGCCGCACCGCGCCAAACCCCATGCTGCGCAGGATGCCCGCCCCCAGCCTGAAATCGCGCTCGTCATCCTCGAACCCCAGGCGGTGATTGGCCTCGACCGTATCAAAACCCTGATCCTGCAGCGAATAGGCGCGCATCTTGTTGGCGAGGCCAATCCCGCGCCCCTCCTGATTGAGGTAGAGCAGAACACCTGCGCCTTCGGCCCCCATTTGCGCCAGCGCCGCGCGCAGTTGCGGGCCGCAGTCGCATTTCAGGCTGCCCAGGACATCGCCGGTGAAACAGGCGGAATGGAGCCTTGCCAGCACCGGTTGATGCCTGTCAGGTTGGCCGATTTCGATGGCGTAATGTTCCTCGGCACCGTCTTCGGGGCGGAAGATATGCACGCGCCCCTGTTCTGTCGCCACCATCGGCAGCCTCGCGGCCACCACCTCGTTCAACGGCGAGGCGCGGTCGAGTTCCGGGCTCGCATCCGCAAGGGCGATCATCGTCAGGCCCAGCCGGGCGGCGACGGCAGCACCCTCCGCCACAGGAACCACCAATGCGGCAGGCAGCAGATGTGCCGACTTGGCCAGCCGGATCGCAGCCCGATGCAGCGACACATCGCCACCGCGCAGGCACTGGAAGGGCCCTTTCATCGGCATCCGCAGATCATCGGCAGGGTCGGCCATGGCGCGCAACCAATCGACGCCCAGATCGGAGGGCAGGGCCAGCCGGGCCAGATCGCCATCATAGGCGCGGGCTTTCAGCGTTTCGGCCCGGCGCGCCGTAAGCGCAAGTTCCGGCAGGCCAAGCGCGCGCAGGTCGATCAGACGTTCTGCCGTCAAGGTTTCCACCGCGACGGCCAAGGCCTGCTCCGCGCCGTTGCACAACAGGATGGGAACGCCCATGCGCAAATCGCCCCGGGCCCGGGCAAGGCGTTCGATGATGCTGGGGGCAAGTGACATGGCGGTTCCTCTTCGCGTCCTATGTAACCATCACGCCGGAAAAGTGAAACATTTCCCGCCCCTGCGACACGTCCGCGTGAGAGGATTGCAGCATATCTTGCCCTGCCCGATACCCGGGCACATGTCTGTGACGACACCCGACCAGACCGGAGACCAAGATGGCACAGCTGCGCAAGATCCTGCTTGTCGATGATGATGACGACCTGCGTGAAGCGCTGAGCGAACAGCTGGTGATGACCGAGGATTTCGATGTGTTCGAGGCAGGCACCGGGCTCGAAGGTATCGAGAAGGCCAAGGCAGGCACCTATGACATGGTGATCCTGGATGTGGGTCTGCCCGATACCGATGGCCGTGAGCTGTGCCGCCGGATGCGCAAGCTGGGGGTCAAATGCCCGATCCTGATGCTGACCGGCCATGATTCGGATGCCGATACCATCCTGGGGCTGGATGCCGGGGCGAACGACTACATCACAAAACCCTTCAAGTTTCCGGTCCTGCTGGCGCGTATCCGTGCCCAGTTGCGGCAGCATGAACAATCGGAAGACGCGATCTTTCAGCTTGGCCCCTATACGTTCAAGCCTGCGCAGAAGCTGCTGGTCGATGAAAAAGACCGCAAGATTCGCCTGACCGAGAAGGAAACCAACATCCTGAAGTTCCTGTATCGGGCGCAACAAGGCGTTGTGGCGCGGGATGTGCTGTTGCATGAGGTCTGGGGCTACAACGCGGGTGTGACCACGCATACGCTTGAAACGCACATCTACCGGTTGCGTCAGAAGATCGAACCCGATCCTTCAAATGCACGGTTGCTGGTCACCGAAAGCGGCGGGTATCGGCTGGTCGCGTAACGCCAGTTTGATCGCGGTATGTCGATTATTCGCGCCAAAGGTCTTATTGTTGCCAGTTTTATCTCCTATATGATGCAAAGATGGCAAGCACATCACAGGTTCCCCTTGCCGTGTCGGGGTTATGACACGGCTCCTCCCTGTTGGACTGGGCCGGGCCTTGTGCCCGGCCTTTCTTTTTGTGCCGAACCGTGATACAACCAAAAGGTGATCCGGCTATGGCAAGGCAGGGCCCGATCATCTGACGTAATACCTCCCTGGTGGACTGGCCGGGCCAAGCGCCCGGCCTGTTTTTTGTGATGACGCAAGGCAGCGAAAGCTCCCCGTTGGAATCTGCGCAAGGCATGCCTACATTTCCTTCAGGGGCGCATGTTGCGCCGGAGGATATGCGATGAATGCGCGTTACCTGATTGTCCTGCTGGCTGCGGTTGCCGCTACGCCGGTTCTGGCACAGGATCTGACCTTCACCCTTGCCAATCATTCGGGGGCAGACCTGACCGAGTTTTATGCTTCGCCCGTCGGGGTGGACAGCTGGGAAGAAAACATTCTTGGCAGCGCGGTGCTTTCCTCGGGGGCCAGCGGTCAGGTGGCGATTTCGGGGGCGGCGGGATGTGACTATGATCTGCGCATGGTCTTTGCCGATGGCGATGTGCTGGAAGACAGCGGCAACCTGTGTGAAACCGGGTCTTACACCATCCAGTAACGCGCTTGCCCCCTGGCCTTTCCCCCCGTAAACAGAAAGGGAACAAGCGGAGAGGCCCATGACCTTCAGCATCGCCACCTGGAACATCAATTCGGTTCGCCTGCGCGAGGCGCTGGTTGCCCGCCTGATGCAGGAAGAGGCGCCCGACGTATTGTGCCTGCAGGAAATCAAGACGCCCGTCGAAAAGTTTCCGATGGAACAGTTTCAGGCGCTTGGCTACCGGCACATCGTCGCGCGGGGGCAAAAGGGCTATAATGGTGTAGCAATCCTGTCCAAGCTGCCGCTGATGGATGCAGGCGACAAGGATTTCGCCAATCTGGGCCATGCCCGCCATGTGGCGGCCCGGTTGGAAAACGGCGTCACCATTCACAACTTCTATGTGCCTGCGGGGGGCGATATCCCGGATCGCGAACAGAATGTGAAATTCGGACAGAAGCTCGATTTCCTGACGGAAATGCGCGACTGGTTCCGCTGGGAACGCCCGGATCGCGCCATTCTTGTGGGGGATCTGAACATCGCCCCGCGTGAAGATGATGTCTGGTCGCATAAACAACTGCTGAAGATCGTCAGCCATACCCCGATTGAGGTGGAGCATCTGACGGCAGCGCAAGAGGCCGGGGCCTGGGTGGATATCACCCGGCAGGACATTCCGTCCGGTCTGCTTTATAGTTGGTGGTCCTATCGCGCAGCGGATTGGGATGGGGCAGACAAGGGCCGTCGGCTGGATCATATCTGGGCCACGCCCGACATCGCCTCGGCGGCGCATGGGTCGCGCATCCTGCGGCCCTGCCGGGGATGGAATCAGCCGTCGGACCATGTGCCGGTTCTGGCGCAGTTCGACCTGTAATCAGGTGGCTATGGCGGGGGCTGCGCTACCAGCGCAGCCAGATCCGGCCTGCAATCGCACCGATGCAGCCAGAGATGAAAATCGCCATGCCGTACCAGATCACATAAAACAGCGGTGAATCCTCGGGGCAATGCAGCGCATAGCCTGCCGTCACAACCGCCCCGGAGGCCAGCCCGAGCAGAAGCCCCGTCATGCCGGGCCGCGTGGTCGCGCCACGCCGCAGCGCCAAGATCCCTGCCGCCGTGGGCCCCAGTGACATGGCACTGATCGACATCAGGCAGGCCGCTGCGGTCTGGCCCAGCATGCCAGACACAAGGCCCCCCGGTGCAGTCTGTGCGGCACGGGCTGCGAACAGCACCGACCCAATGGCCAGCGGCAGGATCAGCCAGCGCATGGCCGGGCGGGCACCGGGCCGGGCAGAGACCAGCGCAAGCCAGAAGGCCAGTGCCGCCACGATCATCGGCAGAACCAGCTTTGCGGTGACGACGGGCAGCATCAGCGCCTCGGCAAGACCGGGGCGCAGACCGTAAGCCCAGAAATACAGCGCCAGCGCGACCATGCTGGGCCCAAGCAGCCCCAGCATCACCAGTGCCGGGTGCATCGGCCTTGGCACAGGGCTTGCGGCCAGTTGCCGGATGAAATCCTCGGTCGAAATCCCTTGCGTCATCGCTGCATCCTTTCAGCGATCTGCCCCAGCCGCTTCATCGCGCGATGCAGTGCAACCCGTGCCGCAACCGCGTTCAGGCCCAGATGCCGACCTGCCGCTTCGGGTGTTTCGCCGTCCAGTTTCACCGCCCGCACCAATGAGGCAGAGCGGCTGTCGATCATGCCCAGCATCCGGTCAGCATCGCGGGCGGCCAGTGGCGCGCCGGTCGCTTCATCCGGCAGAATCTCGATGAAATCATCCAGCGGCAGATGAATGCTGGACCCGCGACGGCGGAAAGCGTCGATGACCTTGTAGCGCGTCACGGCATAAAGCCATGGCCGCACCGGCGATCCGCGCATCCAGGTCTGGCGCTTCAGATGGATGGCAAGCAGCACTTCCTGCAGGATATCCTCCTGCTGGTCGCGCGGCAGATTGGCCCCCCGGGCGCGAATGATGGCGCGCAGCGTTGGGCTGACGAGCCGCAGAAAACGGGCGAAGGCAGCCCCGTCACCATCATTGGCGCGGGCCAGCAAATCTTCCCATTCTTCTGCGCTGTCCAGTCCGGCCTCCTGCCAAGCGGCACATCCTGCGGCTACCCTATGCCACAGGCGCCGGTGCTGCCAAGCGCCGGAAAATGACATGTTTGCGAAGGCGGTCATGGCAGGTGGCCCCGCCGCATGACAATGGCCCCGGCCTGCATCAGGTGAACCAGCAGGGCTTGCGCCTGATGTGCCGGATCGGCGGCAAGGCCTGCCTCGGCAGAGGCAACCAAGGTCGCGCCAGATTGAATTGCAGCCAGCATCGCCACATCACCCGGCCCGATGGAGTGCACGGGCACTTCATGTGCGCGATCCCGCAGGATCAGGGCGGTTTCGGGGGCAGCAGGCAGGGGGCTGGCCTGCGCGCCGGGTTGGTTCTGCTGCCAGATCGACACGGCGGCATGATCCGATGCCAGCACCTGCAGCGACGGATGCAGATGCAGGATCAGGGTTTCGGGATCGGCCCCGGTCAGCAGCTGCGGATCAAGCGGTTCGGCATCCGCCGCATGAAATGCCACCCCCCGCGCATATTCGATCCGCGCAACATCGGCCATATAGGGCCAATTGGCCAAAGGCGGGAACCCGGCCAGAAAGTCGGGAAAGCTGTCGCCCCATTCGGCCAGAACCGGGCTTTGGGGCCGATGCGCTTCGGCAAAAACACGGGCCATGGCGCGGAAGAATTCGTCCCCGACAAGGCGGCGGATTACCGGAAAGCGGCTGGCCAATGCCTCGGTCAGGCTGACGGCCACATTGTTGCGATACACGTCAAAGCGCCGCGCTGCCTCGGCGGGAATGCGGGCGGTGACACCGGGCGGCAGCGGGCCGCCTCGCAATCCCCCGTCGAAGCCTGTCAGAAAGGTATCATGCGACAGCACGGCCATGCGCACCTCCTGCGGCAAGGATGGCCCCGGCGCGTTCGGCCTCGGACGCGAGGATTGCCCAGTCGGGCAGATCATTGTCCCATTCCACCAGTGATGGCAGCGGGCCGGCGCGGCCAATCACATGGGCATAGAGCTGCCAGACCGGATCGGCCACCGCCCGGCCATGGCTGTCGATCAGAAGGGGGCCGGAAGGCAAGTCTTCGGCATCATGCCCGCCCAGATGGATCTCGCCCACAAGGTCCAGCGGAAAGGCCGCCAGATAGCCATAGGCGTCTGTCCGGTGATTGGTGCAGGATACAAAGACGTTGTTCACATCCAGCAGCAATCCACAGCCTGTGCGGCGCGCGATTTCGGTCAGGAATTCGGTTTCGGGGATGCTGGATTGTTCGAACAACACATAGGTGGCCGGGTTTTCCAGCAACATGCGGCGGCCCAGAGCCTCTTGCACCTGATCGACATGGTCGCAGACCAGATCCAGCGTTTCAGGCGTATAGGGCAAGGGCAGCAGATCGTTCAGGTAATCGGCGCCATGGCTGGACCACGCCAGATGTTCGGAAAAGCTTTCCGGTTCATAGCGGTCACACAGGCGGCGCAGACGTTGCAGGTGATCGACGCTCAACCCGCGCTGGCCACCGATGGACAGGCCGACCCCATGGATCGACAACGCATAATCTGCCCGCAGCGCCGAAAGCTGCGCATGGGGCAGCCCACCCGCCCCCATGTAATTTTCGGCATGAACCTCGAAAAAGCCGACCGGCGCGCGTGCGGCACGGATCGCGGCGAAATGTTCGGGTTTGAACCCCAGACCGGGTAGCGGCGGCAGCTGTGTCATGGCGACCATCTGATAGGTTGGGGGGCGCGCGGCGGGAAAGACCTGGCCCGCGCGCCGCAAGGATCATGCCGGGATGTCGCGGGTCAGTTCTTCCAGCGAACCGTGGCGCGGGGTGCCATCAGCTGCGGCGGGCAGTTCCATCGTGGTGCAGGTGCCTGCCGGAACCAGCTTCCAGGCATTGCCCTGATAATCCACCTTCGAGGTGCCGGCACAGGTCGTGCCCGGACCGGCAGCGCAATCGTTCTTGCCAGCCAGCGAAACGCCGAAGCACTTTTCCATATCCGCCGCCAGAACCGGCGTGGTGGCCATGGCGCCAAGCGCGCAAACCAGCGATGCGCCCAGAACGAGGCGGGACGAAACAGCAGTCATGTCAGTCTCCCTGATGAGGAAAGGCTGCTTGCCTTTCACAACAGCAGTTCGCAGCGCGGCAAAGGCCTGTTACACCGCTCGCGTTTTCGTGACGGTCCGCGGCGGGATGACAGGCCGGTGGTTCGGTGCTAAGGCGCAAGGCGCGCGGGATATGGGATGATCGCGCTACGGGAACGGGTCGATGACGGACGGCAGATCAGCCACGCTGCATGATCGCATCCTGACAGAGGTGCGCGACAAGATCCTGCGCGGCCATTGGCCCGCCGGGCACCGCATCCCGATCGAAACCGAGATGGCCACCGATTATGGCGTGTCGCGCATGACGGTGAACAAGGTGCTGACCCAGCTGACCCGCGAAGGCTATCTGGAGCGCCGTCGCAAGGGCGGCACTTTCGTAGCCCGGCCGCGTGGGCAATCGGCGGTGATGGCCATTCCGAATATTGGGGATGAAGTCCGCGCCCGGGGGGCCGAGCATCGCTTTGCCCTTGTGCGGCACGTCCGCCGCAAAGCCGGTCCCGGCGATCCGCTGCCCGTGGGGGCCGAGGTGCTGGAACTGGAATATCTGCACCGCGCGGATGATCTGCCGTTTTGTCACGAATGGCGCCAGATCAATCTGGCAGCGGTTCCTGCGGCGGCGGAGGTGGATTTCGCGGTCGTGTCGGCCGGGGCATGGTTGCAGCAGCAGGTGCCATGGAGCACGGCCGAACATGTGATCCGCGCCGTTGCCCCGCCGCCTTCGGTGGCGCGGGCGCTTGGCCTGTCTGCCGGTTCGGCCTGTCTCGAGGTGGAGCGGCGGACCGAATTCGAAGACCAGCCGATTACCTTCGTGCGCCTGATCTACCCCGGCACCCATCACCAGCTGGTCGCCCGATTTTCGATGCAGGGCCAATTCGCCCCTGGATGATTCGATCTAGATCTTGATCGCCTTTTGCGTGTTGATCTAAGGTGACTTAGTCTGCCATCCGGCAGCAATCCCGCAAGGCGGGACGTGCGAGTATATTGAGGAGTACACAATGCCGATCGGATCGACGACCTCCGGCGTGAATATGGTGAACGTCACTTTTACCGATGCCAATGGATCGGACAGCTACAACTTCGCCTGGCAATCGACCAGCCAGATGATCCCGATGGGGATCAATGGGGATCCGGCCGTGCAACTGGAAAGGCTGAAGGCCACCTTGCCGCATGTGAACAATCTGCGCCTGCTGTTCAACGAATATTCCTTCAATGCCGATGGCAGCTTGCATGCGGAATATGAAAGCTTTCTCGCCGCTGCCACGGCCGAGGGGTATGACATCACCTTTGTTTATGCCGGTGGCGATGCCCAGAACATCGGCCTGAACGGCTGGGTGAAGAACGCGGGCACCGATATCATCCCGACGGGTGATGATCAGGGGAAACCCGGTAAGTTCTGGCCGGGCCTGACCAATGCGCAGGCCTGGTCACAACTGCAGGCCCAGTTCCAGGACACGCGCGGCGCATGGGTCAAGATGATGAACTGGTTGGACGATCACCCCGCCACAAAATCGGCGGTCTATGGCTTCGATCTGATGAACGAAGCCGCCGGTTATAAGCACAGCATCAGCAAGAACGGGACAGGCGGTGGCTATGATCTGGCCAGTTTCGTGAAGCTGTATGCCGATCACAATATCGCCCTGTCCAACCTGATTCAGGGTCGCGCAGATGGCAAGATTCTGGTTGGCGGCTGGGGCTATAACGGCGATTTCGAGACGCTGGATACAACACTCGTCAATGGAGTTTCGGCGCTGGATTACATCCGTGCCGGGATCGGCGGCGATCTGGTCTGGTCGGCGCACCTCTATCCCGGCTGGGCTGGCACCGATGCTGCAGAAGACCCCGTCGCGCTTGCGGCTTTGCTGAATACCCATTTCGCTCCGCTCAGCGGCGATGATGTCATCGTCACCGAAACCAATGCGGGCGGCGAAGTTGATGATCCGGCAGCGCTGGATGATGTCGTGGATCTGTTCGTGGCATCCTACGAATGGTTTGCGGATAATGGGATCGGCATTGGTTGGTTCCCGTTCAACAGCACTGGCGGGTCATCGTTCATCTGGTTCGAAGGAAGTGGGCTGCAGGTGCGTCACCAGCATTCTCTCGCCCATGCGATGAACGCCTATTCCCTGGATGAAAACCCGGCCCAACATGCCGGGAACCAGTCGATCACAGCCAGCACGATCGCTGTGAAACTGCGCAATGAAACCTACCAGACCACGGGAACGGCACCGGAGCCTACCTTTGACACTTCGGGCCGCATCGGCTGGGGCTTTGGCTATGCGGGCAACGACACGCTGACCGGCACCGACACATCCAACGATTTTCTGTATGGCGGCACCGGGTCTGACAGCCTGCGCGGGCTGGGCAGTGATGATTTCCTGTTCGGGCAGGAGGGCAATGACACACTGACCGGCACCGGCAATGATTATCTGTTTGGTGGGCGCGGCAATGATCGCCTGATCTCGACCGGGGCGGCAGATGTGATGCGGGGCGGGCTGGGGAATGACACCTATGTCATCGACAGCAGCAGCGACAAGATCCGCGAATTTGCCAACGGTGGCACCGACACGTTGCAGACTGCCAATCTGACCAGCCAGTCTCTGGCGAACCTGACGACTGTCGAATACCTGACCTATACCGGCAGCGCCGCCTTTACGGGCACCGGCAACGGGGCTGCAAACCGGATCGCTTCGGGGGCGGGGAATGATACGCTGTCGGGTGCTGCGGGCAATGATACCTTGCAAGGCGGAGCCGGGGGCGACAGGCTGGACGGGGGCAGCGGGTCAGACTGGGCCAGCTATGCCTCTGCAACCGAAGCGGTGAATGCCGATCTGATTGCGGGTCGGTCGGCCCTGCGCGGCGATGCTTTGGGCGATACCTATGTCAGCATTGAAAATCTGCTGGGTGGCACGGGCCATGATACCCTGCGGGGCAATGACAATGCCAACCAGCTTTCCGGTGGTGCGGGGGATGACAGGTTCTGGGCCCGCGGCGGCAATGACACGTTGACGGGCGGTGCCGGTGCCGATGTGTTCAACTTTGAACGCGGCTATGCGGCTGACAGGATACAGGATTTCCAGAATGATGTGGATAGCATCACCTTTTCCAAGATGGGGTTTACCTCCGTCGCACAGGCGATGGGCTTTGCCTCGCAATCCGGGGCGAATGTGGTATTCTCGTTCGGAAATGGCGACAGTCTGACTGTGGTAAACACCACTTTGGCCGCCCTGCAGAATGATATCCTGCTGGCCTGACCGGCTGGCCATTGAACCCGGCAAGGGCGGCGGTCATCTGCCGCCCGGCCACCAGCAGACAGGGCGCAGATGGCAGAAGGCTTCACTGTCGTAACCACGATGAAGAACGAAGCGCCCTTCCTGCTGGAATGGGTGGCCTTTCATCTGGCGCTAGGCTTTGATCACATCGTGCTTTGCACCAATGATTGCGACGATCCGACCGAAAAGATGGCGCGGCGGCTGGCCCGGATGGGGGTGCTGCGCCATCACATCACCCAGTACAATCCCGGTGACTCCATCCAGCGCGTCGCGCTGCGGCAAGTGCTGGATTACCCCGAGGTGACGGGGGCCGATTGGGTCTATATCTGCGATGCCGACGAATTTCTGTGTTCAGATGTCGGCAATGGCACGGTGCAGGCATTGGCCGCACAGGCCCGTCCGCGGTGCGAGGTGATCTCGATCCCATGGCGGCGCTTCGGGTCTTCGTATCGGCGTCGCTATACGGACGGACTGGTCACCGAACAGTTTACCCTGGCCAATCCGATGCCTGTTGAAATCCCGGAACAGCCTTTGCCGAACGCCTTTGCCAAATCGCTGTTTCGCGGCGCGATCATCCCGCGGTGTGATCGGTTGGGCATCCATACCCCGATCCCGAAACACTGGCTGAAACGCGATTTCATCCGCGAATTGCCCGGCGGGCGGCGGATCGTCGATATGCCGACGCCCATGCATGTGCCCGCCGATTACCGACTGGCCCAGATCAATCATTATCAGTTGCGATCGGTGGACAGTTTTCTGGTCAAGGCCGAACGCGGTCGGGTCAACCATGTGGCCAAGCCCATCGGCATCGAATACTGGCAACGCAATGAAGCAAGCGAGGTGCCGTGCAACCGCATTGCCCGCATGGTGCCGGAATTGCGGCATTGGCAGGCACAGCTGTTGGCGGATCGGCGGCTGGCCACGCTGCATGCCCGCGCGGTGCGCTGGCATCAGGACCGTATCGCCGAACTGGCCAAGGTGCCCGACATGATCCAACTGCGTGCCCGGATCGAAGCGGGCTTTCCCGATGCCGAACGCGGGGCAGTGGCCTGACAGCAGGCCTGACATGGGTCAATCGCAGGCGCGGGTATGGCCGATTTGCCATGCTGTAGGGGCCGGCCCAAGATCGCGGGCCTCTAGCCTGTTAGCGGTCAGCCGGATGGCGAGCTGCCGTTGGCCTGAACCGTCAAGTGCCACGATCTGCGGGCCGCCCGGGCAGGTATCGATCCGGCTTTGCAGGGTTTCCTGCCCGATGGCGTGGTTGCTGATCCCCGCCAACCGGGCCACAGGGACCAGCCGGTTGCCTTCATGGCGGACGATGTGCAGCACCTTGTCCAGATGCGGCTTTTCCACATAGGCCAGTTCGGGCCGCCCATCCCCATCGAAATCCGCCGCACCTATGGGGGCAAGCCAGCGAAAGCGGCGCCCGATGAAGGGCGTGGCGGCAATGCGTGTCAGCCCATCGCCGGTGACGGACCATATGGCCAGCCGCGCCCCGCGATCCCGGTCACTTTCCACGACCACAATCTCGGTCCGACCATCGCCGTTGGTATCAATCAGGCGCGGGGCAAAATCTTCGAAGACCAGCCGGTCGGGCAGGCGGCTGCGATGGGTTTGGCCTGAAACCGTTTCCACCACCAGACCGCCATGCGCGGGCAATCGTCCCATGATGTTATGGGGGTAACGGTCGGTTGGTGCTTCGAACCGGGCTGCGCGAAGCGGGTCTTGGTCCTGCGCCGCTGTGCTGGTCGTCAGGGCACAGACCCAAAGCAGGGCAAGCAATGCCATTCGTGTTGACGCCATCCTGCACCCCCTTGGCTTTTCCTTCCCTACGCAGCCGGGCTGGCCGATGTTACAAAACAGCGCAGGCAGACACGCTTTCGTGACAGGGGTAACAGCCGCACGGCCGCACCGAATGGACAGGGTGACCATGACACAGATGCCCGGACCCGGGCCAATCGATCCGAAGGAGATTTCGATGCTTGACCTGATCCGCCGCGTGAATGGCCTGCTGGGCCGCGTGCCACAAGATGCCGTTGCGCTGGCCCTGCGCATCTTTCCCGCAATGGTCTTCCTGCAGTCGGGGCGGACCAAGGTGGAAGGGCTGTTCACCATCAAGGACAGTACGTTTTTCCTGTTTGAACATGAATATGCCCTGCCACTGATCCCGCCGAACCTGGCGGCCGTGCTGGCCACGACGGCCGAGCATGTTCTGCCGCTGCTGATGATCCTTGGCCTTGCCACCCGGCTTTCTGCCCTTGGTTTGCTGGGCATGACGGCCGTGATCCAGATCTTTGTCTATCCCGATGCCTGGGTGACCCATGGGCTTTGGGCCTCGGCGCTGCTGGCGGTGGTGGCCATTGGTCCGGGCCGGGTATCGCTGGACAGGGTTCTTGGACTGGATGGAGCGATGCGCTGAACGCATCTGATGGCGGCGGCCGACCTGTGGTTCTGCCGCTGTTCACGCGATTGTTGCATTGGCTGCGCTTGCCAGATGTAATCTTGTGGCGTGGGATGGTTTAGACGGAGGACATGGGCAGACACCCACCCCGTGAACAGGCCCGAACAAGGGGAACTTGCGTGAAGAAACCGGCAGTGCTGATCGGCTTTGGCCTGATCCTTCTGTTGATCGTGCTGGCCAACCGCCAGCAGATCGATCTTGAGGCCTTGCGTGGCGGGCTGGAGCGGCTGCGGCACTGGCAAAGCCAGAATGCCATGATGCTGACAGTCGGGTTTTTCGCGGTCTATGTTGCGGTGACGGCGCTGTCCTTGCCCATCGCGGTCTGGCTCACATTGGCGGCGGGTGCGCTGTTCGGCTTCTGGCAGGGGCTGGTGATCGTGTCCTTCGCCTCGACCCTCGGGGCCACGCTGGCCTTTCTGGCGGCCCGCCATCTGTTGCGCGACTGGGTCAGGGCCCGGCTTGGCAGCCGTGCGGCGGCCATTGACGAAGGAATGTGCCGGGATGGACCTTTCTACCTGTTCACGCTGCGCCTGATCCCGGTGATCCCTTTCTTTGCGGTGAACCTGCTGATGGGCCTGACGGCGATCCCGACGCTGACCTTCTATCTGGTCAGCCAGGTCGGGATGCTGGCGGCGACGGCGGTTTATGTGAATGCAGGTACACAACTGGCGGCACTGGACAGCCTGTCGGGGATCGTATCGCCCGCCATGCTGGCCTCATTCGCAGCACTTGGGCTGTTCCCGTGGCTGGCGCGGTGGGGGTTGAACCTGGTGCGGCGGCGGCGGGCCTACAAGGGCTGGACCCGGCCTTCCAGCTATGACCGCAATCTGATCGTGATCGGCGGCGGCGCGGCGGGGCTGGTTTCGGCCTATATCGCGGCGGCGACCAAGGCCAAGGTGACGCTGGTCGAGGCGCACAAGATGGGTGGCGATTGCCTGAACTATGGCTGTGTGCCGTCGAAGGCGCTGATCCGCAGTGCGAAACTGGCACACCAGATGCGGCAGGCGGCGCGCTATGGCCTGACCCCGGTCGCGCCGCAGGTGGATTTCGCGCAGGTCATGGCGCGCGTGCAGGATGTGATCGCCGATATCGAACCCCATGACAGCATTGAACGCTATACCGGTCTGGGGGTGGAGGTGCTGCAGGGCCATGCCCGGCTGATTGATCCCTGGACAGTCGAGATTGCGCTGAACGACGGCGGCACTCAGCGGCTGACCAGCCGGGCCATTGTCATCGCGACGGGCGCGCACCCCTTTCTGCCGCCGCTGCCGGGGCTGGATCAGGTGGGCGCGCTGACGTCAGATACACTCTGGCAGGCGCTGCGTGACCGGCCCGCACCGCCCGCGCGGCTGGTGGTGCTGGGCGGTGGGCCGATCGGCACCGAGTTGTCGCAGGCCTTTGCCCGGCTGGGGTCGGGCGTGACGCAGATCGAAATGGCCCCACGTCTGATGGGCCGCGAAGACCCGGAGGTATCCGAACTGGTCACCGCGTCGCTGCGGGCTGATGGGGTCGAGGTATTGACCGGGCACAAGGCGCTGGCCTGCGGCATCAGCGACGGTGAAAAATGGATCGAGGTGGAACATCAGGGCCAGACCCGGCGCATCGTCTTTGATGAGATCATCGCCGCCGTGGGGCGCAGCCCGCGACTGACAGGCTTCGGGCTGGAAGAGTTGGGGATCAAGACCAATCGCGTCGTGGAAACCAACGACTATCTCGAAACCCTGTACCCCAATATCCTTGCCGCGGGCGATGTGGCGGGCCCTTATCAGTTCACCCATACGGCGGCGCATCAGGCATGGTTTGCGGCGGTGAATGCGCTTTTTGGCGATCTGAAACGCTTCAAGGTCGATTACCGGGTGATCCCATGGGCCACTTTCACCGACCCCGAGGTGGCGCGGGTCGGCCTGTCGGAAAGCGAAGCACGCGAGAAGGGCGTCGCGGTCGAGATCACCCGCTATGGTCTGGATGATCTGGACCGGGCGATTGCCGACGGCGCGGCGCATGGCTTCGTAAAGGTGCTGACGGTGCCGGGCAAGGATCGTATTCTGGGTGTCACCATCGTGGGCGAACATGCGGGCGATCTGATTGCCGAATTCGTGCTGGCGATGAAACACGGGCTGGGGTTGAACAAGATTCTGGGCACCATCCACATCTATCCGACCTGGGCCGAGGCGAACAAATACGCGGCCGGCGAATGGCGGCGGGCGCATGTGAATCCACGGATTCTGGCCTGGGTCGAACGCTATCACAGCTGGCGGCGCGGATGATTGACGCAAGGCTTCTGCCCCTGCAGGCGCAGCTTCTGGCCCCTGTCGCGGGTTGGCTGGCAGCGCGCGGCGTCAAGGCCGATACGCTGACTTTGGCCGGATTTACGCTGGGGGCGCTGGCCGTTCCGGCCTTGGCGGCGGGGATGACGGGGCTTGCGCTGCTGCTGATCCTGTCCAATCGGATCATCGACGGGCTGGATGGGGCGGTGGCGCGCATTGCCGGGCCGACCGACCGGGGCGCCTTTCTGGATATCGCGCTGGATTTCGTGTTCTACGCGCTTGTCCCGCTGGGCTTTGCGCTGCTGGACCCCGCGCGGAATGCGCTGGCGGCCTGCGCGCTGGTGGTGGCCTTTGTGGGCACCGGATCGTCCTTTCTGGCCTTCGCCACCATTGCCGCCAAGACGGGCCGCCGCGCCACGGAGTACCCGACCAAGGGCATCTATTATCTGGGCGGGCTGACCGAGGGGACCGAAACCATTGCCGTCTTTGTCGCCATGTGCCTGTTTCCTTCGGCCTTTGTGCCGCTGGCCTGGGGCTTTGCCGCCGCCTGTGCGCTGACCACCCTGTTGCGGTGGCTTCAGGGGTGGCGGGCTTTTGCAGTTCCGCCCCGCCAGCGGTAACATCCGGCCTGTCTGGACGAACTGACCTGTAAGACTATCCTGACCCGGAGCCACAAGAATGAAGAAACTGACCTCTGCCACCCTGATGGCACTGACCCTGGCCACACCCACGCTGGCCGATGATTGGCAGGCCACACTGGATGCCGCCAAGGGCCAGACGGTCTATTGGAATGCCTGGGGCGGGGATGATCGGACCAATGCCTTCATCGCCTGGGCCGGGCAGGAAACCGAACGGCTGTATGGCGTGAAGATCGAACAGGTCAAACTGTCAGACACCGCCGAGGCGGTGACGCGGGTCCTGTCGGAAAAGGCTGCGGGGCAGGATGCCGGGGGTGCGGTCGATCTGATCTGGATCAACGGGCCGAATTTTCTGGCGATGAAGGAGCAGGGCCTGTTGCACGGGCCTTTCGTGGCGGGTCTGCCCAATGCGCGGTATCTGGACCTGTCGCCGGCCTCTCCCAATTCGGTGGATTTCACCGTGCCGGTCGAGGGAATGGAAAGCCCCTGGCGGTTGGCAAAATTCGTGTTCACCCACGATACCGCCCGTGTTGCCAATCCGCCTGCCGATATGGCGGGGTTCGTGGCTTGGGCATCCGAAAATCCAGGGCGGTTTACCCATCCTGACCCGTCAAACTTCATGGGCGCAACCTTTCTGAAACAGGCGCTGATCGAACTGGCCCCCGATCCCGCCGCGTTGCAGCAACCGGTGACCGATGAAAGCTTTGCTGCCACCGCAGCGCCGCTTTGGGCCTGGTATGACGCGCTGCGCCCGCATCTGTGGCGCAAGGGCGAGGCTTTCCCCGAAAATGAATCCGTGCAGCAGCAGTTGCTGAACGATGGGGAGATTGACATGGCGATGTCATTCGATCCGGCTTCGGCTGCGGCGGCGATTGCGCAGGGGCTTTTGCCCGAAACGGTCCGGGTCTTTGTGCCCAAGGGTGGCAGCATCGGCAATGTCAGCTTTGTCGCCATCCCCTATAATGCCGCGCACAAAGAAGGTGCGATGGTGGTGGCGAATTTCCTGCTGGACCCTGCGACGCAGGCGCATATGCAGAATATCGACGTGCTGGGATCGTTCTCGGTGCTGAATCCGGCACGGCTGGATGAAGGGGCCAAGGCGTCCTTCGCCGCGCTGCCAACCGCACCTGCCCTGCCAGCTCTGGCCGATCTGGGTCCGACCCTGCTGGAGCCCCATGCCAGCTGGATGACCCGACTGACCGAAGAATGGGCCAAGCGTTACACCAAGTGACGACCGAAGGGCGGCTTCTGCGCGGCATGGTTCTTCTGGTGGTGGGGATCGGGTTTCTGGCCCCCATCGCGGCTGGTGTGTGGCAGACGGCCCGGGCCGCTCTTGGCGTCCTGCCCGCGATTGGCGCGACCGAGCCGGGGTTGCAGGCCTTTGCCCTGCTTGCCGAGGTGCCCGGCATCGGACGTGCGATCTGGCTGAGCGTGGTGACCGGGCTGGGTTCGACGCTGATGTCGCTGTTGATCGCGGGCGGGGTGGTGATCCTGGCATCGGATCGGTTGGCGGGGCGGCGCGGGGCGCGGCTGTTGGCCCCGTTTCTGGCGGCGCCCCATGCCGCCATGGCCATCGGACTTGCCTTTCTGCTGGCGCCCTCGGGCTGGATCGCGCGGGGGCTGGCCCCTGTCATGGGATGGGACCGACCGCCAGACCTCGCAACGGTGAATGATCCGCTGGGGCTGGCACTGATGCTGGGACTGATGGTCAAGGAGGTGCCGTTTCTGCTGCTGGTCATGCTGTCGGCCCTGACACAGGTGCCGCCGCGGCGCGATCTGGCCATCGGCCGATCCCTTGGATATGGGCGCGGCATGGTCTGGGTGAAGGTGATCCTGCCGCAGATCTGGCCCTTGATCCGGCTACCGCTGATGGTGGTGCTGGCCTATGCTCTGTCTGTGGTCGATATGGCGCTGATCCTTGGGCCGTCGAACCCGCCAACGCTGGCCGTGCTGCTGGTACGGCTGTTCTCTGATCCCGATCTTGCGCGGTTGTTGCCTGCCTCTGCCGGCGCGATGTTGCAACTGGGGCTGGTGGTTGCCAGCTTTGCCGCGCTTTGGGGGGGCGAACACCTGTTGCGTGGCCTTGGCCTGATCTGGCTGCGGCGGGGGCGTCGGCAGGGGGTGGCGGACCTGTTGGCCCCCCGCGCGGCAGGGTTGGTTGCGCTGCTGCTGATGGGCCTGGGGGCGGGGGCGATGCTGTCCCTGCTGGTCTGGTCTATGGCCTGGCGCTGGCCCTGGCCCGAAATCTGGCCGGAAAGCGGGTCGCTCCAGGCCTGGGCACGCCCCGGTTCGGGCTGGGGCCGGGCCTTGTGGAATACCGCGCTGCTCGCCTTCGCTACCACGGGCCTGTCGCTGATGCTGGCCATTGCCTGGCTGGAGGCGGAAGATCGTGCCCGCATGGCACGCGCCCGCTGGGCCGAGGCGCTGATCTACCTGCCCTTGCTGGTCCCGCAGGTTTCCTTTCTGTTCGGGATGAATGTGTTGCTGTTGCGGCTGGGTCTGTCGGGCGGCATGGCGGCGGTGATCTGGGGCCAATGCCTGT
This sequence comes from Gemmobacter denitrificans, assembly GCF_036964905.1. NCBI lineage: Bacteria > Pseudomonadati > Pseudomonadota > Alphaproteobacteria > Rhodobacterales > Paracoccaceae > Gemmobacter > Gemmobacter denitrificans. Next base: position 66,790 of record NZ_JBALHR010000003.1, read on the forward strand.
TCGTCTTTCCCTATGTGATGATCGCGCTGAGCGATCCGTGGCGTGCCCGCGACCGGCGGTTGGACCGTGCGGCGGCGGCTCTTGGGGCCGGGCCGTGGCGGCGGATGGTGGCGGTCAAGCTGCCAGTGCTGCTGGCGCCGATCTGCACGGCCGCTGCCATCGGCATGGCTGTATCTGTGGCGCAATACCTGCCCACACTGTTTCTGGGCGCAGGGCGGATTGCAACCCTGACCACCGAGGCGGTGACCTTGTCCAGTTCTTCTGATCGGAGGGTGGTGGGGGTATTGGCAAGCCTGCAGGCGGTCTTGCCTTGGCTGGCCTATCTGGCGGCCTTCCTGCTGCCTGCATTGCTGCACCGCAATCGCCGCGACCTGAGGCCCGCCCATGACGCTTGAGATCGACAATCTGACCCTGCGCTTTCGGGACCGGCCCGCGCTGTTTGCGCCCCTGACCTTGCGTATCGCCCCGGGCGAGGTGGGCACGGTGATGGGCCCTTCGGGGGTGGGCAAATCCACCCTGCTGGATGCCATCGCCGGCCATCTGGCGCATGGGTTCACGCTGACAGGGGACGTGCGGTTGAACGGGCAATCGGTTCTGCGGCTGCCGCCAGAGCGTCGGCGGATCGGGCTGGTGTTTCAGGATGCGGTGCTGTTTCCGCATCTGTCGGTCGGGGATAATCTGGCCTTCGGGTTGACGCCAGACATCCGTGGCCGTGCCGCACGGGCAAATGCGGTTGAACAGGCGCTGATTCGGGCAGGGCTTGCGGGCCTTGCCCCGCGCGATCCGGCCACCCTTTCCGGGGGACAACGTGCGCGCGTTGCCCTGATGCGCGCCCTGCTGGCCGAACCTATGGCTCTGCTTATGGATGAACCATTCTCAAAACTTGATGCAAATTTACGCAGCGAGATGCGCAGCTTCGCCTTTGCGCATATTCGCGAACGTGATATACCTGCACTGGTTGTTACGCACGACCCTGCTGATGCAGAAGTTGCGAATGGCCCCAAATTCTTGTTGTCGGTCGCCTGAGCGACTGACAAATTTATCTTGTGGACTTGCTTTATTCTAAAATCTGCTGAATCTTTCTGAGGGGAAGAGACTTGGCGTGACCACCGCTTGGGGGAAACCATGCCGTATCAGATCAAAATCCTGCCCGCACGCCGCCTGTGTCTGTTTCGAATGTTTGGCGATTTTGGCGTCAAAGACGGAAAAGCCTCTTTTCTGGAATACGCCAAGTCTGCGGCGTTTGATCCAGGTATCATGATGCTGACAGATGCCCGCGAAATCGGGGAAATCAACGTTTCCTTTGCCGATATGCTGATGAGTGTCTTCAGCGTGCAGTCAGCAATGGATCGCTTTAACAATGATACACCCAGCATCGTGCTGCTAGACACTGAAACGATGTACGGCATGGCCCGGATGTTGCAACAGGCTCTGGCGCTTAGCGGCAAGATCGCGCTGATGCCAACCATGTGTGAAGCCGAGGCACTGCAGCTTGCCGGGGTGCAAGGGGCCCGCATGGCCGATTTGCGGCGCGAGGCGGGCTTTCCCGGCTTCAGCCAAGTGTCAGGTCGCGCGGCGTAGAATCTGATCCAGTTCGATGACCTCCGGTTCCGGGCTTTCCGGTTCTGCGGAAGGGGTCGGAGCCGGGGCAGGAGGGTTCACCAGCAGGGGCAGCAGTTCTGCCCCTGACATCCTCGGTGCGGCCCCCTGCGGCGGTTCCCGCCAGGACAGGGTATCGAAGCCGCCACAATTGCCACAGATCGGGGCCCATTCGGCATGAATCGTCTGGCATTTGTCGCAGCACCATTGCGGGCCGCGCGGTGCCACAAGCGCCTTAGCCAACCAGGCCCGCACCTCTGCCTCGTCCGCGCCCTCACCGCGGGCGATGGCCGCCATAAGCGCCAGTGAACGCCCGGTTGGCGCGCTGTCCACCAGATTGCCAAGTGCGCGGCGTGCAGCAGGGAAATCTTCGGCGGCGATCAGAAGTTCGGCCTTCAGCATGCGGGTTTCGGGGTGGTCGGGCTTGATGGACAGCAGCGTGCCAAAGCGTTTCAGCCGGGCTTCGGCGGTTTCTTCGGGCACGATATCGGCAAATGCTGCGGCAAGATCGGGATGCGGCTGCGCCTCCCACGCCTTGCGGATCACCCGGGTTGCCCCCTTGGCATCGCCCGCCAGCGCCAGATTGCGCGCCGCCAGCGCCGCCGCCGGGATCAGGTCGGGCGACAGCTTGTTGGCATCGATCGCGGCTTCGCGCGCCTCGATGCTGGCCCCTTCGGCCATCACGCCCTTGGCCTGTTGCAGGGCCAGAACCGCATCGCGGCGGCGGAATACATCGCGTGACAGGCCACCCGCCCGGGCCTTGGCCCCCAGCGTGGCGCGCGCGCCTTTCCAATCCTGCGCTTCGGCCTGCAATTGCAGCAGGATATCCTGCGTTTCCGCATGGCGAGGCTTCATCGCAAAGGCCTTTTCGGCCAGTTTCAGCGCGGTTTCGCGGTCGCCTTCGGCGATTTTCTGGGTCAGAAGGCCCCGGATACCGATGAAGCGGCTGTCTTCGTGTTGCAGCAATGCCTTGTAGGCCTCGGCGGCGCGTTTGCCATCGCCTGCAGCCTCGGCGGCCTGCGCGACCAGAAGATTGGTCAGTTCCGGCTTGCCCAACAGCCGTTCGGCCTTGACCGCCCGCGACAGTGCCACCCGGTTTTCGCCCGACGCCAGAGCCAGCAGCCCTTCGGACAGCGCCTGATAGCCTTTGCGTTCGCGGTTGCGGTCGAAATAGCGGGAAATCGCGGTTTCATCACCGTTGATGAAGTGCAGCACAGCCATCAGCAGCCCCACCAGCTTTATCAGCAGCCAGAGCGTGCCAAAGATCGCAAGGATCGCCAGCACCGCCTGCAACGGCCCCAAGGTGAATTCATAGCCCGCTGCCGTGATGCGCAGCCCATCGCCGCTATCGAGCAGCAGATGCGCGCCATAGGTGGCTGCCGCAACGGCTGCGAAGAAGATCAGCCCCTTGATCAGTGCCCAGATCATGCGCGTCCCCTTATTTCTGTTCTGCAAGCAGGGTAGCCAGCGCCGCCCCGGCATCCAGCCGCGCCTGTGCCTGCGCACGCCATTCGGCCATTGGTTCGGCGGCAGTGGGCGGCAATGCGTCCAGTTCGGCCAGTGTTGCCGTCAGATCGCCCCGCGCCAGCGCAGCCTCGGCCCGCGACAGGATCGCTTCGGGCGAGGTGCCGTCTTGGGGTGTCAGCGGGCGCGCGCCGGTCTGGGCCTTCAGAAAGCTGGTCAGCCGGTTGCCAAGCGTGGCATCCTGCCCCAATTCGGCCTGATGCGCGGCTTTCAGCGCTGCCCGGGCCGCATCTGAAAAGCTGTCCTGCAATTGTGGCATCGGCATCGGCGCGGTGGCATAGCGGGCCAGCGGTTCGGGCAGGATGATGCCCGCCGCGGCCAGATCGGCCAGAACGCCATCGGTGGCCGTGCCGTCGGCCAGGGCCTGTTCCAGCCGAAGCAGCAACCCCCGCCGGTCGGTTTCCGTGCGGATGGCCTCGGCCTCGGCGCGCAGCGCATCGGCTTCGCCCAAGGCGGCGCCAATCTGTTCGCGCACCTGTTCGGCCACCAGAGCCGAGACATCGGCCCCCCCGCCTTGCGCAACCTGTGCCTTCAGCGCAGCAATTTCGGCCTGCAAGGCGGCCAGATCGGGGCCGGTTTGTGCAGGCGCAACCTCCAGCGCGGCAAGGCGGTCCTCCACTGCGGTCAGGTCCGGGGCAGGGCGGTTGGCCAGTGCGTCGATCCGGGCCGATTGATCGGCCAGCGCCTTTTGCAGTGCAGCCAGATCAGCGGTGAGATCGGTGGCGGGTTCGGTCGGGGGGGCGACCAGCAGGGGCCAGCCCTGCTGCACACCATAGGTTGCCAACCCAAAGCCCAGGCCTGCGGCAACAACCCCGCCCGCAAGAAGCCCGACAAAGCGCCCCGCGCCCCCCGTCTGGGTCTTGGTGGCCGGTGCAGGGGCGGCGGCTTCGGGGGCTGGCTGGGGGGGCGCCATGTCTTGCGCCGCGTCTTCCGTCAGGTTGACGCCCTCGGCGGGCAGGGGCGGCGTGCTGTCCTTGATCTCTGGCTCTGACATGACTCGCCCCTTTTCCAACGCTTCCTCAGACCCAAGCTAGACGTTGGTTTCCCAAGGCTCAACCCATGGCAGGCCATTCAGCACTGCGACACAGGCATCCAGCATGGCCGCGGCATCCGGGCGTTCGGCGATTTTCAGCCGGTTGGGCGGCAAGCTGGCAAAGGGCGCCGCCGCCGCCGCCGAAATCGCTGCGATGCCATAGGGGGCGCGGGGCGCGGGGGCTTGCAGTTCTTGCGCCAGAATCCGGGCACTGCGGGGTGAAAAGACTGGCAGCAACACCGGATCGGCCCCGGCCAGTGCCGCGCGCGCCTGGGGGCCCAAAGGCAGCGCCCGCTGGGCATAGACCACCTGCGCACCGGCCTGATAACCCGCATGCGTCAGCCGTTCGGCCAGATCGCCGCGCCGGTCTTCGCCGCACAGGTGCAGCAGCGGGCCGGGTCGCGGTTCATGGGTGACGATCAGACGGAACAGCGCCTCGGCATCGCCATCGGCAGATCGGGTGTCGAACCCCGCAGCCTGCGCCGCCGCTGCGGTCCGGGCACCGACACAATAGGCGCGGTCGGGCAGGTCGGCACGGCGCTGCGCCATGGCAGCTACCCCGGTTTCGGAGGTGAAGATCACGGCCGACACGGGTGGAAGATCGGCCAATGGCAGGAACTCCGGTGCAATCACCGGCGATGTGATCACACGCAGGCCGGGCCAACGCGCCAGAAGATCAGCCGTAAAGCGGGCCGATTGCGCGGCGGGCCGCGTCAGGATCACAACAGGGGCGCGGGATTGCCTGACCATGCTTCCGGTGTTACCTCGGGGGCGCCCTGCAATCAACCGGACCTCATGCTGCAAGCGCCCCTGACCCTTCTTGGTATCGAAAGCAGTTGCGATGACACTGCCGCCGCGGTGGTGCGCCATGTGCCGGGGCAGGCGCCTGACATCCTGTCTTCGGTGGTCGAAGGGCAGACGGCGCTGCATGCGGCCTTTGGCGGGGTGGTGCCGGAAATCGCCGCCCGCGCCCATGCCGAACGGGTGGATCATTGCGTGGAACAGGCGCTGGCCCAAGCCGGGCTGGGCCTTGCCGATCTGGACGGGATTGCCGTGACGGCGGGGCCGGGTCTGATCGGCGGTGTGCTGTCGGGGGTCATGTGTGCCAAGGGGCTGGCCATGGCAACCGGTTTGCCGCTGATCGGGGTCAACCATCTGGCGGGCCATGCGCTGACCCCGCGCCTGACCGATGGCGTCGCCTATCCCTACCTGATGCTGCTGGTTTCGGGCGGGCATTGCCAGTTCCTGCGTGTCGATGGCCCGCAAGAATTTACCCGGCTGGGCGGATCGATCGACGATGCCCCGGGCGAGGCATTCGACAAGGTGGCCAAGGTTTTGGCCCTGCCCCAACCCGGTGGCCCGTCGGTGCAGGCCGAAGCCATGCAGGGCGATGCAAAACGCATCCGCCTGCCGCGCCCTTTGCTGGACCGGCCCGGCTATGACCTGTCATTTTCCGGTCTGAAAACCGCCGTGCTGCGCGCGCGCGATGATCTTATGGCGGGCAAAGGGGGATTGCACAGGCAGGACCGCGCGGATCTCTGCGCTGCGTTTCAGACGGCTGTGGCCGATGTGATCTGCGAAAAATCGCGTCGGGCGTTGACAGATCATCCGGTTGCCACTTTTGCCGTGGCGGGCGGGGTGGCCGCCAATACAGAGATCCGCGCCCGGCTGACTGCCTTGTGCGATGGGTTGGGGGTGCGCTTTCTCGCGCCGCCGCTGGCGCTGTGTACCGACAATGCCGCCATGATCGCCTGGGCCGGGATCGAACAGTTCCGGGCGCGCGGGGCTGATGACATGGCGCTGTCGGCACGCCCGCGCTGGCCGCTGGACCAGCGCAGCCCCGCTTTGATCGGATCGGGCAAGAAAGGGGCCAAGGCATGATCGGCGTCCTGGGGGCCGGGGCTTTTGGCGCGTCGCTGGCCATCGCGCTTGGGCGCGAGCGTGAAGTGATCCTGTGGGGGCGCAACTTGACAGGTCGCGATCTGCCGCGCCTGCCCGGGGCCGTGCTGCCTGCCCGGGTCACGACGACGGCCGATCTGGCAGAGGCCTGCCGGGCAGACACGCTTTTGCTGGCCTTGCCCATGCAGCAACTGGCGGGTTTTGCCCGCGATCATGCGGCGCATCTGACCGGGCATCCGCTGGTGGCCTGCTGCAAGGGGGTGGATCTGGCAACCGGGCTTGGCCCAGTGGAGGTGTTGGCCGCCCTGCACAGCCATCCGGCAGTGCTGACCGGCCCAAGCTTTGCCGCCGATATCGCGCGCGGATTGCCCACTGCGCTGACACTGGCCTGCGCCGATGATCGGCTGGGCGAGACGCTGCAGCACCAGCTCTCCACCCCGGCGCTGCGATTGTATCGCACGACCGATGTGATCGGGGCCGAACTGGGCGGCGCGCTGAAGAATGTGATCGCCATTGCCGCCGGCGTGGTGATCGGCGCGGGCCTGGGCGATTCCGCCCGGGCCGCATTGATGACCCGGGGCTATGCCGAAATGTTGCGCTTTGCCCTGGCCCAGGGGGCGCGCGGCGAAACGCTGGCTGGCCTGTCGGGCTTTGGCGATCTGGTGCTGACCTGCACGTCGGATCTTTCGCGCAACTTCCGCTTTGGTCGGGCCCTCGGGGCCGGGGTGTCCCCCGATCCGGCGCAGACTGTGGAAGGCGCTGCAACCGCGCAGGCCGTGGCGCGGATCGCCGCCGAACGCGGGCTCGACATGCCGGTTGCCGCCATGGTGGCCGCTTTGGCCGCGGGCCGCATCGGCCTGTCACAGGCCATCCAGACCCTTCTTTCCCGCCCTCTGAAACAGGAATGACCTTCATGCGTGTTGCCCTGATCTGCAAGGACAAGCCCGGCGCCCTGCAAACCCGGCTTGATAACCGGCCTGCCCATCTGGACTATATCAACACCACCGGCGTGGTGGAAATGGCAGGCCCGCTGCTGGCCGAAGATGGCAGCATGGCCGGTTCGCTGGTGATCCTGTCGGTGGATGACCTGCAGGCAGCGCGCGATTGGGCGGCGAATGATCCCTATGCCAAGGCGGGACTGTTTGCCGGGGTCGAGATCATCGAATGGAAGAAGGTGATCGGATGACCTACTGGCTGTTCAAATCGGAACCCGACACCTGGAGCTGGGATCAGCAGGTGGCCAAGGGGGAAGTGGGCGAAGAATGGCATGGCGTGCGCAACTATCAGGCGCGCAACAACATGCGGGCGATGAAGATCGGCGATCTGGGCTTTTTCTACCATTCCAACATCGGCAAGGCGGTGGTGGGGATTGTGGAGGTCTGCGCCGAAAGCGCGCCTGACAGCACGACAGATGATCCGCGTTGGGATTGCGTGCATATCCGGGCGGTCAAGCCGCTTCTGCGCGCCGTCACGCTGGAGGAATGCAAGGCCCATCCCGGTCTGGCACATATGGCCTTGGTCACCACCAGCCGGCTTTCGGTGCAGCCTGTCCGCCCCGAGGAGTGGGAGATCATCTGCAAGCTGGGCGGTCTTTGACCGCTTGGATTTTCCGGGCTGCTGCGGCACTCTGACGCAAAACCGGGAGGACAGGATGGAAGTGCTGAATGTTATCGCCGCGGCAATCGGCGGCTGGCTATTCGGGGCGGTCTGGTACATGGCGCTGGCCCGGCCCTGGATGCAGGCGGCAGGGATCGCGCCCGGACCGGATGGCCGCCCGCAAGGCAGTTCGGCCCGGCCCATGGCGCTAGCCGTGCTGGCCATGGTGCTGGTCGCGGGCATGATGCGCCATATCTTCGGTGCTTCGGGCATTGCGACCCCGGGTGCGGGGCTGGTGGCCGGGCTGGGCATCGGGGCCTTCTTCATCGCGCCATGGATCATGCTGAACAATGCCTTCGGGATGCGGCCCTTCCGGTTGACGCTGATCGACGGCGGCTATGCGATTTTTGGCTGTGGCGTGATCGGATTGATCTTGGCACTGTTCTGAAGCGCCAATCCGAACGAACCTTCATGAAAAGAAATGAAGGGCCCCCACACCCCTGCGGGACCCTTCATTCACCCCACGTGCTCCCATAGCACCACACGTGTTCTGATAAGGGTCCGGGCATCCTGCCGTTGAATTGAACATAGCTTGTTCCGGCAGGCGAAACAAAGCCCAACTGTCTGGCATTTGACGCAAATCCGTGGGGTTCAACCGCGGCAGATGTCCAGAAACGCCGCGCCGAAGCGTTCCAGTTTGGCGGGCCCCAGATCGCCTGCACGATCCAGTTCGGCAAGGCTGGCGGGCCGCGCCTCGGCGATGCGGCGCAAGGCGGCTTGCGACAGCGACAGCGGTTTGCCGATCCCGTCTTCGCCCCGCATGAGCCGAAGCTGCGCCTCGGCCAGCCTGTCGAAAATCTCGGCCGCCGGTTGCCCGGCCAGCTTGGCTCGCGCCGGATGCAAAGCATCGGCCGCGCCAGTGATCACCGCAAGGAAGGCCGCGCCATAGCTTTCCAGTTTCTTCGCGCCCACGCCACTGATCTGCGCCATCTGGTCCAGCGTGGCAGGGCGGCGTTCGGCCATTTCCATCAGCGTGCGATCGGGGAAGATGACATAGGCCGGCACCCGCGCGGCCTCGGCCAATGCCCGTCGCTTGGCCTTCAGCGCAGAGAGCAGCGGCGCATCCTCTTCTGACACCAACGCCTTGACTACCGAGCCGCTGCCCGTGGCCTGCACGGTATCGCGGCGCAGCGTGATGCTTTCCTCGCCCCGCAGAATGGGACGGGCGGCATCGGTCATGCGCAGCGCGCCGAACCGGTCGGGATCGGGGCGCAGCAGATCGCGGCCCATCATCTGCCGGAATACCGCGCCCCAAGCGGTTTTGGTCAGATCGCGCCCCACGGCAAAAGTGGGCAGCGCGTCATGGCCCTTTTCGCGCACCTTGGGCGTGGCATTGCCGGTCAGAATGTCGATCAGATGCCCGGCGCCAAACCATTCGCCGGTGCGCAGCACCGCCGACAGAGCCTTGCGCACGGCATCGGTGGCATCGAACAGTTGCGCAGGCCGGTCGCACAGATCGCAGTTGCCACAGGGTGCGCTGGTTTCCCCGAAATAGCCCAGCAGAACCTGACGGCGGCATCCCACCGCCTCGGCCAGACCGAGCAGGGCGTTCAGCCGTGCGTGATCGGCCTGTTTGCGATCCAGCGGTGCGGGGCTTTCGTCGATCTGGCTGCGGCGCAGGCGGATATCATCGGGACCATAAAGCGTGAGCGTTTCCGCAGGTGCCCCATCGCGCCCGGCGCGGCCGATTTCCTGATAATAGGCCTCGATGCTTTTCGACAGGTCGGCATGGGCAACCCAGCGGATATCGGGTTTGTCGATCCCCATGCCAAAGGCAATGGTCGCGCAGACGATAAGCCCGTCTTCCTGTTGGAAGCGCACCTCGACATCGCGGCGCTCGACTGCCTCCATCCCGCCATGGTAATGGCAGGCAGCATGGCCCGCCTCGCGCAGCGCCTGTGCCAGAACCTCGGTCTTGGATCGTGTGGCGCAATAGACGATGCCCGACTGACCTTTGCGCGCCCCGGCAAAATCGAGGATCTGCCGCCTCGGGCTGTCTTTCACGGCAAAGGCCAGATGGATGTTCGGCCGGTCAAACCCGCGCAGGAAGGTTGCAGGTTCTGCCCCGGCAAACAGGCGGGCGATGATTTCGGTCCGGGTTTCTTCATCCGCCGTGGCCGTGAACGCAGCCAGAGGCACGCCGAGTTCGCGTTTCAGATCGCCGATACGCAGGTAATCGGGGCGGAAATCATGGCCCCACTGGCTGACGCAATGTGCTTCGTCCACCGCAATCAGATTGGTGCCGATGCGGCGCAGAAGGCCCATGGTGCCCGGTGTCGCCAGCCGTTCGGGCGCCATGTACAGCAGCTTCAGCCGCCCTTCATCCAGCGCGCGGAACACCTCTTCGGTTTCCTCATCGGTATTGCCCGAGGTCAGCGCCCCGGCCTCGACCCCCGCTTCGCGCAACGACCGGACCTGATCGCGCATCAGCGCAATCAACGGGGAAATGACCACCGTAACCCCATCGCGGCACAGCGCAGGCAACTGGAAACACAACGATTTTCCACCGCCGGTCGGCATGATGGCCAGTGTGTCGCGCCCGGCCAGCACGGCCTCGACGATTTCTTCCTGACCGGGGCGGAAGGCCCCGTAACCGAAAACCCTCGCCAGCAATTCGCGCGGGTGTTGCATCGGTCAGGCGAAGGCGTAGGCGTTGTTGATGATGACAATGCGCGCGGCGTAAACCGCCAGAAGCACGATGAGCGGTGCGAAATCGATCCCACCCATGGCAGGCAGCGCGGCGCGGATGCGGGAATAGACCGGCTCCAGCACCCGGTTCAGGCCGTACCAGATCTGGCCAACCAGCGGCTGGCGCAGATTGAGAACCTGAAAGTTGATGAGCCAGGACATGATGATATGCGCAATGATCACGAATTGCGCCACATCCAGCAGCAGAAGCAGGATTTGCAACAAGGACAGCATCGGTTCGCCTCTACGATATGTTGTGGTTTAGGTAACCCGTGGCCCCAGAAATCACAACCATTTCCACACAAGGCTTGCCGCAGCGTTCAGCTTGACCTTTACGTCAGCCCACGGCAAGCGGGTGCGGCAGAGGAGCCGCGCCGATGTATCCCTATCTTCGACTTGCCAAAGAAATCCTTAAGTTTCGCAAGGCCCCGCCTTTGGGCATCTTTGACACCCATGTCAGCACCCATATTTGCTGGCCCTGGGATATCGACCCGTGGATGGAGCTGAACAACGGGCGCACGCTGACGCTGTTCGATTTGGGCCGGGTGCCGCTGGCCATCCGGTCGGGGCTGGCACGGGTGGTGCGTCAGCAGGGCTGGGGCATGGCGATCGCGGGGAATACCACGCGTTACCGCAAGCGGGTGACGGCATTTCAGAAAGTGACCATCCGGTCGCGTTGTGTCGGCTGGGACGCGCGGTTCATCTATCTGGAACAAAGCATGTGGCAGGGCGAGGATTGCACCAGCCAGATGCTGGCCCGATCCGCCTTCACCTCGCGGCAGGGTCTTGTGCCGCCCGCCCGGGTGCTGGAGGCGATGGGACTGCCGCAGGAAAGCCCCGAAATGCCGACCTGGGTTCAGGCCTGGATCGCAGCGGACGCCACGCGACCGTGGCCGCCTGAACGGTAAGGCTTGCCAGCCAGGGCCGTTTCAGGCTTGATCCGCAAAATGCATGGGGGCAGGCATGACGACGGAACGCAAGCGCATCTGGGGCTGGTACTTCTTCGACTGGGCCAGCCAACCCTACAACACCTTGTTGCTGACCTTTGTCTTTGGCCCCTATTTTGCCGAAGTTGCCCGCGCCCATTACCTTGCGCAGGGCATGACGGTCGAGGCCGCAGGCGCGCAGGCGCAGGCCTTCTGGGGCTATGGCCAGACGATTTCCGGCATCCTGATCGCGCTTCTGGCCCCCGTTCTGGGGGCCATCGCGGATGGGTCTGGCCGACGCATGGTCTGGATATGGGTCTTCTCGGCCTTCTATGTCATCGGATCCTGGGGGCTGTGGTATCTGACCCCCGACATGCCTGATCTGACGCTGGCCATGTTGTTCTTTGGCCTTGGCCTGATCGGGATGGAGTTCGCCACCATCTTCACCAATTCGCTGATGCCCGGTCTGGCCGGGCAGGATGAGATGGGCAAGATTTCCGGCGCTGGTTTTGCCTTTGGCTATCTGGGCGGGATCATCGCGCTGCTGATCATGCTGGTTCTGCTGGCCGAGAATGGCAGCACCGGCAAGACGCTGATCGGGATGGACCCGATCCTTGGGCTGGATGCCGCGGCACGCGAAGGCACCCGGTCGGTCGGGCCCTTTACCGCGCTGTGGTATGCCATCTTCATGGTGCCCTTCTTTCTGTGGGTACGGGAAAAGCCCGGCACCGGAACCGGCCAACCGGTCGGAGCGGCGTTGGCCGATCTGCTGGCGCTGCTGAAATCGCTGCCCAGCCGGCAAAGCCTGTTTGCCTATCTGATGTCGTCGATGTTCTACCGCGATGCGCTGAACGCGCTTTATGGCTTTGGCGGGGTCTATGCTTCGGGCGTGCTGGGGTGGAGCGTCACGCAGATCGGCATTTTCGGCATTGCCGGGGCGATTGCCGCCAGCCTCGCCACATGGCTCGGCGGAAAATATGACAGCGCGCGTGGGCCCAAACCGGTGATCGTGGTGTCGTGCTGGGTTCTGATCCTGGTGACATCGATCATCGTCGGCATGTCGCGTGAGCAGATTTTTGGTATCCCCCTGGCCGAAGGGTCCAGCTTGCCCGACATCATCATGTATGTTTGTGGCGCGTTGATCGGGGCGGCGGGTGGCACCGTGCAATCGGCATCGCGCACCATGATGGTGTTCCACACGACACCCGAACGCGCGACCGAGGCCTTCGGTCTGTTTGCCCTGTCGGGCAAGGCTACCGCCTTCATCGCGCCCTTTGCCATCGCGGTGGCCTCGGATCTCAGCGGATCGCAGCGCATCGGCGTGGCACCGCTGATCGGCCTGTTCCTTCTGGGGCTGGTTCTGCTAATCTGGGTCAAACCCAAGGGTGAGCAGGCCTGACCATGATCCGTACGATTTCGCTGGCATTTTGCCTTGGCCTTGCGGCGCTGCCGGTACAGGCCGAAAAACTGGCAAACAAGCTGTTCGGGGCGCATGACACCCCGTCGCAACAGGCACCGATGCCGATCGGCAGCTATGCCAAGGGCTGCGCGGCGGGGTTGGTGGAACTGCCGGAAAGCGGCCCCACCTGGCAGGCCATGCGCCTGTCGCGGGGGCGGAATTTCGGTCATCCCGAGATGATCCGGTTTCTGCAAGGCTTGTCGGTTGCTGCGACCGAGGTTGGTTGGGCCGGGCTCTACATCGGTGACATCAGCCAGCCGCGCGGGGGGCCGATGACATCGGGCCATGCCAGCCATCAGATCGGGCTGGATGCCGATATCTGGATGCTGCCGCCGCGTCGTCTGAATCTGAGCCGGGCAGAGCGGGAAGAGATCAGCTCGATCCCCGTCCGCTCGGCCGATCAGCGCAGTGTCACCGGAAACTGGACGCCAGCCCATCACGCGCTGCTGCGCGCCGCCGCATCAGACCCACGGGTGGACCGCATCTTTGTGGCGGCGGCGGTGAAGATCGAAATGTGCAAGACGGCCAAACGCCGTGACAAGGCCTGGCTGCAGAAGATCCGCCCTGTGGCCGGGCATGATACCCATTTCCATGTGCGGCTGAAATGCCCCGAAGGCGCGACGCTGTGCCAGACGCAGAAGCCCACGGTTGCCGAATTGTCCAATGGTGGCGATGGCTGCGACGATACGCTGATGTGGTGGGTGACCGATTATCTGAACCCGCCGAAATCCGACGGCAAGAAACCGAAAGACCCGGAAGCGCCCAAAAAGAAACATCCGCGCCAGTTCACCATGGCCGATCTGCCCGCCCAATGCGCCTCCGTACTTTCTGCGCCCTGATCCTCGGCTGCGGGCTGGCGCTGGACAGCAGCGCCGCTCCCACCGAAACGGCAGGGTTGGTCGGCAGTTTCATCTGGCGATCTGATGATCCGGCACTTGGCGGCATGTCAGCCATTGAACTGGACCCATCGGGGACCGGCTTTACCGCGCTGTCGGATCGTGGCGGCTGGACGCGTGGGCGTCTGATCCGTGATCCCGAGGGGCGCATTACGGGGCTTGAGGCTGCGCCGGTGCAACGGCTGCGTGGCAAGGGGCAGGCTGGGCTGGCAGCCGGGCGGACCGACAGCGAAGGGCTGGCGGTTGCCAAGGGGGGCACGGCCTATGTGTCTTTCGAAGGCGCGGCACGGGTGCTGCGCTATGACCGGCTGGATGGCCCTGCGGAAAACCTGCCCATCCCCGATGCCTTTCGCCGGATGCAGCGCAATTCGGCGCTGGAGGCGCTGGCCATTGCGCCCGATGGCGCGCTGTTCACCCTGCCGGAACGGTCGGGCGCGGAAGATCGGCCCTTCCCGGTCTGGCGCTATCGCAAGGGCACCTGGGATCAGCCGTTCAGCCTGCCGCGCGAGGGGTTGTTCCTGCCGGTCGGGGCTGACTTCGGGCCCGATGGCCAGCTTTATCTGCTGGAGCGGCAGTTTCGTGGCCTGATGGGGTTTGCCAGCCGGGTGCGGCGCTTTGCCATCACCGGCGATACGATCAGCGCAGGCGAGGTCTTGCTGGAAACCAGGCCGGGCCGGCATGACAATCTGGAAGGGCTTTCGGTCTGGCGCGATGCTGCAGGCGATTTGCGCCTGACCATGATCGCAGATGACAATTTCCGCTTTTTCCAGACCACGGAAATCGTGGAATACCGCATCCCCGGTTGACTCAGGGGCCCGTGCGGCGGTATCGGGTCGGCCTTGCCCATCACGGGCCAAGTCTCCGCGACCTTGTAAAAAACGGAACAGACATGTCCAAATCCCTGCTTCCTGGCATTCTTGCCATGGCCGCGCTTGTCGTGGCTTCCAATATCCTTGTGCAATATCTGCTGGGCCCCTGGCTGACCTGGGGTGCCCTGACCTATCCGCTTGCCTTTCTGGTGACTGACCTGACCAACCGCCTGCAAGGCCCTGCCGCCGCGCGCCGGGTTGTGCTGGTGGGCTTTGCCGTCGGTGTTGTCTGCTCGCTGATCGGCACACAGATCATGGGCGAATTCGGGCCGCTGGTCACACTGCGGGTGGCAATCGGATCGGGCCTTGCCTTCCTTGCGGCCCAAATGACCGATATCGCCATCTTCAACCGTCTGCGGGCGGGCAGCTGGTGGCGCGCGCCCTTTGTCTCCACGCTCGTCAGCTCCAGTCTGGATACGATCCTGTTTTTCTCCATCGCCTTCTCGGCCGCGCTGGTCTGGCTGGAACCGGGCAATGATATCGGCTGGGCGAATGAGGCCGTTCCCTTGCTGGGTTTGGGCCCGGTCCTGCCGCTGTGGATGTCGCTCGCCGTTGCGGATTGGCTGGTGAAACTGACTCTGGCGGCTGTTGCGCTTGTGCCATTCCGGATCATTGTCGGAAAGTTGACTCTGCGTCCGCTATAAAACCTTTTGACAATGACAAAAACTGTGTCACCCTCTGCTTATCGGCAATCTTTGAAAGGAGGTGATCCAGTGTCTAGAGTGATATTGGAGAGAGGTGTCGGGACAGTCGGGAGGTGCGATTTCTAAGGGCAACCCCTTGAAATGCAAACCTCTGATTGGGCTTGCTACCTAACTGGCCCATCTCCTTGGAACTCGGAAAAGGTTGCCGTGCTGCGGCAACCTTTTCTCTTTTTTAATCCGGATTAAATTCGGGTTTATTTTACGGCGATATTCTGGGCACGGCGTCAATTGAATGTTTCAATTCCGTGCTTCGGATATCCCGGTGTCATCTTGGAATGTGACGGGCCGGATTATTGCAAAGCCGCGCCCTGTGGACTGATATGCCGATGCACGATCATATCGATGATCCGGCACAGGGTGGATGCAAAAGGAAAGCAGAAGAGATGGTGTCCGCGGCGGGATTCGAACCCACGGCCCCAGGATTCATCCCACTTCGGCTTTCGCCGCCGCCCTGTGGGCGTTCGTGGGCTGGACTGTCCCTTCACCCTGGGCCAAAGGCCGTTAGGTGCTGCCCGTCCAGTCTCTACACCTTCCCCGCAAGGCGGGGCTTGGCTCGGGATTGGCAAGGTGCAACGCACCGTAGCTTTCCCCGACTTTGAGCAGATCCGTTGCGCGGTTTCCGCACGCAACGCCCAATTTTGTCTAGGAATCCTGTGCTCTATCCAGCTGAGCTACGCAGACCCGTCTCTTCTGCCCGCCTTGTACCCGGTTCGCTGCGTCGAAACAAGCGCGATACAGGGCAGCAGGAAGGTGAAGGGGGGATGAAATTTGGCCCACCATCCCCCCTTCAGGTCCCTCGCGCCAGTTGAGAGCTTGCGGGCGCGCTGGATTCGGATATGGCCGTGTTAGCGCTATCATTAGCAGATGATCTGCCCTTGGACAAGCGTTTCCTTTGGCGCTAACAATGGGGCTATCCCTTCAAGCCACGAGGTTTCAGCCAGTGTCCAGACCGCCCGTTGCCGACCCGCGCCGCACCCTGACCCTGCGCGATGTCTCCGAAGCTTCGGGGGTAAGCGAGATGACGGTCAGCCGCGTTTTGCGCAACCGGGGCGATGTGTCTGATACGACACGCGAAAAGGTACTGCAGGCGGCCCGCGCCCTGGGCTATGTGCCCAACAAGATCGCGGGGGCGCTCGCATCGCAGCGCGTGAACCTTGTGGGGGTCATCATCCCCTCCATGTCGAACATGGTCTTTCCCGAGGTGATGACCGGCATATCCGAAACGCTGGAAGATACCGGGCTGCAGCCTGTCATGGGCGTGACCAATTACAATCCCGAACGCGAAGAGTCGGTATTGTATGAAATGCTCAGCTGGCGGCCATCGGGTGTGATCATTGCCGGTCTGGAACACAGTCCTGCCGCGCGGGCCATGCTGGAAAGCGCAGGCATCCCGATTGTCGAGATCATGGATATCGACGGCGATCCGGTGGACAGCGCGGTGGGCATTTCCCATCGCCGCGCCGGCCGACAGATGGCCGAGACCATCGTGGCTTCGGGCTATCGCCGTATCGGATTTCTGGGCACCAAGATGCCCGAGGATCACCGCGCCCGCAAACGGCTGGAAGGGTTCCGCGAAGGGCTGGCGCGGGCCGGGCTGGAACTGGCGGATGAGGAATATTACGGCGGCGGATCGGCCCTGCTGAAGGGCCGCGAGATGACCGAGGCGATCCTGCGCCGGACGCCAGACCTCGATTTCCTGTATTATTCCAACGACATGATCGGGGCGGGTGGCTTGCTCTGGTGTCTGGACCAGGGCATAGATGTGCCAGGGCGGCTGGGGCTTGCCGGGTTCAACGGTGTTGAACTGCTGGATGGGTTGCCGCGCAAACTGGCCACCATGGATGCCTGCCGCCGTGAAATCGGTGTCCATGCGGCGGAAATCATCGCAGGCAAGCGGCCCTCCGGGGTGATCGGGGGCGAGTTGATCGAACTCTTCCCCACCCTGCAACCCGGCGACACGATCCGCAGACCGTAAGGCCGGGCTGCCGGGGAAGGTGGCCTCAGTAGATCAGCCCGTCAAACACCCCATAAACACCTGCCTGTGAATGCAGGCTCTGCCCCATGCCGCTGTCATTGGCATAGGCAACTATGGCGTTGTAGGTGCTGGGGCCGAAAGAGCCATCGACCCGGCTGCGGTAATAGCCATAGGTCGCCAGCCGCTGCTGGATGCGCTGCCGATCGTGATAGCCATAGGAATTGAACGCCTGCGCCACCGGGGTCTGCCAGATCGTCGGACGATGCACCGGCGGCTGCGGGCGATAGACCGGCTGCGGCGGATAGGGTTGGTACTGGTGGAGTTTCTGCTTTTTCGATTTGCGGTGTTCATCCAGCATCGCGTCGATCAGCAAGGTGGCCACGACGCCTTTCAGCACATTGCGTTCATCCCGGCCAAGCGCCTCGGCGGGGGCGGTAGCGCCCGATGCCAAGGCAAGGGCGGTCACCCCGGCCAAGACCATGCGGGGCAGCGAGGTGGCAAATCGGTGGGGCAGGACAGAGGGCAGCATGTCGGTTCCTTTCGGGACAGTGTTTCACTGGCCTGACAGATGCTCCGCTGTTGCACGCTAGGCAAAATCGGGGGGGTGTTATCGAATATCAGCCTTGATTTTCTTGGATTACCTGCGGAATTCGCGCTATCAGCGGATAAACGCGATGCGAAAGGCAGCCTCATGGCGATCCTGATCAAAGGTGGTCTGACCGCACAGCGGATCAATCTGCACGACACTTTTCATGAAAAGACCGGGTGGTGGGAGGCCACACTGGTTGTCTGGGCTGATCTGAATGTGCATTTCGGGGCCGATCGAATGGTGACGATCGACGGCAGCCGGTATGACAACGGCTATGTTGGTTATTTGTCGGGCGAACGTGAAGTGAAGGTCGATGGCGATCTGGAATTTTCCGAAACCGGGCTTCTGACATCCGGTCGGGTACATTCCCTGCACGTGCAGAAAAGTGAGTGGCCTGCGGACGGCTATTCGACCTTTACGCTGCGCGATGTCGATCTGGCGGCATCGGCGGTGATGGCGGCGGCTGCCACGCAAGGCATGACCGATGACCAGCGGCTTTATGATGCTGCCATGACCGGGGATGATGTGCTGATCGGCCTTGGTCTGCCCGCCGCTGACCGGGTCTTGAAGGGGTTGGGCGGTGACGATCTCATCCTTGTGACCGACGGCCCCGGCAGGCTGATGGGTGGCAGCGGGCATGACCTGCTGGAATCCCGCGAAGGTCGCGATTGGCTGGAGGGTGGTCCGGGACATGATCTGCTGATGGCGGGCAGTGGCGCGGATCGCCTGTTCGGTGGGAAGGGCGACGATGTTCTGGCTGCGCAGGCCGGACCCGATACGATGACCGGCGGCAGCGGGGCGGATGATTTCGTCTTTGCAACCGCGGCGCGTGGCCAGGTGATCCGTGATTTCACCCCCGGGACGGACCGGCTGCTGTTTGCGTTTGGCGGCGACATCGATGTGTCCGACCTGCGAATGACCGATCAGGCCGAAGGTCTTCGTATCCGTTTGGCGGGGTTTGGGGTCACCCTCAAGGGTGTCACGACGCAGGATTTGCAGGCCGACGACCTTGTCTTCGGCCCCGATGCGACCGCGCGGATCGACAGCGCCATTGATGCATTTCTGGCCAATTGGGCCTATGGCTGACAGCCCGGGGCTATACATCCCGCCGGATTTGCTGTAGGCGCGGCGCAAGGCTCCAACGATTCCGGGGCGGCGCGGGCAGGGAGGCCCGGTCGCAAGGGGAAGGGCAGGGCCGTCACGCGGGCCCGATGCGCCCCTTCTGGATGAATACATGACCGACATGATGATTGCGGCCCCGCTGGCAGCGGCGCTTGCCGCCAAGGGCTATGACTCCCTTACCCCCGTGCAACAGGCGGTGATCGCCCCTGATCTTGCAGGCCGCGACGCGCTGGTTTCGGCGCAGACCGGGTCGGGCAAGACCGTGGCCTTTGGACTTGCGATGGCGGGCGAGGTTCTGGGCGGTGCGGACCGTCTGCTGTTTGCCGAAACGCCCTTGTCGCTGATTATCGCGCCGACGCGCGAACTGGCGCAGCAGGTCGCGCGCGAACTGGGTTGGCTCTATGCCGATGCGGGTGCGCAGATTGCCACCTGTGTGGGCGGGATGGATTACCGCAACGAACGCCGGGCGCTGGAACGTGGCGCGCATATCGTTGTGGGCACGCCGGGCCGTCTGCGCGACCATATCGAACGCGGTAGCCTTGATCTGTCGGCACTGAAGGTTGCCGTGCTGGATGAGGCGGATGAAATGCTCGATCTGGGCTTTGCCGAGGATCTGGAATTCATCCTGTCCAACGCCCCGGAAGAGCGCCGCACCCTGATGTTTTCGGCCACGGTGCCGAAAGAGATCGAGGCGCTGGCCGGCACCTTCCAGCGCGATGCTGTGCGCCTGCAGACGCAGGGCGAGGCCAAGCAGCATGGCGATATCGAATATCGCGCCCTGAATGTGACGGCGCGCGACAAGGAACATGCGATCTTCAACGTGCTGCGTTTCTATGAGGCGCGCACCGCCATCGTGTTCTGCAAGACCCGGGCCAACGTCAATCACCTGCTGGCCCGCATGGGCAATCGCGGATTCCAGGTGGTCGCACTGTCGGGCGAGCTGTCGCAATCCGAACGGATGCACGCGCTGCAGGCGCTGCGGGATGGTCGGGCGCGGGTCTGTATCGCGACGGATGTTGCGGCGCGCGGGATCGACCTGCCGGGGCTGGAACTGGTGGTTCATGCCGATCTGCCCAGCAATCCCGAAACCCTGCTGCACCGGTCTGGGCGCACGGGGCGTGCGGGCAAGAAGGGCACTTCGGTGCTGATCGTGCCGCCCGCCGAATTCCGCAAGGCAGGCCGTATTCTGCAGGGCGCCAAGGTCACGGCAGAATGGGCCAAGCCGCCATCGGCGGACGAGGTGCAGGAACGCGATGATGCCCGTCTGATGGAACATCAGGCGCTGGCCGAAGCCCCGGGCGATGAGGCAGCACTGGCCCAGGCCCTGCTGGAGCGCTATGGGGCCGAGCAGGTTTCGGCGGCCTTCATCCGGCTGTGGCGCGAAGGCCGTTCTGCCCCTGAAGTGCTGCACGACGCCCTGCCTCCGCCCGCGGCTTCGGCGCCGCGCCCGCGGGGTGAGTTTGGCGAAAGCGTCTGGTTCACCATCTCGGTCGGTCATGAAGGCCGCGCCGAGGCGCGCTGGCTGCTGCCGAAGATTTGCGATGCTGTTGGCATCACCAAGCAGGAAATCGGCGCAATCCGCGTGCAGCAAGACCGCAGCTTTGTGCAGATCGCCAAGGCCGTGGCCGGGCGGTTTGCCGAAACCGCCGAACTGGAACCCGGTCTGACCATGACACGCATGGCTGGTGAACCGGATCTGGCCCGCCCCGAACGCCCGCGCCCCGCGCCCCGCGCAGATCGTGCCGACCGCGCGCCGCGCCCCGAAAGGGCAGAGCGTGCCGATCGCCCGGCGCGGACCTATACGCCCAAGCCTTCGCGGTTTGTCGAGGATGACGCCGCGCCCGCAGCGGCGGAAAGTGCGGCGAAACCCTGGGCCAAGCGCGACGAGGGTGACGCCCCGCGCAAACCCTATGCGCGGCGTGACGACGGCGATGCCCCGCGCAAACCTTACGCCAAACGTGCCGAAGGGGATGCAAAGCCTTGGGCTTCGCGTGATGGTGCAGAACGCAAGCCTTACGCAAAACGCGAAGATGCGCCGCGCAAACCGTATGAAAAGCGTGACTCAGACGCATATTCCGCCAAACCGCGCGCGTCGGACGCAGCGCCGAAACGGTCATGGAATGATGCCGATGCTGGGGATGCCCCACGCAAACCCTATGCCAAGCGCAGCGATGGCCCGGCAAAACCCTATGTAAAGCGTGATGAGGCAGATGCCGATCGCAAGCCGCGCTGGAAGGCGGGCGACAAACCGGCGCCGAAAGCCGCTGCGTCGCGTGCCCGTGCGGAAAAAGGCCCCGAGTCCAAGCCGTTCCGCAGCTCCGGGTTCAAATCGCATGGCGCTGGCAAGGCGGGTGATGACAAGCCCGGTCGCGCGACAGGCTTCAAATCCCATGCTACGGCCCGGCCCGCCAAGCCCAAGGCAGCCCCGATGGATGCACGCGATACGTCCAAGCGTTTCGTGCCGCCGAAAAAGAAGTGATGCAGCGCCGGTTCGACTGGGCGTGCCGCTAGATCAGGAAAGGGGGGCAATCAGCCCCCCTTTTGCATGTCAGATCATCGCCTTGATCGCAGCGACATGGGCGGCGCTGGCCCCGGCCGCATCTGCCGAAAGCGCGGCCACCTCTGCCATCAGCGCCTCGGGCGCGACGATCCGGTCCAGCAGGCCCCAGGCCAGTGCCTCGTCGCTGCTGGCCTTGGCCCCGGCCATCAGGATCATCTTGGCGCGGGCTGGCCCCACAAGCGCGCGCAGGCGGGCCGGGTCTGATGGTTGGGGCAGGAAGCCCAGCTTCATCACCGGATAGAAGAATTTCGCCCCCGGCACCCCCAGCCGTAAATCGCAGGCCAGCACCATCCCCATCGACCCGCCTGCCAGTGTGCCGTTCAGCGCGGCGATGGTCAGACAGGGCAGCGCAGCAATCGTGCCCGACAGCCGTTCCCAGACCGGATCGGTGGCCAACCCGGCGCGCGCCTCATCCAGGTCAGCCCCGGCCGAAAATACCTTGCCATTGCCAGTCAGCACAAAGACCCGCGCGCCGTCACGGGCGGCCCGGCTGGCAATGTCGGCGATCTCGGCCAGCATGGCGCGGGTCAGCGAATTGGCCTTGTCGGGCCGGTTGATCGTGACGGTCCAGCAGCCGCCGTCGATGGAAAGCTCGATCATGTCAGGCCTATCTCCTTGCGCAGGGTTTCATCGCGCAGTGACAATTCGGTGCCGCGATGGGGGTCGGCGGCGGTGCCGCACATCCACAGCAGGGCGCGGGCAGGCCAATCCGCGGGGATATGGTCCGCCCAGTCGATCTGGCTGACAGGGTTCACCCCGGATGCCCGAATGCGGCGCTGCATTTCGGTTGCGACCGTGCCGGGCGAAAGACCCATGACGCGCAGCCAATCGCCTTCCTCCAGATGCAGGGCGCGGGTCAGCATGGCCGCCCCTGCCTTGCCGCAGCAATAGGCCGACCAGCCTTCATAGGGTTTGTGGGCAGCCCCGGATGATACGGTCAGAACTGTGCCCGAACCCTGCGCGCGCATCACGGGCAGCGCGGCCTGAACACCATGAAAGACGCCCTTCAGATTCACGTCGATGGCACGCGACCAATCTTCTGCGCGGGCATCTGCCAGCCGGGCAATGGGGTCGATCATGCCCGCATTGTTCACCAGCACGTCCAGCCGCCCCCATTTTGCGCTGATCGCGTCAATCGCCGCAGAGACCGATCCCGCATCGGCCACATCGCAGGGCAGCGCCATCGCCTGCGCACCCAGTTCTGCAGCCAGCATCTGCAGCGCATCGGCGTCACGGGCCATCAGCGCAACCTGCGCCCCCGCCTGCACGAAAACCCGCGCCGCCGCCGCGCCGATCCCCCGGCTTGCGCCGGTTATTGCCACCACCTTGCCGTGCATCTGTGATCCTTCTTCCCCTTGTTGCGGAAGATTGTTACCCCATGTGGCAAGAGTTCGGAAAGCCTTGACCGGCGCCGGGCGGTCAAGGATGCTTTCGCATCATTTTACATCGGAAAGGCTTCGTTATGACCCAGTGGAAATTCTTGTGCTCGACCGCCTTTGTGGCACTGGTCGCGGGCAATGCTGCGCTGGCAGATGTTACCCCTGAAGAGGTCTGGGCCAATTGGAAGGCTCTTAGCAGCTCGTATGGACAGACCATCGCAACCGGATCCGAGGTTCGGCAGGGTGATGCCCTTGTCATTACCGATCTGACGATCACCTCCGGGAATGAGATGTCGGATGCCACGATGACTGTGCCGCGGCTGACCTTTACCCAGATGGGCGATGGCACCGTGACGGTGACCATGTCGGACAGCTATCCGATGGCGATCCGCGGTGCCGGGATCGAGGGCGAGGCCGATACGCTGACCAAGCTGACCATCAGCCATCCGGGTATGGTCATCCACGCATCGGGCAGCGCCACTGAAACCCGCTATGATTTCAGCGGCCCTTCGGTGGCGGTCAAGCTGGACGGGATCGAAGGCCCGGCAGATGCGCCCAAGCCCGAAGAACTGACGGTCGAGGGCGAGATTCTGGCGATCGCCGGCAACTACATCGTCTCGGGCACAGAAACCAAGTCGCTGAGCAGCAATTTCACCGCCGATCAGGCGAAGCTTGTCATCAAGGGTAACAATCCGGCTGACGGGTCGAAGGTTGATGCCAATGTCAGCTTTTCGGGACTGACCGGCACGTCTTCGGGCAAGGTTCCCGCCGCCACGACGGGCGATTTCGCAGATGCCCTGAAGGCCGGGGCCTCGGCCGAGGGTGGGTTCACCTACGCCAGCGCCACCTATGAAATGACTGTGGCCGAAGCGGCGGGCGACACCAAGCTTTCGGGTAGTTCGGCCGGGGGCGATCTGACTTTCGCGATGGATGCGGCCAAACTGGCCTATGGCGGTTCGGCCATGGATGTCGCCATGGCGATGAGCGGGGGGCAAATGCCGTTCCCGATCAATCTGGCCTACAAGGAGGGTGCGTTCAGTCTGACGATGCCCGTGTCGAAAACCGAAGCGCCCAGCGATTTTTCCTTCCTGACCAAGGTTGTTGACCTGACCATTTCGGATGCGATCTGGAACATGATCGACCCGTCGACCCAACTGCCGCGCGAGCCGATCACCGTTGTGCTGGATACCAAGGGCACCGCGAAGATGAATGTCGATCTGCTGGATGAAAAGGCAATGATGGCACTTGGCGATGCTGCCCCGGGCGAGCTGCACTCGCTGGACCTGTCGGCACTGCAGATCAAGGCGGCGGGGGCCGAGATCACCGGCACCGGCGCGCTGACCTTTGACAACAGCGATCTGGTGACCTTCGGTGGTGTTCCGGCCCCGACCGGCCAGGTCGATCTGAAGGCTGTGGGTCTGAACGGCCTTTTGGACAAGGTCACCGCCATGGGTCTGGTGCCGGAAGATCAGATCATGGGCACCCGCATGATGCTGGGCATGTTCGCCAAGATGGTGGATGGCCAGCCCGATACCATGACCTCTACGCTGCAGTTCAAGGACAAAGGGTTCTTTGCGAATGGCATGCAACTGCAATAAGCAGAGCTTGACCGGATGATAAAAAGGCCGCCCCATGCCGGGGCGGCCTTTGCACGATAGGGCGGTTGAAATTGGGGAAGACCGGGATGAACCAGCACGATATCTTTGCGCGCCTGCATCGTGAGGCCGAGGCGGTTCTGGGCTCTGCCCGGCTGTTTACCGTATCCGTGCAGGACAAGGCGGCCGGGCTGGTGCGGCGCGCCTATAGTTCCGACCATGCGGCCTATCCGCTGACCGTGGCCAAGCCGATCCAGCGCGATGGCTGGGCGCAGAAGGTGCTGATCGATGGCGAAAGCTTTATCGCCAATACCACGGCCGAGTTTTCCCGCTATTTCTTTGACCACGCACAGATCAACGAACTGGGCTGCCACTCTGCGGCCAACCTGCCGGTCAAGGATGGCGATGTGGTGATTGGCACCATCAACATTCTGGATGCCGAGCATCATTTCACCCCCGACCGGGTTACGGCGTTGGAAGCCTTGCTCGCTCGCTATCAGACAGAGCTGACAGCGGCGATGCGGGCTGTGCCGATGAACGGGTCGGTGCCCGAGGCCCGGCTGGCCCGGTTGCGTCAGAGGATGGCGGAAGCCGGGGTCGATCTGGTGGCTCTGGCGCCGGGGGCGCATCTGCGTTGGCTGACCGGCTTTTCACCCTTTGCGGATGAACGGCCCTGCCTTGCCCTGATCGGGCATCGCGCACAGGGCTTTCTGATGCCGGTGCTGAATGCGGCGGATGTGCGCCAGCATACCGACTGGCCGTTCTGGACATGGGCAGATGATACCGGCCCGGCTGCGGCCCTGACTTCGGCTCTGGCAGAGCTTGGCCCGGTCGCGGCGCTGCATCTGGACGAAACCATGCGCGCCGACCATGCGCTGATGCTGCTGGATGCGCTGCCTCAGGCGCGGCGGGGTTTTGCTGCCGAAAGCCTGGGCTGGTTGCGGCTGCGCAAGGATGCCGCGGAACTGGCGGCGCTGCGCGAAAACGCCCGGATTGCCGATCTGGCACAGGCGGCCCTGCGCGCGGCCATCCGCCCGGGGGTGACGGAACGCGAACTGGCCCAGGCTGCCCGATCGGCCTTCCGCGCCGAAGGGGCCGTGCCGGAATTCACCATCGTGGGGGCCGGGGCCAATGCCGCCTTTCCGCATCATCACACGGGCGTTACCGTGGTGCAGCCGGGGGATGCGATTGTCTGTGACATCGGCGCGCGCAAGGATGGCTATTATTCCGACATCACACGGATGGCCTGTTGCTGCCACATGCCCGACGGCTATGCCGAGGTTCATGCCGTGGTGAATGCGGCCGTCGAAGCGGCACTGGCCGCCATTCGGCCCGGCGTCATGGCGCGCGAGGTGGATGCGGCTGCGCGCGGCGTCATCACCGCGGCAGGATATGGCGCGTATTTCACCCATCGCACCGGGCATGGGGTGGGGCAGGAAATCCACGAACCGCCCTATATCACAGGCGTATCGGATGTCGTGCTGGAACCTGGCATGGTCTTCACGATTGAACCGGGCATCTATCTTCCGGGCCGGTTTGGTGTGCGGCTGGAAGAAATTGCGGTGGTCACCGAAACGGGCTGCGAGATATTGTCCAACCTGCCCCGCAGCCCCTTCGTCGCCTGAGACTTGTTTCCCCCCGGGCAGCGGCATAGCTGTCAGGGGACCTGGAAGGATATGCCATGACCGATCTTGCCCGCCTGACCGATGCCATGCTGCACGCCGCCCGCAAAGCCGGGGCCGAGGCCGCCGATGCGCTGGTGGTGGAAGGCACGTCGCTGTCGATCGACATCCGGCACGGCCGTCTGGAACAGGCCGAACGCGCCGAAGGCATCGAACTGGGCCTGCGCGTGCTGATCGGCGGGCGGCAGGCCTGTGTTTCGGTATCGGATACTTCGGACCGTACGCTGGCGGATATGGCCGAACGCGCGGTGGCCATGGCGCGCGAGGCCCCGGTGGACCCCTATGCCGGGCTGGCCGATCCGGGGCAGGTGGCGCGAGACTGGGAACTTGCCGCGCTGGATCTGGCCGATCCCTCGCCTGAACCGGGGGCGAAGGCGTTGGAAGATACGGCCCGCGCGATGGAGGCTGCCGCCATGGGCGTGGCGGGTATCCGGCAGGTCGAGGCATCGGGCAGCTATTCCCGCCGACAGATGTTTCTGGCCGCAACCAATGGATTTTCCGGTGGTTATGCCCGCAGTTCCATATCGGCCTCTGCTGTGGCCTTCACGGGCGAAGGCACGGCGATGGAGCGCGATTGGGCCGGGGAATCGCGCATTTACCAGTCGGACATGCCCAGCCCCGAAAGCATCGGGCAACTGGCGGCAGAGCGGGCACTGGCGCGGGTGGGTGCCCGCAAGCCCAAGACCGGAACCTGCAACGTGCTGTTCGATGAACGGGTGGCGCAAAGCCTGATCGGGCATCTTCTGGCGGCAATCAACGGCGCTTCAGTCGCCCGTGGGTCCAGCTGGCTGCTGGATGCGGTGGGCCAGCAGGTTCTGCCGCGTGGCCTGTCGCTGATCGAAAACCCGCACAGGCCCCGGATTTCCGGCTCGCGCCCCTTTGATGCCGAAGGGCTGCCCACCGCGCGGCGGGTCATCGTGGAAAACGGGGTTCTGACGGGCTGGACGCTGGATCTGGCAACCGGACGCAAGCTGGGCCTGCCCAGCACGGCCAATGCGGCGCGCGGCACCACATCGGCCCCATCGCCCGCCACGTCGAACATCGACCTGACGCCGGGCACTGCCACGCGCAAACACCTGATCGGGCAGATGGGCACCGGGCTGCTGGTCACCTCGATGATCGGATCAACCATCAACCCCACCACGGGCGATTATTCGCGCGGCGCGGCGGGCTTCTGGGTGGAAGATGGCGAGATCACCCATGCGGTGAACGAATGTACCATCGCGGGCAATCTGCGCGAGATGCTGATGAACCTGATCGCCGCCAATGATGCACGCGATCATCTGGGCACCCGGGTGCCCAGCCTGCTGGTGGAAGGCATGACCCTTGCCGGCGCGTGATCTGGCGCTGCTGACCGAGGCAGCGCAGGTGGCCGGGGCCATCGCGCTGCGCTTCTGGCGCAAAACACCGCAGGTCTGGGAAAAGCCGGGGCTTGGCCCGGTGACCGAGGCCGACCTTGCCGTAAACGATGCGCTGCGTGGTCTGTTGCGCCGGGCCCGGCCGGAATACGGCTGGCTGTCGGAGGAAGACCCCGATGGCACCGACCGGCTGGCTGCCGATCGCATCTTTGTGCTGGACCCGATCGATGGCACCCGCGCCTTCATTGCGGGCGAGGAAAGCTTTGCGGTCTCATTGGCGGTGGTGGAGGCAGGACGCCCGGTGGCCGGGGTTGTCTATCTGCCTGCGCAGGACCGGCTATACACCGCCACTGCCGAAGGCCCGGCGCTGGTGGATGGCCAGCCGATGCAAGCCAGCCAGCGGACCGAGGTGGTGGGGGCCAGTGTGCTGACCACCAAGCCCAATCTGGCACCCGAACTCTGGCCCGGTGGCGTGCCCGATCTGAAGCGCAACTTCCGCGCCTCGCTGGCCTGGCGGCTATGTCTTGTGGCCGAGGGGCGGTTTGACGGGATGCTGACGCTGCGCGACGCCTGGGAATGGGACATCGCGGCAGGTGCCCTGATTGCCGCGCGGGCCGGGGCTACGGTCAGTGATCGTCTGGGCCAGCCGCTGCGATTCAACGCCCCGCATCCGCAGGCGGCAGGGGTGATTGCCGCCGCACCCGGCCTGCATGCCGGGCTGCTTGTCCGGCTGGGCCATGGCACCTAGGCTGCTGGACCTGCATCTGCCTGCGCATCTGCGCGCCGATCATCAGGCGGGCAAGGTCAATATCCTGTCGCGCCTGATCGAGGCGCTGCCAGGCTGGCAGATCACCGACCGCGACGAACACGCCCCCGAACGTGCCCATCCGGGCCATAGCCTGTTGCACATGCGGGAACCGGTCGGGCCGCGTACCCTGTCATTGCGACGGGCCTATCTTTACCCGTTCTGGCGGATCGAACCGACGAATGAACGCTGGAACTTTGCAGTTGCGCAGGCAAGGCCCGCATTGGCGGGCATCGCGCCCGGGCCTGCGCGGGGCTTTCACCGACGCTTGCGCGACCGATGTTTTCCGGGCTTGCCTGACCTGACGGATGAAGGGTTCATCTTCATGCTGCTGCAAGGGCGGCTGCTGGATCATCGCAGTTTTCAATCCATGTCTCCGGTTGCGATGATCGAGGCGACGCTGGCCTGCGACCCGCGCCCGATCTGCGCCACGCTGCATCCGGGCGAAAGCTACAGCGCTGCCGAACATGCCGCGCTGGCGGCGCTGCAGGATCGCCACCCACGGTTCCGGCTGGTCGAGGGGCGCGCCGCCGATCTGGTGCCCCGCTGCAGCTTTGTGGTGACGCAGAATTCATCGGTCGGGTTGCAGGCGATGATCGCAGGCAAAGGGCTGGTGCTGTTTGCCGGGATCGACTTCCACCATCCGGCCGGATCGGTGGGGCGCGACGGATTGGCGGCGGCCTTTGACAAAGGGCGCATTCCGTCTGCCGACATGGCGCGCTGGCTGTGGTGGTTTTTCAAGGATCAGGCAATCGATGCGCAATCGCCCGAAGCCGCGTCGCGCATCGCGCGGCTGCTGGCGGCACAGGGCTGGCCGGTGGAATGACAAAAGGCGGCCCCTGCGGGACCGCCCTTTGCCTGAACTTCTGACGTAATCAGATGGCCGTGCTGATCCAGTTGGCCAGCGCGGCCTTGGGCGCTGCACCCACCTTGTTCGACACGACCTGACCATCCTTGAACATGAACAGCGCCGGGATGCCACGCACACCCAGCTGAGCCGGGCTGTCGGGGTTTTCATCCACATTCACCTTCACGATCTTGACCTTGCCGGCATATTCGGCGGCCAGCTCTTCCAGAGCCGGGCCGATCTGGCGGCAGGGGCCACACCATTCGGCCCAGAAATCAACAACGACCGGGATCGGCGACTTGCGCACTTCGGCATCGAAAGTGGCATCGGTCACGGCAACGGTATGCGCGCCCATGGCGGTTCTCCTTGAAGCAAGCGGTTGAAGGGAACCTAGGGATGCCGGGAAGCAGCGTCAAGAAGTTGCGGTCGATGCATGGCGGACCCCCGTATTTCGCATGGCGGGTGAAACATGCGCGGCGACGCCTGCAACTGTTTGAATGTGTTCGCAATCCGCATCGCGGATGCCCTATGGATGCAGATACCGCGCAGCAGCACGGCCCGCATGTAGACCCGTCGCCCACGAAGCTGTGAGAAGATAGCCCCCCGTCGGGGCCTCCCAATCCAGCATTTCACCGGCGGCAAAGACCCCGGGAAGGGCGTGCAGTTCCAGATCAGGGGTCAGGGCGGACCAAGCGATTCCCCCGGCAGAAGATATCGCCTCGTCCAGCGGGCGCGGCCCGGCATGGGGCACCGGCAGCTGTTTCAGCAGCGGCGCAGGGTCGGCGGGCAGGGGGCGGGCAAATTCCATCACCAGTGCGGCGGCGGCGGGCGCAAGCCCCAGCTTGCGCAGACGGTTGGCCGCGGTTTCGCCAGGCTTGATCCGCGCCAGACGGTCGCGCAGGGCCGCAAGCGTCAGGTCGGGGAACAGGTCCAGCGCCAGCGGAGCGCCCAGCCGCAGCGCCCGGCTGATGGCATAGATGCCACCGCCTTCCAGCCCGCGTTCGGACAGAACGAATTCTCCGCGTTCGTGCTGTGCGCCGACGATCAGGGCCGCACCCTTTACGGGTTGGCCGAAATGCCGTGCCATATGCGGGGACCAATGCATCAGAAAACCCATATTGGCCGGGGCAAAGGGGGTGATCTCTACCCCCCGCGCGGCCAGCCAGGGCTGCCATGCCCCATCAGACCCAAGGCGCGGCCAACTGGCCCCGCCAAGCGCCAGCACAGTGACCGCCGGGCGCAGGCTGCGGGCACCGTCCGGGGTGTCAAATGCAAGGGCGTCGCCGTCAAACCCGCTCCAGCGCCAGCGGGCCTGCAACTGCACGCCCTTGCCCGCCAGCCGTGCCAGCCAGTTGCGCAATAACGGCGATGCCTTCATCACCTTGGGAAATACCCGCCCTGAGGATCCGGTGAACACGTCCTGCCCCAGATCCTGGCAAAAACGCATGACCTCTGCCGGGCCGAACCGTGCCAGCATCGGGGCCAGCCAATCGGCATCAAAGGCGCGGGCAAAGTTGTCGGGGGCTTCGTCCTTGGTGACGTTCAGCCCCGATTTCCCCGCCATCAACAGCTTGCGCGCCGGGCTGGGTTTGGCCTCGGCGACCAAGGGGGCAAACCCCGCATCGGCCAGCGCCTCGGCTGCCATCAGACCGGCAGGGCCAGCGCCGATGACCAGTGCCTTCATGCCTCGGCCCTGCGGCGGCGTGGCTTGGGGGGCTCGGGGGGCGTTTCATGGCGATGATGCACCACACGCTGCGGATACGGCATTTCGATGCCGTGTTCCTTCAACGCGTTCCAGATCGCAAACAGCACCGGGCTGCCGAAGCGGTTCTTGCCATCGTCAATGCCGTTCACCCAATATTCCACGGCGAAATTCACCGCGCTGTCGCCGAACCCGCGCAATTCGCAATCCGGGCCATCGGGGGTTTTCAGCACGAAGGGCAGGGCGGCAACTGCCGTTTCGATGATTTCTGGCACCTTGTTGATGTCGGTGTCATAGCTGACGGAAAACTCGGCCTCATAGCGGTTGGCGCTGCCCTGATCGGAATAGTTGACGACGCGGGTGGTGATGAAATGTTCATTCGGCACCACGATCCATTTGCCATCAAAGGTTTCCAGCACGCAGGCGCGGGCGGTCATCTTCACGATGGTTCCCTTTTCGCCTCCATCCAGCTCGACATAATCGCCCACCGTGGTCTGGCCTTCCAGCAGCAGGATGATACCGGAAACGAAATTGGCGGCGATCTGCTGCAGGCCGAGCCCGATGCCCACGCCAAGCGCACCGCCCAGCACAGCCACCGCCGTCAGGTCGATCCCCATGATCGACATGAGCAGCAGGAAAGCCGCACCGAAGATCATCACTTCGGCGGCCTTGATCGCCAGTTCACGGGTGGCGGGGCGCAGTTCCTGCTGGGCCTTGATGTAATCGGCGCTTTGCCGGTTGGACCATGCGCCCAGCCAGAACAGCAGTGACCCCGCGATCAGCCCGCGGATCAACGCCATCAGCGAGAACTTGATATTGCCAAGCGCGATGATGGTTTCTTCCAGCCGCAGCGTCAGGTCATCCAGCAACCCCACCGCATAGACAAAGCTGACCGGGATCAGCACATAGCGCCCCAGAACGCGCAGGAAGGGATCGGTCAGCACCGCACGAACGAACAGCCGCGCCGCCAGAAACAGGAAGACCCGCTTGCCAAAGGCGATCACGGCGCCAGAGCCGAAGATGGATCGGGTGATCTCTTCGCCCATGGCGGTAAAGACCCAGGCCAGCAGGGGCAGCATGAGCGGCAGGAACCGACGCACAAACAGCCGTGCCGTCACGATCATCCCGCTGCGGCCTTCGGGCGGGGTCAGCAGCCGTTCGGCAATGGGGGTCAGCCGCTGGCTGACAATCCGCGCCAGCACGAAGGCCGCCACCAGCAAGGCGAATTGCGACCATGCGGCGGGGGACGTCAGCCAGTCTTGCGCCACCTGCCATCCCGGTTCCACCCAGGACCAGAGCTGCTGCACGATTTCGGGTTGCCCTTCCATGGCTTGCACTCCTTCTTGCCGCCCGAGGCTTGGCAGAGCCAGACCCTCCGCGCAAGCCTCAGATCATGCGGATCGTATCCTTGCCCACGGCCAGCACATAGCCGCGCCGGGCAATGGTCTTCACCAGCAATTCCGAGACCAGCTGATTGCCAAGCGCATCGCGCAGCCGCTTGATCCGGGTGGCCCCCGCTGCTTCGTCGCAATCGGGTTCGGGGCGGCCGGAAATCACCGCTTCGATCTGGGCGCCGGTCAGCACTTCGTCATCCATACGGGCCTCGGCCAGTACCGACAGGGTTTCGATGGCGGCCTCGGTCAGCTGGAATTCCAGATCATTGATATAGACGGCGCGGGCCTCGCGGCTGATCATCAAGGATGAGACGGTGATGCCCGATTTCTGAATGGCCGATATGCGCCGGTTCAGTGTGACGATGGTGACCAGAAACACAAGGCAGGCCACCAGAAGCGCGGTGGAAAACACCAGCAGCACAAAGATCACCATGCGATAGCTGACCAGCACCTCCTGAAAGGCCGTGCCGGATTGCGCGATGATTTCCAGCAGCTTGATTTCGGCCAGCGTGCGCAGATCGTCATTCTGCACGAACAGCCGTTCGACCCGCGCATTGAAGGCATTGGCATCGGGCAGCGCAAGAAACAGGAACACCGCCGCCGCCGCCAGGATGGTGACAATGGCCGCGATGCCGAAACCGACCGTGCGATTGCCCGCACGGAGGGAGTCAGAAACGGAGGAAGTAGTCTCCGGCACTCGATTGCCTTTCGTTCAGGCCCTCGGGGCCAAATGTGGAGAGGACGTTCAGCAATTGCCAGCCGGCAGCCTGCAGGCGCGGGCCAAGTTCGGCCTGCGCGCCGCGCCGGTCGCAGGAGGAAACCTGTGCCACGCCATAGTGCAGGCGCAGCGGATCATCCTGCTTGGCCTTGTAATCGGCATAACATTCCGCCTGCGCGGGCAGTGCCAGCAACAGCAGCAGGGCAGCGGCAGAAAGGGGGCGTGGCATGTGGGGCACCGGTTGGGCGGGGAAGGGCTGATTGCCATGTTGGCCGCAAGGGCCCGGCAATTCAATATCATAAGGTCGGTTCATGCCCTGTTATCCGATGACAACCGGCCGATATTGCCTGTCCCGAAGGCGGAGGGTGACGATCTGGGTATCCCAATTCCCAAATCAGGACCCGCGCCATGACCCGCCATCCCCGCCCGCTGCGCTTTGCCCTGACCATGCTGCTGATGCTGGTGGCTTTGGCCATTCTGGCCTTGGCGCTTGCCCCCGGGGCGACCGAAGCCGGGCAGTGCCAGCATGATCTGCGTCCTATGCCTGCCCCACGCATGCCGTGCCACCTGTGATCCTGCGGCCCTTTCGGGCTTTCCCTTGCCACCGGTTTGCGCTTTCACTGACGGCATGACCCGGAAAAACACCCCCGACTATTCGCTTGAAACCTTGGCCCTTGATCATGGCGCCCGGCTGGTGGCCGGGGTGGATGAGGTGGGCCGTGGCCCGCTTTGCGGCCCGGTCACCGCCGCCGCCGTAATCCTGGACCCCGCGCATATCCCGGAAGGTATAGGCGACAGCAAGTCATTATCGCCCACGAAGCGCGAACGGATCGCGGCCGAGTTGTGGCAGGTGGCGCAGGTCAGCGTGGCCCATGCCAGTGTTGAAGAGATCGACAGGCTGAACATCCTGCAGGCCAGCCATCTGGCCATGTGCCGGGCTGTCGCGGGGCTGCCAGTGGTACCCGATCTGGCGCTTGTTGATGGCAACCGTCTTCCGCGCGATCTGCCTTGCCCGGGTCAGGCCATCGTGAAGGGCGATGCGCGATCGCTGTCGATCGCCGCCGCGTCGATCGTGGCCAAGGTGGTGCGCGATCGCATCATGGTGGATTTGGCGCAACAGCATCCGGCCTATGGCTGGGATCAGAACGCCGGTTATCCGACCAAAGCCCATTTGCAGGCGCTTCTAGATTTTGGGGTGACCCCTCATCATAGGCGTTCCTTCAGGCCCGTCCACAATATCTTGTATCAAGAGGTTTCTATAACCCGTTGATTCAATAAAGAATTTGACTGCGAATCGTCTCTGACTCATCCTTGGGGTCAATAAATCGGCACAAAGAGGCCGAGAGCAGAGGCAGTAATGACGACCAGGAAAACCGCTGCGGAGAGCGTCGCTCTTCCGTTGAACCAGATACTTGCCGGTGACTGTATCGAGTTGATGAATGGCCTCCCCGCCGGCAGCGTGGATCTGATCTTTGCCGACCCGCCCTATAACCTTCAGTTGAAGGGCGATCTTCATCGCCCCGACAATAGCAAGGTGGATGCGGTCGATGATCATTGGGACCAGTTTGCCAGCTTCAATGCCTATGACCAGTTCACCCGCGGTTGGCTGAAGGCGGCGCGGCGGCTGCTGAAACCGCATGGCGCGATCTGGGTGATCGGCAGCTATCACAACATCTTTCGCGTTGGTTCGGCCATGCAGGATGCAGGCTACTGGATGCTGAACGATGTGGTCTGGCGCAAATCGAACCCGATGCCCAATTTCCGGGGCAAGCGCTTGACCAATGCGCATGAAACGCTGATCTGGGCCAGCCGTGAAGAAGGTGCCAAATACACCTTCAATTACGAGGCCCTGAAGGCGCTGAATGATGGCGTGCAGATGCGCAGCGACTGGGTTCTGCCGATCTGCACCGGGCATGAGCGGCTGAAGGATGACAAGGGCGACAAGGCCCATCCGACGCAAAAGCCCGAAAGCCTGCTGCACCGCATTCTGGTGGCCACGACCAATCCGGGCGATGTGGTGCTGGACCCGTTCTTCGGCACGGGCACCACGGGTGCCGTGGCCAAGATGCTGGGCCGAGACTTCATCGGGATCGAGCGCGAGGAAAGCTATCGCAAGGTTGCGGCCGATCGGATCGGGCGGGTGCGCAAGTTTGACGCCTCCGCGCTGGAAACCACCGGAAGCAAACGCGCCGAACCGCGCGTGCCCTTTGGCCAGGTGGTCGAACGCGGCATGCTGCGCCCGGGCGAGGAACTGTTTTCGGTCGGAAACCGGTTCAAGGCCAAGGTGCGTGCCGATGGCACGCTGGTTGGAAATGATGTCAAAGGGTCGATCCATCAGGTCGGCGCGGCCTGTGAAGGGGCGCCCAGCTGCAATGGCTGGACCTATTGGCACTTCAAGCGCGACGGCAAGATGATCCCGATCGACATCCTGCGGCAGCAGATTCGCGCCGAGATGGAGGCTGACGAAGGTCAGCGCCACTAGGCACAGCCGGAAATCACCGTGTACGCCTGTGCTCCGGTTCCGCCGGGGGCACACCTCCCCGTCATGCTTGCATGACGGGGCTTTTTGCTGATCCTCCACCCGTGACGCACCAGGGTTGTGACCTGACCTTAAAGACAGGATGCAGAACCTTGCCCGTCGCCGGTATAAGGTGCAGCCGGATCATCCGGAAGGCGAAGGATCGGTATGGGCTTTTGCAATCTGTTCTCACGCCGCATGTTTTTGGCTTTTTCGGCGGCCATCGGTGCCACGGCGTTGATCCTTGCCCCGCAGCCCGCTGCGGCGGACGAGACATTGCTGACGGTTGTCGGCCCCGATGGGCACGAGCAGACCTTTGATCGGGCCTGGCTGGAGGCGCTTGCGCAGGTGCGCATCGAAACCACGACCATCTGGACCGAAGGTGTCATGCGGTTTGAAGGGCCGTCGCTGAAAGCCGTTCTGCGGGCTGCAGGATTGCCGGAAACCGGGATGATCGAACTCTGGGCTGTCAATGACTACTTTGTGGAGCTTGAACAGGACAGTCTGACGGACGACTATCCGATCATCGCAACCCGGATAAATGGCGCTGCCTTTGATCTGCGTCATAAGGGCCCGCTCTGGCTGATCTATCCCTATGACAGTGACACCCGCTTCAAGGATGAAGAGATTTACGCTGCAAGCATCTGGCAATTGGTGCGTGTGCAGATCCCTGCGCCATGATGTTCCGTCCCATGTCGGATGACCGGCCAGTAGGCGCCGAGTCCGGCGGGCTTGCGCGGCTTGGGCGGCAGGTGCCGATCCTGTGGCTGCTGATCGTGGCCGTGCTGACCTGGCTTGGGGTTCAAAGCCTGAGCGTCTGGTCTCTCAGCAGTGAATTTTATGATGTGCGTGCCGCTGAATCCGACAATACCACATGGCTTGTCGCGCAGGTCGAGGTGGAGGCGCTGAAGTTCGGCACCTTGGTTGATCAGGCCTTGATCGATCAGGGCGGACAGGTCGATCTGGCCCCGGTGCGCCGCGCTTTCGACATCATGATCAGCCGGGTCGAGGTTGTGGATGCCTATCTGAGCCAGCCGGGCATGCTGCATGTGCTGAAATCAGATCGGGATTGGCCGCGGATTCTGGCCGCGACCGATACGCTTCGCAGGCAGATTGATGTGTCCGACACGCAATTGATGGCCAATCTGCCAGCGATTCGTGAAACCCTGCAATCGGCCCGGTCCCCCATCCGGAACTTCGCGCTTGATGCCTTGCGCACGCTTGTATCGGCGCGGACGGAAAATCGGCGGGCGACTGGGGCCGTTCTGGCGCGATCCTCCTTGATATCACTGTCGCTGGTGCTGTTCCTGCTGGCGATCAGTGCGGCGACCTGGTGGCTCACGCGTCAGGTGCAATCGCGCGGGCTGCAGGCCGAAAGGGCGAAATCGAACCTGGAACGCACGCAGGCTGCCTCGCTCGATGCGGTGATTGTCGTCGGGGGGGATGGGCGGATCAGACAGGCCAATCCGGCGGCAGAGGTGATGTACGGGCTAAGCCGTGCCGAACTGGTGGGGGCCGACTTCGCGCGGCTGGTTCTGCCCGAAACGGTCGCCGATCCCGAAACCGCCCAGTTGCGGCAGGTGCTGGTCGCAGGCCAGAGCGCACAGGTGCCGCAGGGACGGCTGGAGCTGACATCTGCCCGCCGTAATGGTGTTCATTTTCCTGTCGAACTGTCACTGGCTGGTGACCGCGATGCCGATGGTGCGCCGATCCTGATCGCCTTTCTGCGCGACATATCGGACCGGATCGAGGCCGAGCGGAGCCTGCATGAGGCCCGCGATGCCGCCCTGAAGGCCGCCGAGGCCAAGACCCGCTTTCTGGCAGTCATGAGCCACGAGATGCGGACGCCGCTGAACGGGGTTTCGGCGGCGCTGGAACTTCTGCGCGAAACCACCCGCCTGTCGCGCAAACAGGCCCGTTATCTGGGCATTGCCGAAGGGGCGGCCAGCCATGCGCTGAGCCAGATCAACGATGTGCTGGAACTGACCCGGCTGGAAAGCGGTGATCCGGTCGAAACGCCATCGGCCTTCAATCTGACGCAGGTGATCGGCGATCTGACCCGGCAATTGACCCCGCTGGCCGAAAAGCAGGGCAATCGGATCACCCTTGATCTGCCGGAATTGCGGCAGGCCGAAGTGCTGGGTCCGCGTCGGGTGTTCCAGCGAACCTTGATGAACCTGCTGGGCAATGCGCTGAAATTCACCAGCAACGGTGAAGTGCTGGTTTCGGCCAGAATCAAGCCGATGCAAGGCGGGCTGCAGCTGTGTGTCCGGGTGCGCGATACGGGTATCGGCATCCCTGCTGATCGGCTGGAGACCATCTTTGATCCGTTTGAGACGGTGGATAACGGCTATGATCGCGCGGCGGAGGGGTCAGGCTTGGGTCTGGGCATCGCCCGTCGTGCGGTGGAGCATATGGGGGGCAAGATCGGGGTTGAAAGCACCCCCGGGGCGGGCAGCACCTTCTGGTTCACGGCGTTGATGCAGCCAGGCACCACGGCTCCGGCAACTGTCAGCCCGCCCGCTGCGCCTTTGGCGGCCGTGGCGCCGCATGTGGTGTTGCTGGCCGAAGATAACGCCGTCAACCGCCTGGTCTTGCGGGAAATGCTGGTCCATCTGGGGCAGGAGGTCGTCGAGGCCACAACCGGTGCCGAGGCCGTGGCCCAGGCCCAGACCCGGCGCTTTGATCTCATCCTGATGGATATCAGCATGCCCGGGATGGATGGGCTGACAGCCACGGCCAAAATCAGGGGCGGGCAGGGCCCCAATTGCAACGGCCGGATCATAGGGTTGACCGCGCATTTTGACCCGGATGAACTGACCCGGTTCCGCGCGGCTGGCATGGATCAGGTTCTGCAAAAGCCGATGACCTTCCCCCTGCTGATGCGCTTGCTGTCGAATATTGGGTGCGGCGGGTCGTCGCCGAATACTGCGGGTGGCTCAGAGATGGATGTGGCTGTGTTGGCTGACCTGTGCCAGATACTGCCCATCGAGGCCCGTGCCGCCGCGCTGACCGGGTTTCTGGATGAAGGCGACGCTCTGCTTGCGCTGTTGGCTGATCAGACCAGTTCCGCTGGCGATGTGGCAACCGCGGTGCATCGCCATGCCGGTGCCTGCGGGTTGATGGGCGCGCGCAGCTTTGGTGCGCGGCTTTGCAATCTGCAGCGCAAGTTGGAAGTCACGCCGTCATGGCACCCTGGGGCGGATGAGCTTCAGACACTTGCGGCAGAATGGGCTTTCTTGCGCCAGGAGTTGCCGCGTCATTTGGGAATTGGTCCAAATCCGAAATCCTGAAGCGCAGGCGCGACATCGTGGGAGTAGCCAAGATGCCAAAACCCGCGTAAGGTTCCGCCGCGCAGGCTGCACCTCTGGGTTGTGGCGCTGCGATCCTTGATTGGTTTTGGTGACTGATTTGACTGAGATGCCTTCTGAAATCCGGCTTTTGCTGGCGGATGATCACCGCCTGGTGCGTGATCTTGTTGCGGCGCATCTGCGGGCCTCGGCCACGTTTGCGGTGACGACGGCGGAAAGCCTGTCCGATGCAGTGACCCAGATCGAACAGCACGGGGCATTCGACATTATCCTGCTGGACTTTTCGATGCCTGACATGACCGGCAGCGAAGGGGTGGCGCGTCTGGTCGGCCTGAATGGCGATCATCCTGTGGTGCTGTTTTCCGGTCAGGCGCGGCCCGAGGCGGTGCGCGAGGCGCTGGCGCGCGGGGCGCGGGGGTATATTCCCAAAAGCACCCCGGCACTCGATCTGACCGAGGCCATTCATGCCATTCTGCAGGGCGAGATCTGGTTGCCAGCCGGGTTTGAACAGGGGGCGCCGGGGGCCGGTCCGGTTCAGCTTTCGCCGCGGGAACGCGAAGTGCTGGGGTTCATCCGGGCCGGGCTGATGAACAAGGAAATTGCCGCGCGTCTGAACCTGAGCGAAGTGACCGTGAAGATGCATGTCCGTTCGCTCTGCACCAAGCTGAAGGCCCGCAACCGTACGCAGGCGGCCATGATCGCCGAAACGCTGGGGATCGGCTGATCCTGTCAGGTGCCCAACGGAAAACGCGGCGCGACAAGCCAGGTCATCACCCAGTCCGGCCCGTTGGCGCTGTGCAGCGTAAACACCGTGCCTGCACGCAGATGCGGCGTCAGGTCGCCAGTCAGCCGCAGGGCGAGCCTGTTGCCCGGCACCAGTTCGGCGGCGTCAAAGCCAAAATAGCGCCCAACCGATGGATGCAGCGCCTTGAACAACGCCTCTTTGGCCGAAAAAAGCCGCGTGGCGTGGCGTGTCATGTCCGGGGCGGGCAGGGCGGCGCGTTCGGCATCGGTCAGGCAATGCGACAGGATCGCCTCCAGTGCGGACCCGCTGGCCACGGCTTCGATATCAAGGCCCGGGCATACCCCGGTATCTGGCAACACCAGACAGGCCATATGCCCGCGCGCATGGCTGATCGATCCGATCAGCCCGCCCGGCCAAACGGGTAGCTTGTCAGGCCCCATGGGCGGTGCCCCTGTGTGACCAAAGCCTGCCAGGGCGTGACGCGCCACCGCCCGCCCCGCCAGATAATCTGCCTGTCGGCGGGGATGCGCGCCCAAAAGGCTGGGGGGGAGGGGCAGGCCAAGCCGGGCCAGCCATGCGGG
The DNA here is from genome assembly GCF_036964905.1 of Gemmobacter denitrificans. NCBI lineage: Bacteria > Pseudomonadati > Pseudomonadota > Alphaproteobacteria > Rhodobacterales > Paracoccaceae > Gemmobacter > Gemmobacter denitrificans. The sequence goes on from NZ_JBALHR010000003.1 coordinate 106,924, forward strand.
ATCAAGCCGGTCGCCATCGAACCGGCCGCGCCACAGGGTCGCGCCGTCAATGCCCGCCGCATGGGGCATCAGCCCATCGGCAAATCCTGTTGCTGCCAGTTCCGCCTGCCACTGCATGCCGTCCCCCGTTTCCCCCTGCTTCGCGTCAGCCGCAGCCTTGGTCAAGCGTTTCGCGGGTGGCAGGCCGCGCCAAAAGGGCTTATTGCGGCAAGTGATGCGCGTTGCGCGACAGGACGGATCGGAGGCCGCCATGTTCATCGTCACCTTGCTGACCAATCCCGCCCATCCGGTGCTGGACCGCGCGACGGTGGAAAGCCTGCGCAATGCCTGGGGCGGCGGGGATGCGCGCTGGCTTGACCCCGCCGTGGCCGCCGAATTTGCGGTAGAGGCCGTGCCGGAAAACCGCTGGCAGGTCTGGCAGGATTTGCAGACGCTGGCCGTCGATCTGGTGGTGCAACCGGCTGAGGGGCGGCGCAAGGCCTTGCTGCTGGCCGATATGGACAGCACGATGATCGAACAGGAATGTATCGACGAACTGGCGGACGAGGCCGGGGTGGGCGCCCATGTCGCGGGCATCACTTCCCGGGCGATGAATGGCGAACTGGATTTCGAAGCGGCCCTGCGCGAACGGGTCGGGTTGCTGAAGGGCCTGCCCGAATCGGTGATCGACCGGGTCTATCGCGACCGCATCACCTTCATGCCGGGGGGCAAGGCGCTGTTGGCCACGATGAAGGCGCAGGGCGGTCATGCCGCGCTGGTGTCAGGGGGCTTTACCGCCTTTACCGCGCGGGTGGCGACGGCACTTGGCTTTGACGAACACCGCGCCAATACGCTGCTGGTCGAAAACGGGGCTCTGACCGGGGCTGTCGCCGATCCGATCCTTGGCAAGCAGGCCAAGCTGGATGCGCTGCTGGAAATCACCGCCCGGCTGGGCATCACCCCCGATCAGGCCATGGCGGTGGGGGACGGGGCCAATGATCTGGCGATGCTGAACCGGGCCGGTGCAGGCGTCGCGCTGCATGCCAAGCCATCGGTTGCGGCGCAATGCGATATCCGCATCAACCATGGCGATCTGACGGCGCTTCTGTATCTGCAGGGCTATGCGCGCGAGGAGTTCGTCGCATGATCCTGCGCCCGGCTGTTGCATCAGATGCTGCGCCGATGTGCGTGCTGCTGAACCGCATCATTGCCATTGGCGGTACCACCGCGCATGAGCTGTCGATGACCCCGGATCAGGTGGCAGGCAATTACATCACCGGTTCGCAGGTGATCTGCTGCCATGTGGCCGAGATGGACGGCGCGATCATCGGTTTTCAATCGGTCGAAAGGTCTGCCAAGCTGCCCGAGGGCTGGGGTGACATTGGCACCTTTGTCAGCCCCGATTGCCAGCGCAGCGGTGCCGGGGCGGCGCTGTTTTCCGCCACGCAAGCCGCGTGCCGGGCAGCGGGGCTGCTGGCCATCAACGCCACGATCCGCGCCGACAATGCGCCCGGCCTTGGCTATTACGCCCGGCGCGGCTTTGTCGATTACGCGACGGACCCCGGCTTTGCCCTGCGTAACGGGCGCGTTGTAGGCCGGGTTTCGCGGCGCTTCGATCTGTAACGGCCAGAGGAAGGCTGTCTGCACCTTGCGGGCGATACCCACCGTCAGCCTGTGCATGCTGTGCGACATCGGCCGCCAACTGGCGCGGGGCGACGCAACCCCGAGCGATCCGTCGATCTGTGACATCTCGCGCAGCCTGCGCGCGCCGGTGTTTGCGGTGGAGTATCGCAAATGTCCCGGAGTGGCGGCGACGGCGGTTCTGGAAGATTTGATGTTGCGCATCGAACTGGTGATGCAGGGTGAAGGGCTTTGACAAGCCCTGGCCTTCGGCAGATGAAGGGCGGATGTTCGAAGTTACCGCCGATCTTGCCGCCCTTCTGGTTCTGGCCGCCTTCTGTGCTGGCTTTGTTGACAGCATTGCCGGGGGTGGGGGACTGATCACCTTGCCTGCCCTGCTTTTGGCGGGGGCAAGCCCGGTTCAGGCCCTTTCCACCAACAAGGTGCAGGGCACCTTCGGTGCTGCGACGGCCGCGATTTCCTATGCCCGGGCGGGCCATGTTGATCTGAGACGGCAGGTCTGGCCCGCGATGCTGGCCTTTGCCGCCGGGGCCGCCGGGGCGGCGCTGGTCAGCCTGATCCCGACGCAAGGGTTGCGCTATGCGCTGCCGGTGATCCTTGTTGCGATCGCACTGTTCTTTGCCCTGAAACCGGGCCTGAGCGATCAGGACCGGATCGCCCGCCTGACGCCTACCGCCTTTGCGTTGCTGGTGGTGCCCTTGATCGGCTTTTACGACGGGTTGATCGGGCCGGGGGCCGGGGCGTTTTACATGATCGGCTTCGTGCTGCTGGCCGGGCATGGTGTGCTGAAGGCCACTGCCCATACCAAGCTCTTGAACTTCGCGTCCAATATCGGCGGGTTGGCGGTCTTTGCAGCGCAGGGGGCCCCGTGGTGGGCGATGGGGCTGGCCATGGGGGCAGCGCAGATCGCGGGCGCCCGGGTCGGATCACGGCTTGCCATGCGCATCGGGGCCCGGCTGATCAAGCCGCTGCTGGTGGTCACGTCAACGGCGTTGGCAGCGCGGCTGGTCTGGCAGATGCTCTGACCGCCTGAGGTCATCGCCCCAGCGATGGCCGAGGCAAAAGGCTTGCGCGGCAGCGCGCGCCGCCGGATCACCGTCAGATGCGGAAGATCGGCTGCAACAGGCGGGGCACAAGCGCGTTGAACCGCAGCGGCGCATCGGTCGCAGCCAGACAGATGCAATCCGCCCCTGCCTCGGCCACTGGCGTATGTTCCAGCTCTTCATCCGCGATTTCCAGATCGCCGGGGCCAAAGCGGTCGGTCGCATCGCGGAACGCCCCTTGCAGCACCAGCGTCAACTCGGTGCCGCGATGGCCATGATCGGGCACAGCCTGCCCTGCAGGGATATACAGAAGTCGCGCCGTCGCACCACGCCCCGTGGGCAGGATGGCCTGCCGCACGCCCATGCCCAGCGGCCGCCATTTCACCGCCTCCAGATCGCCGCCGACATAGTCGCGGAGCGGCTGCGGAAAAACCCCGCGCCCAGCGGTGGGGCGAGGCTGATATGCACGGGCCGGTTCCGGCGCAGCCCCTGCGATGCGGGCGAAACAGGCCTGCAGCGCATCGGGGGCCATATCCTGCAGCGTGACATCCTGACCGCAGGTTTCCAGCATGGCGCCGCCCACAGCCTCAAATGCCTGCAGCCGGGCGCGGCAATCATCGCAGAAGGACAGATGGACAGCCATGACAAGGCTGAAGGCCTCAGGCAGTTGTCCGGCGGCATAGGCCATCAACAGGGCGTCAGAGGCATGGTGGCGGATCGACATGGCGGGTATTTCGGTCATTTCGTGGACATCTGGCTGCGCAACCGGTCCAGAGCCAGCCGGATGCGGGACTTGATGGTGCCAAGCGGAAGGCCCGTCTCGGCGGCGATTTCGGTATGTGTCAGATCGGCGTAAAAGGCGCGTTCGATCAGCGCGCGCTGCGCATCCGGCAGAGCGGCCAGTGCCTTGCCCAGTCGCGCCTGATCTTCGGCCATTTCCAGAATGTCGTGCTGATCCGGCTCGGCCTCGGGGCCCCAGGGCAGATCTTCCGGTTCGGGGCGGGCGGATTTGCGCAGGGCATCAATGCGGCGGTTGCGCGCGATGGTAAATACCCAGGTCGCGACCGAGGCCCGGCTGGGATCGAAGAGATGTGCCTTCTGCCACAGCGTCGCCATGACATCTTGCGCACATTCTTCGGCGAGGGCGTCCGATGCGCCGGATTTCATCAGGAAGCCCTTCACCCGTGGCGCAAAATGGCGGAACAGCGCCGCGAAGGCGATCTTGTCCTGCCGGTCGCGCACAGCCATCAGCAGGGATGCCCAATCTTCATTCGCCGTTTCTGTCGCCACTGCGTTCTTCCGCTGCCCTGCCTGATGGGCAGAAGCATAAGGCGCGCCGGTGGCACGTCCATGGGGAAAATCGCAGGGGCTGGCATCGAACATCATGTTGCTTTTACGCGGGCTGCGGAAAACCGGATCACTGGAAAAGCAATTGATCCGGCAACGCCGCTGCGCCGTATCCTTGCAAAACACCCGAGAGGACAGGCCCATGCCTTTTGAAATGCCCCCTGCCCAACGCCGCCGCATTGCCGTCATCGGGGGCGGCATATCCGGCATGGCCGCCGCGCATCTTCTGGCCGATCAGCATGATGTGACGCTGTTCGAAGCCGAAGGGCGTCTGGGGGGCCATGCCCGGACCGTGACAGCCGGGCGGCGCGGAGATCAGCCGGTCGATACCGGCTTCATCGTGTTCAACAAGGCGAATTATCCCAATCTGACGCGCCTGTTTGACCGGCTGGCCGTTCCTTACAAACCCAGCCGGATGACCTTTGGCGCATCCTTTGGCGGCGGGGCGATGGAATATGCGCTTACCTCGCTTGATACGCTGTTTGTGCAGCGCCAGCGCGCGTTTGATCCGCGTTTCCTGCGAATGATCCGCGACATTCTGCATTTCAATGCGCATGCTGAACAAGCGTTGACCCACCCGGGAATGACCATCCGCGAGTTCTTGGCCGAACTGGGCACGGGGGTGTGGTTCCGCGACCGTTACCTTCTGCCCTTCTCTGGTGCGATCTGGTCCACGCCCTGCGAAGGTGTGCTGGATTTTCCGGCCCATGCGCTGGTGACCTTTTTCCGCAACCATCATCTGATGAGCGTGAACGGCCAGCATCAGTGGTACACAGTGGATGGTGGTTCGGTCGAATATGTGCGCCGTCTGCAGGCCGCATTGATCGAACAGGGGGTCACCTTGCGCCTGGGCGCGGCGGTGCAATCGGTGGCGCGGCAGCCGAAGCCGGTGGTGCAGGTGGCAGGCGCCCTGCCGGAGCAGTTTGACGATGTGATCTTTGCCACCCATTCCGATGACAGTCTGCGCCTGCTGGCCGATGCCAGCCCCGCCGAACGCGCAACTCTGGGCGCTGTGGCCTATCAACCGAACGAGGCGGTGCTGCATTCCGATCTGGCCCTGATGCCACGCCGCCGCAAGGTATGGTCCAGCTGGGTCTATGTCGAACCCGAAGGCCCGAAGCCCGACCGCATCGCGCTCAGCTACTGGATGAACAGTCTGCAATCCATCCCGCAGGATGATCCGCTGTTCGTGACGCTGAATGCCACCCGCCCGATCCGCGATGACCTGATCCATGATGTCACCACCTTCCGTCACCCGGTTTACGATCTGGGGGCACTGCAGGCGCAGGGGTTGATCCGGGCGATGAATGGCACCCGCAATACCTGGTTCTGCGGGGCGTGGATGCGCAACGGCTTTCACGAGGATGGTTTTGCCAGCGCGGTCGATGTCGTGCAGGGCATGGCGGCGCGCGATCAGGTGGTGGTGGCGGCAGAATGACGGGGATCGACCATATCGCGGGTCAGACCTACCACGGGCGCAAGGGGGCCGTCCGCAATGCCTTCCGCTATGGGGTGGATTATGTGCTGCTTGATCCCGCCACTGCGCGCGGGCCTGCCTTGTTTTCCCGCAACGGCCGCAACCTGATTTCGCTGCATGATTGCGATCATGGCGGCGCACCGGGGCAGGGGCGTGGGGTGGATTGGCTGCACGAGGTTCTGGCCAGCCATGGTCTGCCCGCGCCGGACCGGGTTGAACTGCTGGCCCAGCCCCGTGTGCTGGGCCATGTGTTCAATCCGGTGGCCTTCTGGCTATGCCATGGGGCAGGCGGGTTGCAGATCGTGGTGGCGGAGGTGACGAATACCTATGGCGACCGGCATTGCTATCTGTGCCACCGCGACGATCTTGGTCCGCTGACAGCCTCGGATTGGGTGGAGGCGCGCAAGATATTTCACGTTTCGCCGTTTCAGCCGATTGCAGGCAGCTACCGGTTTCGCTTTGACGTCCGGGCCGACCGGATCGGCATCTGGATCGATCATTCCAATGCTGAAGGCGGCATCTATACCAACCTGACCGGCCCCCGCCGTGCATTGACCAATGCGGGCATCCTGCGCGCCTGCCTGCGCCGGCCCTTTGGGTCGCGTCGGGTTCTGGCGCTGATCCATTGGCAGGCGCTGAAACTGGCGCTGAAAGGGGTGCGGTTCCGCAATCGCCCGTCCCCCCCGGATGCCGAGGTCAGCCGATGACCGATCAGGTCGGCCTGTGGCGCTGGTCGGGTTTCGCGGCGGTGCTGGCGATGGCGGGGCTGCCCATCTACATCCACGCACCTGCCTACTATGCCGCGCAGCACGGCATCGGGCTGGGGGTTCTGGGGGTGGTTCTGGCGGCATTGCGTCTGGTCGATGTGGTGCAAGACCCCGCTCTGGGCTGGCTGGCCGAACGCAGCCGGGCCTGGCGGTCGCAGGGCGTGGCGCTGGCGGTTCTGGTCATGGCGGTCGCAATGCTGGCGCTGTTCTGGCCAAACCTGCCGCTGGCAGCCTTGCCCTGGTTTGCCCTGTCGATGTTCGCCCTGTTCACTGCATGGTCGTTCCTGTCGATCGTATTCTATGCCGAAGGTGTTGCGCGGGCTGTCCGGCTTGGTCCCGAAGGCCATTTGCGGCTGGCGGGCTGGCGCGAAGGCGGTGCCTTGGTCGGGGTCTGCCTTGCAGCAGTTGCGCCGCTGGTCCTCACCGGATTTGCCCAGCCCTACGCCCTGTTTGCGGCGGGGTTTGCCCTGTTGGCGCTGCTGACCTTGTGGACAATGCGCGGCGAATGGCGGGGCGGGGCGGCATTGCCCCCCGATTTTCGTGGCCTGCTGGCCGATCCGGGGGTGCGCGGGTTGCTTCTGCTGGCGCTGGCCAATGGGGCGCCCGCTGCGGTCAGTTCCACCCTGTTCCTGTTCTTTGTCGAAGATCGTCTGCAAAGCCCGTCTGCGGCCGGCCCCCTGTTGCTGCTGTTCTTCCTTTCGGCGGCAGTGGCGGTACCGCTCTGGACCAGGGCTGCGGCACGCCATGGCATCCGCCATGTGCTGACGGCGGCCATGTTGCTTGCGCTTGTGGCCTTCAGCGTCACGCTCAGCCTGGGCGCGGGTGACGTTGCAATCTTTGCGGTGATTTCAGCCCTGTCTGGCGCGGCGATGGGGGCCGATCTCAGCCTGCTGCCTGCGCAGTTCGCCCGTCAGTTGGCCCGATCAGGCGGGGCCGAGGCTGCAGGCTTTGCGCTTTGGTCCTTCATGTCGAAACTGACACTGGGCCTTGCCGCTCTGGTGCTGCTGCCGGTGCTGGACCTGCAGGGCTTCCGCCCCGGGCAGCCCAATGATGCCAAGGCGCTGGTTGCCCTGACGCTGGCCTATGGTGGCCTGCCCTGCCTGTTGAAACTTGTGTCCCTCGCGCTGCTTTGGCGCCTTGACCTGACGGAGGCGTCCCATGCCTGATTTCCTGCTGCTTCTGGCCGGTGCCCTGCTGGTTGCGCTGCCCCTTTGGCTTCGTGGGCGGTTCTGGTCCTTTGCTGCGCAGCGCCCCGAAGATTACCTGGCGGGCACCCCCATTGATCTGCACCGCCATCTGAACGGCAAGATGATCTGCGAAGGCGTGATCTATGGCCCTGCGGGGCGTGTGGTGTCGCGCTTTGTCGCGGATATGGAGGGGCGCTGGCAGGGCAGTCGGGGCCAGCTGATCGAAAGGTTCCATTTTGACAGCGGCACCGTGCAGGATCGCGTCTGGGATCTGACACTTGGCCCGGATGGCCGCATTGCTGCCACTGCGCCCGACATGCCCAATGGCGCCACCGGGCAGGTGCGCGGATCGGGCATGTTGATGCGCTATGATGTGCGCCTGATGCCCGAGGCGGGGGGCCATCTGCTGTCGGTCACCGACTGGATGCATCTGGCCCCCAATGGCACATTGGTCAACCGCAGCCAGTTCCGCAAATTCGGCCTGAAGGTGGCCGAACTCGTCGCGGTCATTCGCCCGGCAGAGGGCGCGCGCGATGTTTGACGGGCAGCGCTGGTGGCTGGTCGGGGCGTCCGAAGGCCTTGGCTTTGCCTTGGCGCAGGCCATGGCCGCGCGTGGCGCAGGGCTGATCCTGTCGGCCCGCAATGCCGAACGGCTGTCCGAGGCCGCCGCGACCCTGCCCGCCGGGGCCGAGATCGTGCCGCTGGACGTGGCCGACCGCGATAGCATTGCCGCAGCGGGGGAAAGGATCGGCCCGGTTGATGGCATGGTCTGGCTGGCAGGTGTCTATTGGCCGATGCGCGCACAGGACTGGGACAGCGCCAAGGTCGAAACCATGTGCGACACCAATTTCACCGGCTGTGCCCGGGTGATCGGCGCGGTTCTGCCCGGCATGCTGGCCCGCAAGCGCGGCCATATCGTCATCACCGGCTCGCTTTCAGGCTTTCGCGGTCTGCCGGGCGCGGTGGGCTATGGCGCGTCGAAGGCAGGCTGCATGTCTCTGGCCGAAACGCTGCATGCCGATTTGCGCGGTAGCGGCATCAAGGTGCAACTGGCCAATCCCGGCTTCATCCGCACCCGGCTGACGGCACTGAACGATTTCGCCATGCCGCAGATCATGGAACCAGACGCCGCAGCCCTGCACATGATCCGCCTGATGGAAAGCAACCGCTTTTCCGCCAGCTTCCCAACGCCCTTTCAATGGCTGTTCCGCGCGGCGAATTTCCTGCCGGATGGCTTGTATTACCGGCTGTTCGCGCCGAAATAACCTCTGCTCCCTTTATCGTGGTTCAAATATCCTCGGGGGGCGCGGGGGGCAGACAGCCCCCGTCCATTTTGGACACCCGCCAGCCGCAGGAGGTTCCATGCGCCGAATTCTTGGCCTTGCCCTGATTGCCACCGTCCTTGGCGGGGTTTGGCTCTGGCTGTCACAGCCCAAACGGCTGGATCGCGCGGCGCTGATGGCGCGCTACGCCGAACCGCTGCCACCACAGCGCCCGGCGGGCGTCTTTCATCTGGGTCACAGTCTGGTCGGGCGCGACATGCCGGTGATGCTGGCACAGTTGATGGGCAACCGTTTTCACAGCCAATTGGGTTGGGGGGCATCGCTGAACCAGCATTGGCAGGGCGATGTGCCGGGCTTTGCCGAGGAAAACCACGCGCCCTTTCACCGCGATGCGAAACAGGCGCTGGCCTCGGGCGAATATGATGCGGTCGTGCTGACCGAGATGGTCGAACTCAAGGATGCGATCAAATGGCATGACAGCCCGCGCGCTTTGGGCGATTGGGCGGCTGCGGCGCGGCAGGTGCGGGGGGATGTGCGGGTCTATCTGTACGAAACCTGGCACCGGCTGGACGATCCGGCGGGCTGGACGGCGCGGATTGCCGCCGATCTGCCCGCGCTGTGGGAGGGAACCTTGCTGGCGCAGGCCATGGCGCGGCCGGATGGCGGCACCATCCATGTGATCCCGGCGGGGCAGGTGATGGCAGCACTGACCGCGAAGATCGAGGCGGGAGAGGTGCCCGGCCTGTCGCGTCGCGAAGATCTTTTCGCCCGTAATCCCGATGGCTCGCAGGACATGATCCATCTGAATGATCTGGGGGCCTATGTCGTGGCGCTGACCCATTTCGCCGTGCTGGCGGGGCAAAGCCCGGTCGGCCTGCCGCACGCCCTGTTGCGGGCCGATGGTACGCCCGCCACGGCGCCCGACCCCAAGGCGGCGCAGATCATGCAAGAGGTGGTCTGGCAAGTGGTCACCGGTTATGCTGCAACGGGCGTATCCGGTTGAAAGGTCTGGCTCATGTCGCTGTTCGCGGTTCTTGCTGACATCCTGTTTGTCGGTCACAGCCTGGTCGGGCCAAACCTGCCCGGGCTGGTGGAACAGGGGCTGATCCAGCAGGGCGCGGCGGAAGCGGTGGTCGAGGCGCAGATCATCAATGGGGCGCCGCTGCGCTATCAATGGGACAATTCGACCGAGGCCGAGGGCGTCGATGCCCGGGTCCGGCTGGTGGCGGGCGGGGTGGATGCACTGATCCTGACCGAGGCGATCCCGCTCGCAGGCCAGATCGACTGGAATGACAGCCCCGGCCAGGTTGCCTCCTGGGCCGGTTTGGCCTGGGAACACAATCCGGCAACGCAGGTTTTCATCTATGAAACCTGGCACAGCCTGAAATCGGCGCCGGGTGCGGCGATAGAAGGCGATCCGGGCGCGGGTATCGACTGGGCCACTCGCATCGCGGCCGATCTTCCAGCCTGGGAAGGGCTTGTCACCGGGGCCGAGGCGATCCGCCCGCAAACCGCGCCGCCGCTGCGGCTGATCCCGGCAGGGCAGGCCATGGCGCTGGCCCGGGCCGAGGCGCTGGCAGGGCGCTTGCCCGGTATTGCCCGGATCGAAGACCTGTTCAGCGATGACATCCACCCCAATGGCAAGGGCCAGTATCTGTTGGCCATGGTCCATGTTGCGGCGATCAGCGGCAAAAGCCCCGAAGGGCTGCCTGCGCGGTTGGGGCGACGCTGGACCAGCCGCGATGCGGTGATTTCGGATGAACTGGCCCTGGCCTTGCAGCGTATCGCCTGGACTGCGGTGCAGGCGCAGGTGGCGCGCGAGGCCGCGCGCCCGGCCACTGCCAAACCCGATATGGTCGCCGCTGCCCTGCCAGAGCCTGAAGCGGCCCCGGCAGACCCCGCCACGGCTGAGCTTGCGGCCCTGCCACCGCCAGTGTCGCAGGATGCTATCGCCGCGTTGACGCCGATCATCAACCCGTCGCTGGGCTTCGGGCTGGCCGGGGTGAATGACTGGACGGTGCAGCAACCCTTTCTGGACGTGATGAAAACCGCCCGACCCTGGACCGGCCACAAGCCGGGCCAATGGGGCGGGATCGACCATGATGGTCTGGCGGCGGGCGGCTGGCTGGATGGCAATGGTTGGGTGCGCGCCCTGCCACCGGGGATCGAGGCGGTCTCGACCCTTGTGCTGACCGAATTGCCTGCTGATGCCGGGGGAATTGCGGGCCGTTATGTGCTGCGCTGGCGTGGCAAGGGCGATCTGCGGCTGGAAGGCCGGGCGCAGAACATCTCGCCGGTCGAAGGGGGCCTTGCCTTCGACTATACGCCGGGCGAGGGATCGGTGCTGATCACCCTGTCCGCGCTGGATGCCACTGACCCGATCCGCGACATGACGCTGGTGCGTGAAGACCGGCTGGCTGCATTTGATGCCGGGCACATCTTCAACCCCGATTGGCTGAACCGGCTGCGCGGGGTGCGGCTGATCCGGTTCATGGATTGGATGGCCACCAACAACGCGACGCTTGCCACGATTGAAGACAGCCCCAAACCATCAGATTACACATGGGCGCGCAATGGCGTGCCGGTCGAGGTGATGGTCGCGCTGGCCAATGAACTGGAGGCTGACCCCTGGTTCACGCTGCCGCATCTGTCTTCGGATGCAATGGTCCGGTTTTACGCGGAAAGCGTTGCCGATCTGCTGATGCCGGGGCTGAAGGCCCATGTCGAACTGTCGAACGAGGTCTGGAACTGGCAGTTCACCCAATCCGCCTGGGCCGAGGCCGAGGGTAAGGCCCGGTGGGGCCGCGACGGGGCATGGCTGCAATTCTATGCGCTGCGCGCAACGCAGGTAGCCCGCATCTGGACCGAGGCCTTCGGGGCCGAGGCGCGCGATCGGCTGGTGCGGGTGATTGCCACCCAGACCGGCGTGCCGGGGATGGAGGTCGATATATTGGACGCGCCGCTGGTCAAGGCCGAGGGCGATCTGGCCCCTTACGAATCCTTCGATGCCTATGCGGTGACCGGTTACTTTGCCGGGCTCATGGTGACCGATGTAAAGCTGCCTCTGGTCAAACAATGGCTGGCAGAAAGCGCGCAGGCCGATCCGGCCAATCCCTATGCCCTGGCTGTCACCCGCGCGGCCGAGGAACTGCGCGACGGTCGCCATTCCGGCATCGCCGAAGACACGCTGCAGGATGTGCTGACCCGTATCCTGCCCTATCAGGCCAAGGTGGCCAAGGATCGTGGGCTGGATCTGGTGATGTATGAAGGGGGCAGCCATCTGGTGGGCATAGGCCCGATTGTTGACGATGCCGAAGTGGTGGCCTTTTTGCAGCACCTGTCCTATACACCTGAAATGGGCGCGCTTTATTCCGAACTGCTGCAGGGTTGGGCCGCGCTGACCGATCAGCCCTTTAATGCCTTTGTCGATATCTATACCCCGGGCAAATGGGGAAGCTGGGGCGCGCTGCGGCATCTGGGCGATGACAATCCGCGCTGGCGGGTGCTGGCGCGGGGGTGCGACAAGTGCTGAGCGTCATCATCCCGGCATCGAATGAGGCAGGCTATATCGGGGCCTGCCTGAGCGCCTTGTTCGCCAGCCCCTTGCCACCTGGCGGGGCCGAGGCGGTGGTGGTGGCCAATGGATGCCGTGATGATACCGCCGACCGGGCGCGGGCGCTGGCCGCGCGGGCCGAGGCGGCGGGCTGGGGCCTGACTGTGCTGGACCTGCCGCAAGGCGGCAAGCCCAGCGCCCTGAATGCAGGGGATGCGGTCGCCCGGGGGGGAATGCGCGCCTATCTGGATGCGGATGTGCTGGTCTCGCCCGCCCTGATCGGTCAACTGGTCGAGGTTCTGGCGACGCCTGCCCCGCGCTATGCCAGCGGCACCGCCCATATTCCGCAAGCGCAAAGCCGGGTGACGCGGGCCTATGCCCGGTTCTGGCAGACCCTGCCTTTTGCGCAAAGTGTGGCGCCGGGCTATGGGCTGTTTGCGGTCAATGCGGCTGGCCGGGCGCGGTGGGGCGAATTTCCGGCGATCATTTCCGATGATACCTTTGTGCGGCTGCAGTTCCTGCCCGCCGAACGGGTGCAGGTGGCTGCCCCCTATGATTGGCCGATGATCGAAGGTTTTGCCGCGCTGACCCGGGTGCGGCGGCGGCAGGATGCCGGGGTGGCTGAGATTGCGCGGCTCTGGCCCGGCCTTCTGGCGCGCGAAGGGCGGGCCCGGCTGGGCCTTGGCGGGTTGGCCGCACGGGCACTGCGCGATCCGCTTGGCTTTGCCACCTATGCGGCAGTCTCGCTGGCGGTGCGGGCCCGGCGCGGCAATGGCTGGACCCGAGGGCGATAGCCCCTGCCCGAAGGGGCCCGAGGCCTGGCCGAAATCAGGAGCAGGCGGTCAGATCGGACCAACCGCACAGGGCGGCCAGTTGTTCCACCGGAGTATCCGTGCCGATGGCCATGCCGAGCCGGTCCTTCGTGTCGCGCCAGGCCTGCCAGCGGTCCCGCCACAGATGCAGGCCTGATCGGCTGATCTTGATGATCGGGCTGCGCAGGGGCAACTGCCCTGCCCATTTGCGCTGCATCGCGCGGTAGCAATCGACATAATCCTGCCCCAGCACGCCATGATAGCGATCATTGTGGATACAGGGCAGGGCGGTTATCCAGGCGCCAAGCCCCTGGCGACGGGCTTCGGTCACGATGTCGGTGCCGTAGAGATGCCAGCCGGGCAGGCTTGTGTCAAAGCGCAGGCCGGACCTGCGCCGCAGCACGATCAGCAATTCATCATAGCTGAGCGCGGGTATGGGCGATAGCGGCACCCGGCCCACGATCATCCCAAGCGACGATGACCAGACCGGGCCATAATGCGGCCCGTCCGCGCCCACGCCAAAGGCCCCGATCAGTGCCCAGTCCGGGTCGATGGCTGCCACTTCGGCGATGCGCCGCGCCAGCAGCTTTTCCCAGCCGCGGGGCAGAAAGACATCCTGATGGGCAAAGACCACGATATCCTGCGAGGTGGCATCCAGCGCGCGGTTATAGGCATGGGCTGCCGATCCGGCACCCCATTCTGTCTGAAGCGGCACATGGTCCAGCAGCGGCGACCGGGACAGATTGGCTGCAAGGATGGTTTCGGAATTGCAGGCAGCTGCAATCACCATTGTGTCAGGCAAGATGAACTCCCCGGATCAGGTTTGCCAGTTTCACCGCTTCGATATTCACGTCATGCCGAGCAAAAACCCGCGCCCGGCCCGCAGCCCCCATGGCGGCCAGCCGGTCGGGCGGGGTATCGGCCAGTTGGCTGATCGCCGTGGCCAGCGCCATGCAATCGCCCGCAGGCACCAGCCAGCCGCAATCGGGGGTGACTAGCTCTGGCATCCCGGCAATGGCTGTGCCAATGACCGGACGCCCGGCGGCCAATGCTTCCATCACGACCATGGGCAGACCTTCGGCGAAAGACGGCAGCACCAATGCCCTGGCCCCTGCAAGGGCGGCGCGGACTTCGGCTTCGGCCAGCCAACCGGCCAACGTGACATGGCGGCGCAGGGTCAGGCGTTCGATCAGCGCTTCGATTTCGCCGCGCAATTCGCCATCGCCCACCAAAGTCAGATGCAGGCCCGGATGGTGCCGCACCGCATGGGCCACTGCCTCCAGCAGCAGCGGGAATCCCTTCTGTTCGGAAAACCGGCCGATGGCCACCAGCCGCAGCTTGGTCGGCGCGGGCTCAGGCAGCGGAAAGCGGTGCGTTTCGATCCCGCAATGCACCACTTTCAGCCGGGGCCAATCCGGCAGATCGGCCCAACGGCACAACTGGCTGCGCCCGAAAGACGAGACTGCCACCACAAAACTGGCCTTGGCGCATTTTTCACGCAGCGACAGGGCGCGAGGGCTGTCAAATTCTTCTGGCCCATGGACGGTGAAAGACCAGCGCGGCCCGCCCAGCATTTGCGCCAGAAGGGCAACGGTTGCGGGGTTGGTGCCGAAATGCGCATGCAGGTGCTGAACGCCCGATTGCGCACAGCGTCGCGCCACCTGTGCGGCCTCGATCAGATAGACCAGATGCTTGCGCCGCGCCCCGGCCCGAACGCCCATCGCCCAGGCCTGGGCCACGGCCCGCAGGCTGCAAAGCGGGCGCTGCGCCATCCATCCCAGAGCATCCAGCACAAGGGTGACCGGGCCCGCCTCGAGCAGATGTTCGGTATGCAGGTCTTCGGCCTTGTCGGCGGGATCGGTCAGGTTGGCCCGGTCCGACCGCATCGCCAGACGCTGAACCGTAAAGCCGATCCGCTCCAGCGCCTGAATTTCGCGGCGGATGAAGGTGTGCGAGGCACGCGGATAGGTGTTTACAAGATATGCGATCTTCACGGTCGGGCTACTTTGTGGTTGGTCGGGGTCTTAGCAGATTTCCTGTCGTGACAGAAGCGTGTGGCCGAAGAATGGCAGGATTTGCGCGGCTTGGCCCCGGTCGAACAGATAACGCCCCCCGATTGACCCGGAAGGGCCGCGGCCCTAGGGTCCGCCCATGCAAGAAGCCCGTTCTAGTTTGTTTTCGCGTGTGTTGCGGGGGTCTGTCCTGACCGCCGGGGCCTATGCTTTCAGCCAGGTCTTGCGGCTGGGGTCGAACCTGATTCTGACCCGGCTGCTCTATCCCGAGGCCTTTGGCCTGATGGCGCTGGTTTCGGTCTTGCTGATCGGGCTGTCGATGTTTTCCGACATCGGGCTGGGCCCTGCCATCTCGCAAAGCGATCGCGGGGATGAACCGGATTTTCTGGATACGGCCTGGACGGTGCAGGTGATGCGCGGGCTGGTGCTGTGGCTTGCGACCTGTGCCCTGGCCCTGCCTGCGGCCCGGCTGTATGAGGCCCCGGAACTGGCGATGTTGTTGCCGGTGGCGGGGTTGTCACTGCTGATCGGGGCCTTCAACCCGACGCGGATCGACACGGCGCATCGTCATCTGCTGTTGGGTCGGGTCACGATGCTGGATCTGGCATCGCAGGCCATCGGCATTGCGGCAATGGTCGGGCTGGCGATGTGGCATCCTTCGGTCTGGGCGCTGGTGAATGGCGCGATCATCGGGGCCGTGGCCAAGCTGGTGCTGACGCATTGGGGGCTGCCGGGACAACCCAACCGTTTTCGCTGGGAACCGACCGCCGGGGCGCAGCTGATTCACTTCGGCAAGTGGATATTCCTGTCCACCGCCTGTGGCTTTCTACTGGCACAGGGCGACAAGGCCATTCTGGGGGCCTTTCTGGAACTGGACGAGTTGGGGGTCTACAATATCGGCTATTTCCTGGCCTCTTTCCCGGTGATGCTGGGCGGGGCGGTGGTGGGCCGGATCATGATCCCGATTTACCGCGACCATCCACCTGCGGCGAGTGCTGCCAATGCCGCGCGGCTGCGCCGCCTGCGTTTCGCCCTGACCGGGGGGATACTGCTATTGCTGGGGGTGATGGTTTTCGCAGGCGAGCCGCTGGTCCGCCTGCTGTATGACGACAGGTATCTGGGCGCGGGGGCCATCGTGGTGGCGATTGCCTGCGTGCAGATGCCGATGGTGATCGGCATGACCTATGATCAATCCGCCTTGGCGGCGGGGGATTCGCGCAATTACTTCCTTGTCATGGCAGCGCGGGCGGCGGCGCAGACCTTTGCCTTTCTTCTGGGCGCCTATTCTGGCGGATTGGCCGGGGCGCTGATCGGGCAATTCGTGGCGATGGTGCTTGTGCATCCGTTGATCGTCTGGCTGGCCTTGCGGCACAGGTCATGGGATGGGCTGCATGATGCGGTATTCGGGGGGCTGGCCCTGATGCTGCTGGCGCTTGCCGTGGCGACGCATGGCGCTGCCTTTACCGCGATCTGAATTGCCCAATCCGACCGGACTGCCGCCAAAGCGATCCGGTCATGCCAGATTTCTGCCGCAATCCGCTCCTAGCTTCGTCAAAGAAGGTAAATGGACCGCAGGGGTATGGGCATGGCAATTGGCGTGATGCTGGCCGGGATCGTCGCAGGGCTGATGGGGACTGTCTGGGCCCTGGCTTCTGGATATTCGGTGCTGGTCGCCATGGCGCTGTATCCGGTTGCCGGGATTGCCGGGGTTCTGACGCTGTTGCCGCTGGTGCTTTTCCGTATCAACGCGACTGACGGCGAACCGACCCGGGGGCTGCAGGAAGCCCACTGACCCCCCTTTCCATCAAATCGGCCCATTGCGCGCGCCATTGGAAACAATGGTGCGTCGTGCGTTTTGGGCCTACCTCTCCGATCGGATAGGGTCCTCTCTTCGCATGGGGGAATGACCCCCGCAAAGGGGCTGCGAATCACCGCCGAATGTTCTTTGCGTGCAGCTGATGTTTTCCCCACAGGGTTGCAGTATGGCTGATCGTGGCAGCATCGTGGCGGAGATCGGGCAAATTTTCCCCGTGATTATGATGGTAAATGGCCCATAAACCCTGTTCGCGGGTGTCGCCAAACACAGGTAACAAACGGTAAAATGGCAATTGGGGGCGTTACTGTTGAGTGTACGCAATGTTCTGCAAGCCAGTTGGTCGGAAATCCGGCCAGGCCGCGCTGTTTCGCGGTCTGTCTGACGTTTCTTTGGCCATCGTAGCGGCGACTGTTAACGGGTGACAGACAATGACGATAAGCTATCCCCGCTTCCAAGGAGCGGGTCCGGTTCCTGTTTTGCCAAACGATCTGGCACAGGCGAAGATTGCCCCCGCGGCTCTGGGGCTGCAGCGTCCCCGCAAGGGGGCCTATCGTGATTTCTTCAAGCGTGCGCTTGATGTTTCGGCAATCGTCCTTGCCGCACCCATTGTGGTGCCGATCGTTGCCGCCCTGGCCTTTGCCGTGTCGCGCGATGGCGGCAGCGCCTTTTATTCGCAGCAACGTGTCGGCCAGCACGGTCGCGCTTTCCGCATGTGGAAGCTGCGGTCCATGGTGACCGATGCTGACGAACGGATGAACCACTATCTGAACAGCAATCCTGCTGCCCGTGCGGAATGGGATGAAACCCAGAAACTGAAGAACGATCCGCGCGTCACCCCTTTTGGCCGCTTCCTGCGCAAAAGCTCGCTGGATGAACTGCCGCAACTGTGGAACGTGCTGATTGGCGACATGAGCCTTGTGGGCCCGCGCCCGATGATGCTGAGCCAGCAGGCGCTGTATCCCGGCACGGCCTATTACAAGTTGCGGCCTGGCATTACCGGCTTCTGGCAGACGGCTGGGCGGAACCGCACCAGCTTTGAGGCACGGGCGGATTATGACGCGGCCTATGAGGCCGACCTGTCGCTGGCAACCGATCTGAAGATCCTTGGCCGCACCGTGGGCGTCGTGATGAACGGCACTGGTTGCTGATCTGACACGCAGGTCAAAACAAAAGCGCCGCATCCTGATCGGGTGCGGCGGTTTTTCCGTTCTGTCACGGGGTCAGGCTTGCCCCGCCCATCGCTGTGTCAGGCGGCGCAGCAGGTTGGGATGTGGCTTGGCCAGATGCAGATCGGGCAGGGTGATGACGGGCCGGATATCCAGTTCACGCTGCATCTGTTCGGCGCTGCGGATCACCGGGTTCATCAGATCAAGCAGAAAGGCCAGACCGATGCCCGCCAGCAGGCTGGCCATCGTGCCCGCCAGAGCCAGCTTCTTGCCACCGCCGCCCAGGGCGTAATCCGGCACGATGGCCCGTTCCAGCAGGCTGAAATGTTCGGAATGGCTTTGCTCTTCCATGCGCATCATGGTTTCGGCATCGGCCTTGCGGGCGGTGATCAGGTCGTATTGTGATTGCAGCTGTTCCAGCCGCCGACCATAGGCGCTGAGCGTGCGCTCCACTTCGGGCGTGTCTGCCACCTTGGCATCCATCGCATCGATCTGGCCCTGCAGGGCCTGACTTTGGCGGGTCATCACCTCTAGCTGGGCGGCCAGGCTGTCCAGTTGGCGGCGGTCGGTTTCGCGAAGGCGTTCCTTGCGTTCCAGCGCGACCTTTTCGCCTTCGATCGCCAGCATATCTTGCGACAGGCGCCGCAGATCGGCCTCGATCCCGCTGCGTTCATCGGCATCGCCAGACCCGAGCGCGACGGGATTGGCGCGCTTGTAGCTTTCGATTTCCGCTTCCAGCGCGTTGATCTCGCTGGCCACGCGCGATTCCTCTTCCAGAAAGAAGGCCAGCGTTTCGCGGGCGCGGGTGGTCTGGCGGGCGACCGAAAGGTCCAGCACGCTTTGCGCCAGATCATTCGCCACCCGTGCTGCCGCTTCGCCATCGCCCAGCCGAACGACGATCAAGAGCGCCGAAACCGAGGTGGTGCCAAAGCTGCTTTGGTTGGCAGAGGCGATGCTTTGAAAGCTGACAGAAGTGCGCAGCAGGCCAATCTTCTGTTCCATGCTCAGCCCGGGGGCTTCGGCAAACAGGCCATGGCGGTCGATCACCGCAGCAAGGTTTTCACGGGTCGTCAGTTGCTGTTCGATGACCTGAATGGTGCGCGCGGCCTGCGCGCCGCCGGAATCGCTCGATCCGTTGATGATCGGACTTTCCACCTGAATCAATGCGCCCGCCTCATAGGTTTTGGGGCGCGACATTCCCATCATGACCGATACCACCGCGCCCAGAACCAGCACGGCCGCGATGATGAAAAAACGCCGCCGCAACATGCTGAGAAGATCGGCAATGGATTGAATGGGTCCCATGGTCGTTGCGGCCTTATGTCTTTCCGTATCTGTAGCGGCGGGCGGTGCGATCTTCGGCCCGGTTCAATACCACGCCCAGAAAGGGCACCACGCCATTGAACAGACGTTCGCAGGCGCGGATGTCATCGGCTGTCGTGCGGGTGCCATCGGCCACCAGCAACACTGCATCCACCTCGGGCAGAACAGACAGAACATCGTCGCTGCCAAGCGCAGGTGGCAGGTCAAGGATCATCACTGTCGGATCCAGATGATCGATGATGGCCTTCAATGTGCCACGACTGGCAGGGTCCATCAGGGTTTCGGCGGCGCGCGGCACGGCTTCGCCATTCAGCGCGAGGGCAAGGTTATCCCCTATCCGGCGCAGATGGCTTTCGACCGGCTGTTCGCCGGACAGAAGCTCGGTCAGCGGTGCGGCGGGCAGATCGAACAGCCGCGCCAGGTCGGGGTGGCGCAATTCCAGATCGACCAACACCGCCCGGGCCGCGGGCAGCCGCGCCACGGAAAGCGCCAGATTGGCCGCAACCAGGCTTTTGCCGCAGCCATGTGTGGGCGATGTGACCGCGATCTTCTTCCAGCCGCGTTCGGCCATGGCCTGCAGCATCCGGGTGCGCAGGATATCGAATCGCGCAGTTACCTCGTTTTGGGCGGCATCTGTGAACAGACCGTTTCCGGCCATTCGCGCGCTATCCGGCATGACAGCACTGAGCGCCGCCCAGACCTTTTCGGGCCGGTGCGGGGCTGGTTGAGGTGGGCTGAACACCTCGATCGGACCATCGGCCCGCCCCGGTTCGACAATGCCGCGCACGGGCACCTGCCGGGCACGGAACAGCGAAACGGCGGCTGGCCGCTGCGTCGCGCTTTGCGCCAGACGTTCGGAAAACTCGTCCTTGCTGGTCATCTCTGTCCCATATCTGGTGGGCGCGGCATCAAAAGGCCCCAAAATGCGCGAATTCCTCATGGGTCCTGTCGGGCTCCTGCAAGGCGGCCCGGGGCCGCATGGGTCACATCACTGTCCCGCCTTGCGACGGGGGGGTTACGGTCATTTGGCAGGACAGGGCCAATATCCGGCCCCGGCCTTGCAGATTCGTCCGGGCCCCCGCCCTTGGAAGTTTCATAGCAGAAAGCCCATTGAATTGGAAGGTTTGCCCCGGGCTTGACGGCGGTCGCGGTCCCGCTTTGCGCTGGTTCAGGTGTGGGGGCGGTGCCTATAACGGTGCAAACAAGCAGGGGGCGCGGATGCCTGAGCAGATCGTGGATGCCGTCGTGATCGGTCGGAACGAAGGGGCGCGGCTGCTGACCTGTCTGGACAGTTTGCGCGGCCAGGTGCGGCGCATCGTCTATGTGGACAGCGGCTCGACCGACGGGTCGGCGGGGGCGGCAACGGCGCGCGGGGCGCAGGTGGTGGCGCTGGACATGACGCAGCCCTTTACGGCAGCGCGGGCGCGCAACGCCGGGCTGGACCTCCTGGCCTCTGATCCCCCCGATCTTGTGCAGCTGGTGGATGGGGACTGCGAGGTTCGGCCGGATTGGGTGGCGCAGGCCAGGGCCTTCCTGATCGCGCGGCCCGACATCTGGGTGGTGTGCGGACGGCGGCGCGAACGCTTTCCCGAAGCCAGCCGTTACAACCGCTTGTGTGACCGCGAATGGGATACGCCGGTGGGCCCGGCCAAGGCCTGCGGCGGCGATGCGCTGATGCGGTTTGCGCCGCTGCGGTCGGTCGGGGGGTATGATCCGACACTGATCGCCGGGGAAGAGCCCGATCTTTGCCTGCGCATGGGGCGGGCGGGTGGCAAGGTCTGGCGTCTGGATGCCGAGATGACCCTGCATGATGCGGCGATGACGCGGTTCGGCCAATGGTGGCAGCGCAGCCGCCGGGCCGGGCATGCCTTTGCCGAAGGCGCTTGGCGCCACGGCGCCGGGCCGGAACGCCACTGGGTGCGTGAAACCCGCCGTGCGTTGCTTTGGGGGGCAGGGGGGCCGATGGCCGCGCTGCTGCTGGCTGCGCTGTGGCATCCGGCTGGGCTGGCGCTGATCCTGCTCTGGCCGTTGCAATGGCTGCGCCTGTCGCGCCGCATGGGGGCCGAAGCCGCGCTGTTCAGCGTTCTGGGCAAGCTGGCCGAGGCGCAGGGGGCGTTGGGGTTCTATTGGGGGCTGCTGCGTGGGCGGCGGCGCGGGTTGATCGAATACAAGTAGCGATCAGCGCATCCGCAGCGCCTGCATCACCTGAGAAGGCAGAAGTTTGGCACAGGCCCAATAGCGCGGAACAAGCCGCCGCGGGTTCGACATCATCCGCCAGGCCCATTCCATCGCGATCTTCTGCGCCCATTCCGGCGCGCGGGTCTGGCTGCCTGCCAGAAAATCGAGGCCCGCGCCAATGCTGGCAAATCCGGTACGCGGGGCCAGCTTGCGGCCCCGTGCCGCCATGATCTCTTGCTTCGGGGCACCAAGCGCCAGAAAGCACAGCCCGATTCCTTCGGCGTCCAGCTGGCGCAGCATCGCTGTGGCATCAACCCCTTCGACATCAAATCCCATGGGCGGGGCGATCTGCAGCGCGATCTGCAAGGCAGGGATTTCGGCCTGCATCCGTGCGGCGGCGGCGGCAAGGCTGGCCTCGGTTCCCCCCAGAAGGGCGATACGCGCCCCGGTCTGCGCGGCAATCCGCGCCAGCGGCAGTACCATTTCAGACCCGGGCACCAGTTGCACCGGACGCCGGGCCAGCCGCGACAGCCAGACGATCGGGTTGCCATCCGCCACAACGAAATCCTGCGCGGCATAGGCGGTGCGGAAGGCCGGGTCTTGGCCCAGCTTGACCAGATGGTCCAGATTGATCGTGGCCAGAGCGAACCCCCGGCCTTCTGCCAGTCGGGCCTTGGCAGCAGCCAACAAGGCCGCAGCATGGGGCACATTGACAGAAATGGTGGTGGTGTCGAACTGGAACTGCACGATGCGCCCTTGTGGCTGGGATGTCCGGGTCCATACCATGATGCCGTGCAGAAATCAGCCTTGCGGCGGTGTAAAAACACTCTGTTTCCCGGCAGTGGCTTTGCGCGCCCTTTGCAGGGGATTGCCAAGGGGCAGGGCAGCGGCGTAGCCAAGAGGCATGGATATGCGCGCAGGCGGGCATCGGCAATCGATCGATCTCGCGCGGTTTCTGGCCGCGTTCGGGGTGGTCTATACCCATGCCGAAGCCTCTACCCGCGATTGGACGGGGCATCTTTCCCTTGGACTGTTCCTGATCCTGTCTGCCGCGCTGGCCGTGCAATCGGCGGAACGGGCGGGCGGCCAATATGATCTGATGCGGAGGTTGCGGCGGGTGGCCCTGCCCTGGTTGGCGTGGTGCCTGTTCTACCGGGCACTTGATCTGGTGTTCAGCGACGATCCGGCGCGGTTTCAGCCGCTGCGCGATCCGCTGACCCTTCTGATCGGCCCGGAAATCCACTTGTGGTTCCTGCCCTTTCTGATGCTGGGCATGGTGCTGGTGCAACCTGTCGCGGGCGCGGTGACCGACCGGCGCAGGCTGGCCATCGGTTGCGCCGTGCTGGCGGGATTGGGTCTGCCGTTGCTCTGGCTGCATGAATTTGCCGGCCTGCCCTTCCCCTTTGCGCAATGGACCCATGCGATTGTCATGTATGGCTATGGCCTGCTGTGGGTGGGTGCTGCGCGGCTTGGCCGGAATGGATGGCCATTCCTTGCGCTGCTGACCCTGACAGCGGTGCTTTGGCCATTTGTGGACAAGCCTTGGCTGGTGACCGTGCCTTTGGCCGCAGTGCTGTTCGAACTGTTCTGGCGTCTGCCCTTGCGCCATGCCCTGTTGCCCCATCTGGGGCGGGCTGCGCTTGGGATCTATCTGGTGCATCCCTTCGTCATGCTGGTGGTGTACAAATATCTTGGTCCACTGGATCTGTGGCCGATGACGCTTGCGGTCTTTTTCGGTGCCTGGGCCTGTGTGGCAGTCATGCTGCGCCTGCCGCTGCTGCGTGCGGTCGTGTGACGCATGACCATGCCACAACACGCAGCGGGGAGGACATGATCTGAGCGGGGCCAGCCCTTTCGCCTTTCTCGCCCTGCTGGCTTGGCCCATGGTCATGGCCGTGATGTGGCGCAGACTGTCAGTCGAACAGGCGCTGATCTGGTCGATCCTTGGCGGCTACCTGCTGCTGCCGCCCTTGCCGGTCGGGTTCAACCTGCCGGTGGTGCCCGATCTGAACAAGAATTCGATCCCTGCACTCACCGCCCTGGCCATCATGCTGTTTTCGCGACGCGAGAAGCTGAATGTGCTGCCGGATTCGCTGATCGGTCGTGGCCTGATCCTGATCTTCGTGATGTCACCCTTTGCCACTGTGCTGACCAATGGCGAAGAACTGCCCAAAGGTGCAAACGACACAATTCAGGGCATGCGGATCTATGACAGTGTTGCCGCAGTGACAAACCAGATGATCGACGTGCTGCCCTTCTTTCTGGCCCGGCACTATCTGGCCGGACCCGAGGCGATGCGGCTGCTGGTTGCGGCACTGGTGCTGGCCGGGTTGGGCTATTCAGTGCCGATGCTGTTGGAAACCCAGATCGCGCCGGTCATCAACATCTGGGTCTATGGCTTCTTTCAGCATGATTTCTTCCAGATGATCCGGGCCGGGGGCTATCGGCCCATCGTGTTCCTGCCGCATGGGCTTTGGGTTGCGTTCTTCGCCCTGATGGCGGCCATGGCGGCACTGGTGACCTTTCGCGTCGGGCCAGCGCCGGAGCGGCCGAAACAGGCGCTGATCCTGGTCTATCTGCTGATGGTGCTGGTGGCCTGCAAGAGCGCGGGCCCGATGATCTTTGCATTGGCGCTGACGCCGCTGATCCTGTTTGCTCCGCGTCGGGTGCAAATTCTGGTGGCGGCCGGGCTCGCGGTGATCGTGATGACCTATCCGCTGTTGCGCGGCGCGCATCTGATCCCGGTGGATCGCATCATCGCGACAGCCTTCCAGTTTTCCCCCGACCGGGCCTGGTCGTTCCAGTTCCGGGTGATGAACGAGGAACGGCTGTTGGACTGGGCGCAACTGAAGCCGTTTTTCGGCTGGGGGGGCTATGGGCGCAACCTGCTGTATGATCCCGAATCCGGCATCACCCTGACCATCGTTGACGGGGCCTGGATTCTGGTGCTGGGGGTCTATGGCTGGGCAGGCTACATCGCACAGTTCGGGCTTCTGGTATTGCCGCTGGTTCTGATGGGGCGGGAGATGCTCGCCCCGCAGCGTGAAGCGCCATCGCCCTTTCTGGCGGCCATTTGTCTCATTCTTGCGGCCAATCTTCTTGACCTTCTGCCCAATGGCACGCTGGTGCCACTGACCTGGCTCATGGCGGGTGCGGTTCTGGGTCAGGCCGAGCGTATGCGGCGGATGCGGGTGCTGCAGCGGGCCACCGACCTGCAGGCAACCCTGCATCCCCGCAATCGCAAGACGGTGATCTGAACCGAAAATCCGGTGCAGCAAGGCAGAGGGATTGTTGCCGTCTTGCGCAAAATCCAGCCTTCACGGGTCCGGTGCAGAACCGAAGATGGCCGGGCCTGCCCTGATCGCCGGGGCTTTGGGGCGGGAATGTGGCAATTGCGTGGCATTGTCGCAGTTGGGGGGATGATCGGGCAATGGCTCCCCCTGTGGTATCTTCAAGCCTTTGTTTACGATAAAATCCGAAGCTGTGCCGGGTGACTCGGACGTCGGCGCTTGCAGCGCTGGCGCGGGGCGGCCCGGCAGCCCCGGATTTGTGAGTGATGATGACCAATAGCCCGCAGCACAGCCCGACCGTGGCCGAGACCGACATTGCCATCGTCGGCATGGCAGCGCATTTGCCCGGCGCGCCATCGATTGTTGCCTATTGGGAAAATCTGCGCGCCGGGATCGAGAGTATCCGCCATCTGTCCGAGGCCGAATTGCTGGCCCATGGCGAAAGCCCGGCCAAGATGCGCCATCGCAACTATGTGCCTGCCGCCGCGATCCTCGACAAGTTCGAGCATTTCGATGCGGATTTCTTCGGATTCTCGCCCAAGGAAGCCGCGATCCTTGATCCGCAGCACCGCCAGTTTCTGGAGGTCGCGTGGGAGGCAATGGAAAATGCGGGCCACACGCCTGAAGGCTTTGCGGGGCCGATCGGCGTCTATGCCGGCTGCGGGATGGGATCCTATTTCTATTTCAACCTGTGTTCCAACCGCGATCTGGTGGATGGCACGGGCATGTTCCTGCTGCGCCATACCGGGAACGACAAGGATTTTCTCGCCACGCGTGTCAGCCATATCTTCGATCTGAAGGGGCCTTCGATCAACATCCAGACTGCATGTTCTACCAGCCTTGTCGCGGTGCATTACGCGGCGCAGGCGCTGTTGAACGGCGAATGTGACATGGCGCTGGCGGGCGGTGTGACCATCGAACTGCCCCATGCCCGCGGCTATGTGTTCAACGAAGGCGAGATCCTGTCGCCCGACGGCCATTGCCATGCCTTTGACCATCGCGCCCAGGGCACGGTGTTCGGCTCGGGTGCGGGCTGCGTGGTGCTGCGCCGCGCGGTGGACGCGATCCGTGATGGCGATCACATCTGGGCGATCCTCAAGGGATCTGCGGTCAATAACGACGGCGCGGCCAAGGCGGGGTATCTGGCCCCTTCGGTCGAAGGGCAGGCGCGCTGCATCGCCGAGGCACAGGCGGTTGCGGGCGTCAGCTCGGACACGGTGGATTATGTCGAATGCCACGGCACCGGCACCTATCTGGGCGACCCGATCGAAGTGGCGGCGCTGACCCAGGCCTTTGCCGAAAGCGCCGACACTGTGGGCACCTGCCGCATCGGCAGTGTGAAGACCAATATCGGCCATCTTGATACGGCGGCGGGGGTGGCAAGTCTGATCAAGGTAGCGCTGCAGCTGCACCACCGGGAAATGGCCCCAAGTCTGGGATATGAGGCCCCGAATCCGGCGATTGATTTCGAAACCTCGCCCTTCCGGGTGAATGACCGGCTGACAGCATGGGAAGACAAGGGCCGCCCGCGCCGTGCAGGTGTCAACAGCCTTGGGGTGGGTGGCACCAATGCCCATGCCGTGCTGGAGGAGGCGCCCGCGCGGGCCGCGGGTGATGAAAGTCTTTGGCCCTTCCAGCCCATCGTGATTTCCGCCAAATCCAAGGCTGCGCTGGATGGGCAGGCGGCAGCTTTGGCCGCGCATCTGCGTGCCCATCCTGAACAGCCGCTGGCCGATGTGGCCTGGACCCTGAAAGAAGGGCGCCGCGCCTTTGAAAAGCGCCGGGTTCTGGTGGCTTCCAGCCACGCAGAGGCGGCGGAACTGCTGGAAGGCAAAGACCCGCGCCGTGTGTTTGCGCATGATCATCTGGGCGATGACCCCGAGGTCGTGTTCATGTTCCCCGGCGGCGGGGCGCAATATGCCGGAATGGCGCGCGACCTGTATGAAACGGAACCGGAATTTCGCGACTGGATGGATCGTGGCTTGGCGATCCTGCAGCCCAAGCTTGACTATGACATCCGCGCGCTGTGGCTGCCCGAAGCGGGGGCAGAGGCGGCGGCGGATGCGCGGCTGAAACGTCCTTCGGTGCAACTGCCGCTGATCATGATCACCGAATATGCGCTGGCGAAACTGTATGAAAGCTGGGGCGTGCGGCCTGCTGCGCTGATCGGCCATTCGATGGGTGAAAATACTGCCGCCTGTCTGGCCGGGGTGATGAGCTTTGAGGATTGCATCGGGCTTGTGCATCTGCGCGGGCAGTTGTTCGATACCGTGCCACCGGGGGGCATGTTGTCGGTGCCGATGGATGAGGCGGCCCTGCGCCTGCGCCTGATCGGCGATCTGGATATGGCGAGCGTGAATGCCCCAGGCCTTTGCGTGGTCTCTGGCCCCGATGCGGCGCTGGCACGCCTTGCCGCCGATCTGGCGGCGGAAGGTGTGGAAACACAGCGCATCGCCATCGACATCGCGGCACATAGCCGGATGCTGGAGCCCATTCTGGCCCGCTTTGGCGAATACCTGCGCGCCATTCGTCTGAACGCGCCGCAGTTGCCCATCATTTCCAACCGCAGTGGCGCGGAACTGACGGCAGCGCAGGCGATGGACCCGGACTATTGGGTGCAGCATCTGCGCAATACGGTGAACTTCCAGCCGGGCATGGCGGCGCTGATGGCGGTGCCGGGCCGGGTCTATATGGAAATGGGGCCGGGGCGGGCCCTGTCATCGCTGGCGCAGGCCAATGGTGTGTCGGCGGGGCAGGTGATCCCCGCCCTGCGCCACCCTGAACAGAAAATGCCGGATGACCAATGGCATATGGCGACGATCGCCCGGCTGTGGGCCTGTGGCGTGCCGGTCGATTGGGCGCCGATCTGGGCCGAGGCGCGGCGTCTGCGGGTGCCGCTGCCGGGCTATGCCTTTCAGCGCAAACCCTATTTCATCGAACCGGCCAAGGCGCAGGTGGTCGAGGCCGAACCGCTGCCGATGCGCGTGGCCGACATGGCCCGCTGGGGCTGGCAGCCGGTCTGGCGGCCCCGCGCCGCCGAGGTGGATTTCGACCGACCGGAAGAGGCCGCGAAACACAGCTGGCTGGTCTTTGTCGATGAAACCGGTCTGGGTGCCGAAGTGGTCACGCAGCTGCGGGCTGCTGGGCAGGCGGTGGTCACCGTCCGCGCCGGTGATGCCTTCGCGCGCGATGGCGAGGGGGGCTATGTCCTGAACCCCGAACGTGGGCGCGAGGGATACGATCACCTGATCCGCGATCTTGTTGCCACGGGCCATTCGCCCGACCGGATTGCGCATTTCTGGCTGGTGACGGATCGCGAAAGCTTCCGCCCCGGGTCAAGCTTCTTCCACCGCAATGTGGAACAGGGGTTCTATGCGCTGATGTTCCTTGGTCAGGCGCTGATCGAGGAAAACCTGCCACGCCCGATTCATGTGGCGGTGGTGACCAGCGGTGCAGCGCAGGTGGCCGAGGAAGGGCTGGCCTATCCCGAAAAGGCCACCATCGCAGGGCCTGCACGGGTGTTGCCGCGCGAAATGCCGGGGCTGACCTGCGCCACGCTGGATGTGGCCTTGCCGGTGATGGCGAGGGGATGGCGGCCCAAACCCGTCGCGCTGGATGGTCTGGCCGCGCAGGTGATCGAGGATCTGCTGGCCGAACCAGGCAATCGTCAGGCGGCCTTGCGCGGAAGCCGAAGGTTTGAACGGACGGTGAAGCGGCTGGCGCTGGAGCCGGGGTCGCTGGCGCTGCCCGAAGGTGCGCCGGTGATGATTACGGGCGGCTTTGGGGGGATCGGTCTGACAGTCGCCGAGGAACTGGTCCGCCAATGCAAGGCCCGGCTGCTGATCTGTGCCCGGCGCGATCTGCCGCATCGCGACAGCTGGCCGCGCTGGCTTGCCACCCATGATGCCGCCGATCCTGTGGCCCACCGCATCCGCGCGGTGCAGCGTCTGGAGAGTCTGGGGGCGCAGGTGATCGTGGCCCGCGCCGATGTCTGCAATGCCGAAGAAATGCGCGCCGCCGTGGCCTTGGCCGAGGCAGAGTTCGGCCCGCTGAAAGCCGTGATCCATGCGGCGGGCATCGTGGCCGATGGCCCCCTGCTGACCAAGACCCCGGCGCAGGTGGAAGAGGTGTTTGCGCCAAAGCTGCACGGCACCCATGTGCTCGATGCGCTGTTTCCTGATGGCAAGCTGGACCTGATGGTGCTGTTTTCTTCGACCTCTACCGTGACAGGCCCTGCCGGGCAGGTCGATTACGTGGCGGCGAATGAATATCTGAACGCCTATGCGCAGGCCCGCCGGGGCGGAAAGACGCGGGTTCTGGCACTGAACTGGGGGATCTGGGCCGATGTCGGCATGGCGGCCGAGGCCCTGGGGGCCAAGCCGCCTGCGCCAAAGCTGCCGGTTGCGGGGCGGCCACTGCTGGCCGACAGCAGCCATGACGCAGCCGGGCATAGGGTGTTTTCCAGGCTTCTGGCAACGGATCACTGGATCCTTGACGGCCATCGCACCAAGGATGGCACGGCGCTGATCCCCGGCACCGGGTATCTGGAAATCGCGGCGGAAGTGGCCGCAGAGGAAGGGTTTGGCGGGTTCGAACTGCGCGATCTGACTTTCTTCCGGGCGCTGGATGTGGCCGATGGCACCACACGCGAGATGCGGGTGAAGCTGGCCCCCAGCGACGAAGGCTTCGGCTTCGAGGTGCGTTCTGGAATGGATCATCGCGGGCGGACCGGCTTTGCCCTGCATGCCGCCGGACGCTTGATGCCGCTGCGCGAGGCCGCATCGCGGATCGAGGCCGACGCGATTGCCGCCTGCTGCGGCGTGCCGAAGGAAGATGCCGCGGGGCTGCGCGTGGCGCAGGAGGCGCATCTGAATTTCGGCCCGCGTTGGCGGGTGCTGCGGCGTGCGGCGCTTGGCAAGGGTGAAGGCATCGCCACGCTGCAACTGCCGATCAGCGCCGATCTGGGCGAAGGTTGGCTGCTGCATCCCGCCTTGCTGGATATTGCCACCGGCTGGGCGATGGAGCTGATCGAAGGCTATGAGGCCAGCCATCTTTGGGTGCCTGTGTCCTATGCCCGGGTGCGGGTCTGGCGGGCGCTGCCCGCGCGGGTCATCAGCTGGGTGCGCAATGCGCGGCCCAATACGGCAGCAGGTCCGGTCGCGGTGTTCGACGTGACACTTGCCGATGACAGCGGCGCGGTTCTGGCCGAGATCGAGGGCTTTACCATCCGCAAGCTGGACGGACCCCTTGCCCAACGCGTGCCCGAAGCGCGCGAGCTGGAATTCGACGATGCGGAAGCCAAGGCCGCGTCACCGCAGGAAGAACGCCTGTTGCACAATCTGGGCCAGGGCATTCGTGCGCAGGATGGGGGCGAGGCATTTGTCCGCGCCTTGGCCACCGGGCAGGCGCAGGTGATCGTCTCATCGCTCGATCTGCCCGATCTGATCCGTCAGGCCGCGCGTGTGGAGGAGGCCCGCCCCGAAGGCCAGAGTTTTGCCCGCCCCGATCTGGACAGCGACTATGTCGAGCCGCGCAATGACATCGAACGCACGCTGGTCGGGTTCTGGCAGGATCTGCTGGGTGTGGGGCAAGTCGGGGTCGAGGATGACTTCTTCGCCCTTGGCGGCCACAGCCTGATCGCGGTGCGCCTGTTTGCCATGGTGAAAAAGGCCTTCCGGGTGGATTTCCCGATTTCTGTCCTGTTCGAGGCGCCGACCATCGCGAAATGCGCCGCGCTGATCGAAGACCGTATCGGGCCGCAGACCAGCGGCAGCAGCGGGGCCAAGCTGGTCGAAGGGCCGAAACGGCGCTTTCTGCATCTGGTGGCCATGCATGAAGGCGGGGGCGGCCCCAGACAGCCCTTCTTCCTTGTGGCGGGGATGTTCGGCAATGTGCTGAACCTGCGGCATCTGGCACAGCTTCTGGGCGGTGACCGGCCCTTCTATGGTCTGCAGGCGCGTGGGCTTTATGGTGAAGACCAACCCCATACCAGCCTGCCCGAAGCCGCGCGGGACTACATCGCCGAATTGCGGCAGGTGCAGCCGCGTGGTCCCTATCTGTTGGGCGGATTTTCCGGCGGTGGCCTGACGGCCTGGGAAATGGCCCGTCAATTGGAGGCGGCGGGGGAAGAGGTGTCGATGCTTGTGCTGCTGGACACGCCGCTGCCCCTGCGCCCGCCCATCTCGCGTCGCGACAAGGCGTTGATCAAGCTGGCAGAGTTGCGCGCGGGCGGGGTGGGCTATCTGGCCCGTTGGGCGCGTGACCGCTGGGAATGGGAACGGCGCAAACGTCTGCCCAAAGCGGTGACCGAAAGTGCGCATGCCTTCCACAATGCCGAGATCGAGGCAGCTTTCCGCGCGGCCATTGCCACCTATGCCCTGCCGCTGCGCACCGGGCCGACGGCGTTGTTCCGCCCGCCGCTGGACCTGCGCTGGAAGGTATCGAATGGCCATTGGGTCAGCGGGGCCAAGGAATATGTGTTCCCCGACAATGATCTGACGCGCTTTGCCCCGGCGCTGACGGTGCATGAGGTGCCGGGCGATCATGACAGCATGGTGCTGGAACCCAATGTGCGGGTGCTGGCGGCCCGGCTGCGCGAAGTGATCGCCGCTGTCGAGGGCCCGGCCCCGGTGCTGCGCGAGGCGGCAGAGTGATGGCCACGGTTCTGACGGTCATCCTCAACTGGCGCACGCCCGCCATGACCCTGCAATCCTGCGAGGCGGCCCTGCAGGCGATGCAGGGCATCGCGGGCGCGATCACCATTGTCGATAATGACAGCGGCGACGGGTCGTTTGAGACGATCAGCGCCGAGGTGGTGGCACGCGGCTGGGACCAGGGCACTGTCCCGGTGCAGGTGATCCAGTCGGGGCGCAATGGCGGCTTTGGCGCGGGCAATAATGTGGGGATCAAGGTCGGTTTGCCGGGCGGTGCGCGGCCCGATTACGCCTATATCCTGAATTCGGATGCCTTTCCCGCGCCGGATGCGATCCGCGCGCTGCTGACTCATCTGGAAAACCATCCACGCACCGGCTTCGCAGGCAGTTTCATCCATGGCACTGACGGCTTGCCGCATCGCACGGCCTTCCGCTTCCCATCAGCCTTGGGCGAGTTGGAAGGTGCTGCGCGCTTTGGCCCGATTTCCCGGCTGCTCAAGCGCCATATCGTGGCGCAGCCCATCCCGGAGGTGACGGGACGGGTGGACTGGCTGGCGGGGGCCAGCCTGATGATGCGGATGGATGTGCTGGACCGGATCGGCCTCTTTGATGAGGTGTTCTTCCTTTATTACGAGGAAACCGATCTGTGCCTGCGCGCGGCGCGTGCGGGCTGGCCCACGGATTATGTGCTGGAAAGCCGGGTGGCGCATATCGGCTCGGCGTCAACCGGCATGAAGACATGGGCGCGCATTCCGCGCTTCTGGCTGGACAGTCGGCGCCATTATTTCACCAAGAATCATGGGCATATCTATGCCGCTGTCGCCACGCTCGCCCATGTTGCGGGCGGGGTGCTCTGGCGCTTGCGTTTGCTGGTGCAGCGCAAGGACCGGGGCGATCCGCCGCATTTTCTGCGCGATCTGATCGTGCATGATTTGGGTTGGGCTGGGCAAGGCGGGCAGGGGGCGACCCCGGCCAAGGTGAAGGTCAGCCCCGAAGGATAGGGGCATCGCTGGCCGCAGGGCTGGCAAGGAGTGCAAGATGAACCCGTTTTCCTGTATCCTCATCGGCAATGAGAGCCTGACGCGTGAATGCGGCGCGGCGCTGATCGCGCGGGGACATCGTGTCGCCGCGCTGGTGACCCGCAACCCGGAGGTGGCGGGATGGGCGCGCGGGCAGGGCCTGCCGGTGATCGCGCAGGAAAAAGGGTGGGAGGCACAGGTGCCTGCCGTGGATTGGCTGCTGTCGGTCGCCAATCTATCGCTGGTGCCCGAGGCCGCGTTGGCGCGCGCCGCCAAGGGCGGGGTGAACTTCCATGATGGGCCGCTGCCCCGCCATGCCGGGCTGAACGCGCCGGTCTGGGCGATTTTGCAGGGTGATGCGCAGCATGGCATCACATGGCACCGCATCACCGCCGGGGTGGATGAGGGGGCGGTGCTGGTGCAGCGCCTGTTCGACATCGCGTCGAATGACACGGCGCTGACCCTGAATACCCGCTGCTTCGAGGCAGCATTGGAAAGCTTCCCGGACCTTTTCGCCGCTTTGGAACAAGACTTGCCGGGCGTGGCGCAGGATTTCACGCAGCGCAGCCTGCATCTGCGGTCAGGTCGGCCTGCGGCAGCCGGGCGGCTGGATTTCACCCAAAGCGCCGAGTCTGTGGCGGCCTTGGTGCGCGCGCTGGATCATGGCAGCTATTGGAACCCGCTGACCTGCGCCAAATTGTGGGATGGGCGGCGGCTCATACTGGCAGGCGGCGCCGAGGTCGTGCCCGGCGCAGGGGTGCCGGGGCAGGTTCTGGCGGCCTCCGATGATGCGGTGACGGTGGCTTGTGGCACGGGCGCGGTGCGGCTGTCGCGGCTGACCTGCCAAAAGGGCTTTCCAATCTCGGGGCTTAGCCTACCCAACCCGATTGCAGGCGGGCCAGATGCGGACGCGCTGACGGCGGCGCTTGCCAAGGTCGCGCCGCAGGAATTGCGGCTGCGCAAGGCGTTGCTGGCGCTGGACCCGGCAGAGGTGACGGGCGCGACCGAGGCGAGCGCACCGGACTTCTGGCACTCGCTGCCGCTTGCCCTGCCCTCGCTTGCCTTGGGTGCCTTGGCGGCGGTGCGGCTGGCGGGCAAGGCTGAGGCCGATCTGGCCTTGGCCGTGGCGCCCGAGGCCGGGATCATCGCAGATTGGACCCCGCTGCGCGTGGTGGCCTCTGGCCCGGTGGCGCAGGCGGTGGCGGTGGTGGAGGGTGCGATGGCCAGTGCCAGTGGCTTTGCCCTAGACCTGCTGGCGCGGGAACGGCGGTTGTTTGGTCTCAAACCTCCGGCCTTCGGGATCGGGGCGGCGCCCATCGCCGGCACGGTTGTGACGCTTTCCCCAGACGCGCTTCACTACGATGCCAGCCGCCTGCCGAAACCGCAGGCCGAGGCCTTGGTTGCGCGGATTGCGGGGTTCGTGGCGGCAGAGGAGCCGATGCTTGAGGCCCGCCCGGTGCTGACCGAGGCCGAGCGCGAGGCCACGCTCTATGCGCCGAACCGCACGCAAAAACCCTATGATTCAAGTGTTTGCATTCATCAGGCCTTTGAGGCGCAGGTGGCGCGCAGCCCCGATGCCGTGGCGGTGGTGTTCGAGGGTCACAGCCTGACCTATGCGGCGCTCAATGCTCGCGCCAACCGTGCCGCGCATGTGCTGATTGGCATGGGGGTGCGCCCCGGCGCTTTGGTGGGCCTGCATTGCCGCCGCTCGCTCGATCTTATGGTGGGGGCTTTGGCGATTTTCAAGGCAGGCGGCGCCTATGTGCCGATGGACCCGGCCTATCCCGCCGACCGCACTGCGCTGTTCATCGAAGATAGCGGCTGCCCGGTGATCGTGACGCAAAGCGCGCTGGAGGGCAGCCTGCCCCGCGCGGTCGATTTGCTCTGCCTTGATACCGACGGGCGGCTGGCTGTGGCGGATGACCGCAACCCGCAATCGGGCGTCACCAGCGCCGATCTAGCCTATATGATCTATACTTCCGGCTCCACCGGGCGGCCCAAGGGCGTGATGGTCGAGCATCGCAATGTGGCGAATTTCTTTGCCGGGATGGATGATCGGATCGACCATGCTGCGGGCTCGGTGTGGCTTGCCGTGACCTCGTTGTCCTTTGACATTTCCGTGTTGGAACTGTTCTGGACGCTGGCGCGCGGCTTCAAGCTGGTGCTGACGAGCGATGAGAACCGGGCGCTGGTGTCGAATGGGCGCATCGGCTCGGCCAAGGGGATGGAGTTTTCGCTCTATTACTGGGGCAATGACGACGGCGCCGGGTCGAAGAAATACGAGCTGCTGCTGGAAGGCGCGAAGTTCGCCGATAGCCACGGTTTCTGCGCCGTCTGGACGCCGGAGCGGCATTTCCACGCTTTTGGGGGCCCTTATCCGAACCCGGCGGTGACCGGGGCAGCGGTCGCCTCGATCACCCGGAACATCGCGGTGCGGGCTGGGTCTGTCGTGCTGCCTTTGCACCATCCGGCGCGGGTGGCCGAGGATTGGGCGGTGATCGACAACCTGACCAATGGCCGCGCGGGGCTGGCCGTGGCAAGCGGCTGGCAGCCCGATGATTTCGTGCTGCGGCCCGAAAACACCCCGCCCAATAACCGGGCGGCGATGTTTGATGGTATCGCGCAGGTGCGGCGGCTCTGGCGGGGCGAGACGGTCGATTTCCCCACCAAAACGGGCACATTCGGCGTAGTGACGCAGCCGCGCCCGGTGTCGAAAGAGCTGGAGGTCTGGATCACCACGGCGGGCAACCCGGCCACATGGCGCGAGGCGGGCGAGATCGGCGCCCATGTGCTGACCCACCTTCTGGGCCAAAGCATCGAAGAGGTGGCGGGCAAGATCGCCATCTATCACGAGGCCCTGCGCAAGGCGGGCCATGATCCGGCGCGCTTCAAGGTGACGTTGATGCTGCATACCTATGTGGCGCGCGACCGCGAGCAGGCCCGGCGCGTGGCGGAAGGTCCGATGAAGGCCTATCTGGCGGCTGCTGTGGGGCTGGTGAAGCAATATGCCTGGGCCTTCCCGGCCTTCAAGAAGCCGCAGGGCATTGAAAAGCCTGATGATATTGATCTTCGCAGCCTGTCGGGCGAGGAAAACGAGGCGATCCTCGATTTCGCCTTCCAGCGCTATTTTGAGGACTCTGGCCTGTTCGGCACGGTCGAAGATGCGCTGGACCGGGTGGAAAGCCTGAAACGCATCGGCGTGACCGAGGTCGCCTGTCTGATTGATTACGGCATCGCCCCCGAAGTGGTTATGGAGGGACTTTATCCGCTGGCCGAGGTGCTGCGCCGCGCCAATGCGGGCGGGCAGCCAGAGGCGGATGATTACTCGATCGCCGCGCAGATCATCCGCCATGGCGTGACGCATCTGCAATGCACGCCCTCCATGGCGCGGATGATCCTGATGAATGAAGAAGCCAAAGGCGCGCTGGCCGGGGTGAAAACCCTGATGCTGGGCGGCGAGGCGCTGCCGGGGGCCTTTGTGCGCGATCTGCGCAAGGTCACTTCGGCGCGCATCCTCAATATGTATGGCCCGACCGAAACCACGATCTGGTCCACGGTCGAGGCAGCGGGTGATGGCGAAGGCGTGGTGAATATCGGCACGCCCATCGCCAATACGCAGGTCTATGTGCTGGATGACGCGCTGAACCCGGTGCCGCCCGGCATGGCGGGCGAGCTGTGGATTGGCGGCGATGGCGTGACGCGCGGCTATTGGCAGCGCGAAGACCTGACAGCGGAGCGTTTCAAGCCCGATCCCTTTGTGCGCGAGGGCGCTTGCCTTTGGGGCGCGCGGATGTATCGCACCGGCGATTTGGTGCGGCTACGGGCCGATGGCAAACTGGATTATCTGGGCCGCGCCGATTTTCAGGTGAAGCTGCGCGGTTATCGGATCGAGCTGGGCGAGATCGAAAGCCGTTTGGAGGAATTGCCGGGCGTGACGCAAGCCGTAGTTCTGGCGCGCGAAGATCAGCCGGGCGACCTGCGGCTGGTGGCCTATATCACCGGCACCGCCAGCGAGGCCGGGCTGAAACCGGCGCTGGCCGCCGTGCTGCCCGAACATATGGTGCCCGCGCATATCGTGTCGCTGGATCACTTCCCGCTCACGCCGAACCGCAAGGTGGATCGCAAGGCGCTGCCCGCCCCGCAGGCCGCCGTGGCCGAGCCGGTGATGCATGAGGCACCCGAGACCGATCTGCAATCGCAGATCGCCGCCGTATGGCAAAAGGTTCTGGGGGTGCCGAAAGTGGGGGCGCGCGACAATTTCTTTGCGCTTGGCGGCCATTCGCTGCTGGCGGTGCAGGCGCATCGCGAGCTGCGCGATGGTCTGGGCCTGTCGAAACTGTCGATCACCGATATCTTCCGCTTCCCCGTGCTGTCGGCCCTGGCGGCGCATCTGGGCGATGCGGGCAAGCCAAGGGCTGCACCCCCAGCCATTGCCCCGGCGGCCCAACCTGCCGCCGCCAATACCGCGCAACCGCCGCAACCCACCGGCAATGACCGGGCCGATGCCCGCATGGATGCCATGGCGCGGCGGCGGGCATTGCGGGCCGGGCGTGACGCCTGACCGAAACCGACGCTTCGCGCTTTTCCAGCGGCGCGGGGCGCGGTAAAGGGCATCATGCGACAGACCCTGACCGAGATTTACGAATCCCGCGTGGCCGACGGCCGCCTGAAGCCCGATCCGGCGCAGCATGGCGTGCTGCCGATGTTCGAGGCGTTGCGCACCTGGCTTGAAGCCAATCCCCTGCGCAAGACCGGGCTTTTTGCTGGGCTGTTCGCCCGACCTGTCACACCGCCCAAGGGCATTTACCTTTGGGGCGGGGTCGGGCGCGGCAAATCCATGGTGATGGACCTGTTTGTCGATCATCTGGAGATCACGGCCAAGCGGCGGGTGCATTTCCATGCCTTCATGCAGGAAATCCACCGCGGCTTGCATGCCGCCCGCCAGCGCGGGGTGGAAGATGCGTTGAAACCGGTGGCGGATGCGGTCGCCCGCGAAACGCGGCTGCTGGCCTTTGACGAAATGCAGATCACCGACATCACCGATGCGATGATCGTGGGGCGGTTGTTCCAGATGCTGCTGGAAGATGGGGTGGTGATCGTGACCACGTCCAACCGCGTGCCCGAAGATCTGTACAAGAATGGCCTGAACCGTGCGCTGTTTCTGCCCTTCATCGACCTGATCCGCGACAGGTTTCAGGTGCATGAACTGCAAAGCCCGAATGATTACCGCCAGCACCGGCTGCAGGGCGCGCAGGTCTATTTTCATCCGGCTGGGCAGGCGGGCCCGGTGATTGACCGGATCTGGGCCGATCTGTCCGGTGGAGGCGCCGCGACAGCGCTGCATCTGGAAGTGAACGGCCGTCAGGTGGAACTGCCGCGCTTTGCCAATGGGGTCGCGCGCGCCACGTTCTGGGACCTGTGCGCCCGCCCGCTGGGCGCTGCCGATTATCTGGCCATTGCGGGGGCGGTGCGGGTGCTGATCCTGGAAGACATCCCCCAGCTTTCGGCCAGCAATTACAACGAGGCCAAGCGCTTTGTCACGCTGATCGACGCGCTGTATGAAGGCAAGGTTCGGTTGATCTGTTCTGCGGCGGATGTGCCGGAACGGCTTTACATCGAAGGAACCGGAGCCTTCGAATTTGAACGCACCGCCAGCCGCCTGCGCGAGATGCAGGATGCCAATTGGGGTGCCATCCGGCCGCCGGATCAGGGGTGAGTGTCAGAACCGCTCGGCCCGCAGCACCTGCGCCTCGGTGATGCTGACCACGCCGATATGACGTTCCACCACTGCAAAAGCGGCATCCAGCAGCGTGTCCAGCCGGTCGGGGCGGATCAGGCAGATCACTGCCACCATGCCGGACCGTCCCACCTGACCTTCACGCGTCCAGCGACCTGACCGGCCCGATCCGCCCAGCACAGGCAGCACGGTAAAGCCGGTCACCCCTGCCTTTTCCAGCGCGGCAGTCAGACGGCTTTCCATCGGGGCCTCGATGATGATTTCGACGCGCTTCGCGGCATGGGTCTGCATCGGTCAGGCTCCGGTCAAGGTCTGGGCGAGCGCGATATAGAGCGGGATGCCCAGTGTCAGGTTGAAGGGAAAGGTGATGCCAAGCGCCAGCGTCAGCGACAGGGCCGGATTGGCGGCGGGCAGGGCCACGCGCATCGCAGCGGGGACCGCGATATAGCTGGCCGATGCGCAAAGCACCATCAGCAGCGCCACGCCCCCGGGCGACAGGCCCAGCAGCAGCGCCGTTGCCAATCCGAAACCCGCGCCGATCAGTGGCATCAGCAGGCCAAAGGCCAGCGTGCCGCCCCCCAGCACGCCCCGTGCGCCCTTCAACCCGCGCCCGGCGACCAGCCCCATATCCAGCAGGAACAGGCACAGCACGCCCTGGAAGGGGGCAACGATGAAGGCATCAATCTTGGCCAGACCTGTTTCACCGGTGGCCAGCCCGATCAGGAAAGACCCGACCAGCAGCACGATCGACCCGTTGAAGGCGATCTCGCGCCACAGATCGGGGTCATTGTCGCGCTCCGCTCCGGCGCGATTGGCCAGCCAAAGGGCGGTCAGGATGGCGGGGGCTTCCATCGCGGCGGCGACGGCGACCATATAGCCTTCGGCCGCAATCCCTTGCGCC
This sequence comes from Gemmobacter denitrificans, assembly GCF_036964905.1. NCBI lineage: Bacteria > Pseudomonadati > Pseudomonadota > Alphaproteobacteria > Rhodobacterales > Paracoccaceae > Gemmobacter > Gemmobacter denitrificans. Next base: position 146,108 of record NZ_JBALHR010000003.1, read on the forward strand.
TGCAGAACGGATGATGCCGTGACAAAGGTCACGATGGAGATCGATCCATAATGCGCCGCCACGGCCGCTGCATCGGTGGGGCCCAGCCGGGTGATGGCGCGGATCAGCGCATAGGCCACCAGCGGAAGTGCCGCAGACAGCACGACCCCCGCCAGCAAGGCCGCGATCAGTCGCCCATCCACCCCATGCGCCGCCACCGCCGCACCGCCCTTGAAACCGATGGCGAACAACAGATACAGCGACATCCCTTTTGCCACAGCCTCGGGCACCGTCAGATCGGATCGCGCCAGCGCCGCAGCCAGCCCCAGCACAAAGCTCAGGATCATTGGTGACAGAAGGTTGGCAGCCGCCAGCGACAGGATTTCGGACATGGCTTTCCCTTTGGGTTTTGTCCCATCTGGGCAGCAAGGCCACCCGGTTCAAGCCCCGCGCAGCAGGGCAGGCGCGTGCTTGTGGGTCGGTTACAGCGGCACGAAGCTGCGCGAGGCCGGATCGTATTGCTCCACCCCGCCTTCGGCCATATCGTTCCACAATCCGTGCAATGTCAGATATTCGGATTCGACGGCCGCCTTCACAAAGGGGAAGGTCATCAGGTTTTCAAGGCTGACCAACACCGCCTCGCGTTCCAACGCACGGGGGCGATCTGCTTCGGGCAGATGCGCAACCCGGTCATAGCCGGGGCGCAGGATATCCATCCAGCGGCCCACAAAGCTTGACTTTTCAAGTAGTTGCGGCGCGTGGCCCGAGCACATGTCATGGCAGCCCTTCACGCCGCCACAATTGCTGTGACCCAGAACCACGATATGCGCGACCTTCAGCGCGGACACCGCATATTCCACCGCAGCCGAAGTGCCGTGATATTCGCCATCCGGGTTATAGGGCGGCACCAGATTGGCGATGTTGCGATGAATGAAGAACTCGCCTTCATCCGCACCGAAGATCGACGTCACATGCACGCGCGAGTCGCAGCAGGAAATCACCATGGCACGGGGATGCTGGCCACTTTCGGCCAGACGGCGATACCAGGCCTTGTTGCTTTGATAGGTCGTCGCCTTCCAGCCGTGATAGCGGCTTACAAGATAGGCGGGCAGCGGCTTGGCGTGGTCCAATCGGGTCTCCGTCAGCTGTGCGTTTCGACCGGGGAATACGCGGCAATCGCAGAAAATTCGAGAGGTTTCTTTTTGGGCAGGCAACCATTTGTTCAGGCTGGCGGCGCAGGATGCCCTTGGGTGCGACGGAGTGGGTTGGAAAATGACAAATGGCAACGTAACGGTCCTGCGGCCGCAAGACCGCCTGCGCCAGAATGTGGCGCCGGTAGCCGCGATCTATCGCGATCTGGGCACCGTGCAGGCGGAACAGGTGGTCACACGGGCCCTGGGTGAACTGGCACTGGCCATGTCGGGTCTGGCCGCGCAGGTGCGCGCGCAGGATCTGAGCGATCTGGCGCGGCAATTGCGGCGCTTGCAGCGGATGGCCGATCAACTGGGTCTGGAAAGCCTTGGCACAGTGGCCGAACATGTGCGCATCTGCCTTGATCAGGGGGATGCGACGGCCTTCTCGGCGGTCTGGGCGCGCTTGATCCGGGTGGCCGAAAGGTCGCTTGCGGGCGACAAGGATCTGCTGGACCGGTCGCTTTAGGCGGCTTGCGGGCGGCGATGGATGGTCTAGGCTGGCACCGGTCCACAGTCCCGGAGCGTGCCATGACCCCGAATTTCGCCGACCAAGCCCAGCCGTCGCGACCGCTGCATGTTGTCGCGGCTGACAATCTTGATGCTTGGCTTGCTGCGCAACCCCCGGAAATTGCGACCTGGCTGCGCGATGGCGGTTTTCGCGCGGCGCTTGGCGAAGTGATGCTGTTGCCCGGCGGATCGGGCAGTGTTGCGGGGGCGGCAATCGGGCTGGGAACCCCGGCCAGCCGGGCGCGCCAGCGCTTTGGTCTGGCACGCGCAGTGTCCAGCCTGCCCGCTGGTGCCTGGCATTTCGAAGGCCTGCCCGCCGATATGGCCACCGAAACCGCACTTGGATGGCAGCTGGCGCAATACCGGTTTGATCGCTACCGGCCCGCAGACCGAACCGCGCCCCAGCTGAAATGCCCCGAAGGTGTGGATGAGGCGCTGGTTCTGGCCATGGCCGAAGGCGAATGTCTGACGCGCGATCTGATCAATACCCCTGCTGCCGATATGGGACCAGCCGAGCTTGAAGCCGCGTTCCTTGCGCTGGCCGACCGCTTCGGAGCAGCCACGCAAGTGGTGCAGGGGCCTGATCTGGAAGAAGGCTTTCCCATGATCCATGCCGTGGGCAAGGGATCGGACCGCGCGCCGCGCCTGTTGTCGCTGCGATGGGGGCAGACCGGCCCCAGCCTGACGCTGGTTGGCAAGGGGGTCTGTTTCGATACGGGGGGCCTCAATCTCAAACCCTCCTCCGGCATGCAGTTGATGAAAAAGGACATGGGGGGTGCGGCCACGGTCATGGGCCTTGCGCTGATGATCATGCGGTTGGGCCTGCCGATCCGGCTGCGGGTCATCGTGCCTGCGGTGGAAAACAGTGTGTCGGGCCGGGCCATGCGGCCCAAGGATATCCTGCGGTCGCGCAAGGGATTGACGGTCGAGGTGAACGATACCGATGCCGAAGGTCGGCTGGTTCTGGGCGATGCGCTGGCTTGGGCCGCCGAGGAAAACCCGGAACTGCTGGTGTCGATGGCAACGCTGACCGGTGCTGCGCGGGTCGCGGTCGGGCCCGATCTGGCCCCCTATTTCACGGATGATGACAGCATGGCCCGCGCGCTGGAGGCCGGCGCCCGTGCCGGGGCCGATCCGGTCTGGCGCCTGCCGTTCCATACGCCCTATGAAAGCGTGATCGAACCGGGGATTGCCGATCTGGACAATGCGCCGGGGTTTGGCTTCGCGGGATCGATCACCGCCGCGCTGTTCCTGCGCCGTTTTGCCGATCACCCGCGCTACATGCATTTCGACATCTACGGTCATACACCGACCGACGCCCCGGCCCGGCCCAAGGGCGGGGTGGGGCAGGGCGCGCGCGCCCTGCTTTTTGCGCTGCCTGATATGCTGGGGCTTTGACCGATGGACCGCCGCCTGACCCCCGCCAATGCCCGTGTCGCGCTGGAAAGCCTGCGTGGCCTCGTTGATGCGCCCCGCTTTATGCCCGGTGAACCCGCTCAGGTCGCAGCGCCGTTGGCCGATCTGCTCAAATCCCCCGGCGGCGCGCGTGACCGGCAACTGCTGTGCGGTGATCCGGTGACGGTGATCGAACGCCACGAGGGCTGGGCCTTTCTGCAGGCGGCAAAGGATGGCTATTGCGGCTATCTGCCCGAAAGCCTGCTAGGCCCTGCCAGCACCGCGACCCATTGGGTCGCCACCCCTGCCACGCATCTGTATGACGGACCGAAGGTTCAGCATCGCGAACTGGCTTGCCTGTATATGGGGACAAGGCTGCGGGTGACCGGCCAATTGGGTGCCTGGGCGGAAACCCCGCAGGGTTTTGTGCCCGCAAGCCATATCAAGCCGCTGGGCCAGCATCACGCCGATCCGGCCACAGTGGCGCAGATGTTTCTGCACACCCCTTATCTTTGGGGCGGCAATTCCCGTGCAGGGATCGATTGTTCGGGGCTGGTGCAGATCGCCTTTCAGGCCTGCGGCATCGCGCTGCCGGGGGACAGCGACCTGCAGGCGGTCTGCGGCCAGCCGATGCCTGACGACCAGCCCTTGCGCCGCAATGATCTGATCTTCTGGAAGGGGCATGTGGCCATCGCGCTCGCCGCCGACCGGATGATCCATGCCACAGCCGCCACCATGTCGGTGACCGAAGAACCCATTCCGGCGGCCATTGCCCGAATAGAGGCGGCGGGCGATGGCCCCGTCACGGCGCGCCGCAGGGTCGCAGGTAGCGCGTCCTGATCTGTCATTCGTGAAAGCAGAAGGGTCAGTCGATCGGGCGGATCAGCTTGCGGTCAAACAGCCGCAGCACCGCCGCAAGATCATGGCCGCGCCGCAATAGCTGCCCACCTTCGCCGCGCACGGCATACATCCCCTGTTTCAGCCGCAGTGCAGGGCGTTTTTCGATCCGATACAGCGGAACTTCGGCTGTCCGGCGAAACACCGAAAACACCGCCACATCCCGCAAGGCGGCAATCCCGTAGTCGCGCCATTCGCCTGCGGCCACCATCCGGCCATAGACCGACAGGATGGCCCCCAGTTCCGCCCGGTCAAAGCAGACCTGTTCGGGTGCAGCCGGGAAGGGGACAGGCGGTTCTGGGGGCATCAGTGTCATGTCATCAGCTTACGGCAAAACCGTTACAAATCAAGAAAGGGACAATTTACCGGGCCGCCTTGATTATGCCGCAAAATCACCGTGGAAAGACCCCTTGCTTTCCGTCACGGCACCACGATCACAGGCGATAAGGGATGTGTAGCAAGTGAAACCCGGCGGTGCGGACAAAAAGCCCCCACCCAGCCTGTGCCGTCGGGCCACTTGCTGCAAACGGGCCCTCGCCGAAATGCGGGGGCCCGGGGCATTTTCATAGGCCGTGTGCGGATGGTTCAGACCGGAAAGCCGGGTGCCGCCGCCAGAACACCGGTATCGATGCCGCGCCAATTCACCTGCCGGGCATTCAGCCGCTTGCGGGTGGCGGGGTGATCTGCCTCCAGCGCACCCAAAGACACCAGCAGCGCGGCAATCGCACATTCCGATGCGCGCCCGCTGCCATCTTCGATCTTCAGCGCGATACCCAAGCCCTGATCGGGCAGGATCGCAATGAAGACGGCCTCGGCCCCGGTCTTGAGCGCGACCCGCCCGCCCATCGCGCGCATGAGTTCGGTGCAGGCGCGGCCTTCACCAGCCACAAATTCCGGGTGTGCTGCCATGGCGCGTGTCAGCCGATATGCGGCCCGGCTGCGCGCATCACCGCTGTCGGGCGCATTGGCAAAGAAGGCCATCGACCGGGCCAGCCCCAGCAGCGTGGTGGCAAAGTTCGGGGCGGAACAGCCGTCGATGCCGAAGCCCGGGCTGTTTTCGCCGGTGGTCGCCTCGAACGCGTCGCGGATCGCCCGTTGCAGCGGATGGTCGGGCTCGACATATTCCGAGCCCGCCTTCATGTGACGCACCCATGTCAGCATCCCCGCATGTTTGCCGGAACAGTTGTTGTGATACTGGCAAGGCGCTTCGGCCCCGCGGATCAGCCGGTCGCGTTCTGTCCGGTCATAGGGTTCATGGGCGCCGCAACGCAGATCGGATTCGTGCAGGCCAAGCCCGGTCAGCCAGCGGTCCACCGCGCCCACATGCAGCGCAGCCCCCTGATGACTGGCGCAGGACAAGGCCAGCTGCGCATCGGTCAGGCCCCCCGCATCGGCCGCGCCGCTTTCCACCAATGGCAGTGCCTGCAGCATCTTGCAGGACGATCGCGGGAAGATCACCTTGCCCGGATCGCCCCAGGCCTGCACGATCTGCCCATCTGGCCCGCAGATCACCGCATGGCCCAGATGGCGGCTTTCCAGAAGCCCCCCGCGCCAGAGTTCGACCATCGGTACTGCCTGCGCCATGCGTTCCGCCCCCTCACAGTTGCGCGATTCTCTGCCCATCGGGCTTTCGCGGCTTGCCATTTCTGCGATATGAAGGGATATCGGGTTGAATTGCTGCCCGCCACTGGAAAAGCCGGATCAACAGGCGGAACGGATGGGCAGGACTGAGGCGTATTTCGGCTGGAGGCTGATGCAATGAAATCGCAGATCGCTCGCTCTCTTGGCGCGGCCGCGCTGGTGCTGGCGGCAACGGGCGCCCAGGCGCAGGAATCCACCAATCAGGTTGCGGTCGTTTCCGACTGGTCGGTCTTTACCGAACCTGCAACGGGCAAGCCCAAGGAATGCTGGGCCGTGACCAAGCCCAAATCCTCGGAAGCCAGCCGCGATGGCAAGCCGGTTTCTGCCAGCCGCAGCGATATCCTGCTCTGGATTACCTTCCGTGCCGGTGAAGGTGGCAAGGGTGAGGTGAGCTTTACCGGGGGCTATCCGTACAAGACGGATTCGAATGTGACGTTCGAAATCGATGGCGAGGCGCATACCCTGTTCACCGTGGGCGAAACTGCCTGGACCAGCGGCCCGGATCAGGATGCCAAGCTGATTGCGGCCCTGAAGAAAGGCAGCACGGCGGTGGTGACCGGTGTTTCGGGGCGCGGCACGGAAACCAAGGATACGCTGTCGCTGCGCGGTGTAACCGCCGCGATTGAGGATGCCGCCAAGCGTTGCCAGTAAGCGCGGGTCGCGCGATGCGAAGGGCCGCCCGCTGGGTGGCCTTTGTCGTTTCAACCGTTGATCGGAATGTTCAGCGTGACCGGATTGCCGCTGGGTGGTGGGGCAATCTTGCCTTTGCGCCGGGCCAGCGCGACGGCCTTGGCATCGAATTTCGCGTCACCGCTGGAGCGTACGACCGAAACGCCGGTGATCCGTCCATCCCCGGCCACTGCTATGGCCAGCTCCAGTTTCAGTTCGCGCGTTGTCTGTAGCCGCCGCATGTGCGCACCCAGCTGCCCTGCCACCTTGCGTTGCCACTTCGCCACGGCGTTCGGGCTGGCAGAACCCTTGGCGCTGGCTGCCGCACCGCCGCTGGCCTTTTGCGGCGGGGGGGCGGCGTCGGTCTTGCGCGGTTTTTCAGGGCTGGGTTGGGCCTTCTTGCGGGGCTTCGGGGCCGGTTTCTGCGCAGGTTTTGGGTCGGGCTTGGCCTGCGGTTTGGGATCGGGCTTTGGCTCCGGTTCCGGCTGAGGTTCGGGGTCTGGCGCTGGCTTGACAACGGGGTCAGGCTTGGGCTCCGGTTCGGCCTCGACCAGCTTTTCAGGCTCAGGCTCAGGCTCAGGCTCAGGCTCTGGGGGCGGGGCGGCGGGTGCAGCTTCTGGAACTTCGGCCACATATGGGGCAGGGGGCAGGGCTGTCAGATCAATGTTCATCACCTGTTTCGCCCCGGTTTCGCGTCCCTGCGCCGGGGGAAGGCGCAGGGCAAGCGCAGTGCCCGCAGCAATCACCAGCGCAATCACCGCCGCCGCTATCAGCCAGAGCAGTGCCTCGGCCCGCCGCCGCCCGCGCGCGATATGGTCCAACCAGTCGGTCATGGCGCTTCCTCGGCGCCGACCAGCGCCACCTGCCGGAACCCGCCGTCGCGCAGCAGGTTCATCACCGCCATCAACTCGCCATAGGCCACGGCCTGATCGGCGCGCAGAAAGATGCGGGTATCGGGATTGCCGCCCGTGGCGGCGTTCAGCGCTGCTGCCAACCCTTCGCGCGAGACCGGGGCCGTTCCAACCGACACTGTCAGGTCTGCGGCAAGGGTCAGGAAAACCGGATATTCCGGCCGTTCCTGCGGGCTGGCATTCGATCCGGGCAAGGTCACCGGCACATCCACCGTGGACAGTGGTGCTGCAACCATGAAGATGATCAGAAGCACAAGCATCACATCGATGAAGGGCGTGACGTTGATCTCATGCGCCTCGGCCAGGTCGTCGTCATTTTCAGGGCGGAGCGAGGCAGCCATAGGTCACCCTTTCATCGACCGAAAGTCGATATCGCGGCTCAGCAGGCGCAGAACCGCCGCCGCCGCATCGCCCAGAAGCAGCCGGTAAGCGGCCAGCGACCGGCTGAACTGATTGTAGATCACCACTGCCGGGATCGCCGCCACCAGCCCGATGGCGGTGGCCAGCAAAGCCTCGGCAATGCCCGGGGCGACGACGGCCAGATTGGTGGTCTTGCTTTCTGCGATGCCGATAAAGCTGTTCATGATGCCCCAGACAGTGCCGAACAGCCCGACAAAGGGGGCAATCGCGCCGATGGTGGCCAGCACGCCAGTTCCGCGCCGTGCGCGGGCAAGGGTCTGGCCTTCGATCCGAGCGACCAGCGATTGCGCCCGTTCCTTGATGCCTTCGGTCCCGGCTGGTGCGATGGCGGGGGCAGAGCGGCCATATTCTTCTGCCACGGCCAGAGCCATCACCGTGGCCGGATCGCGCCGACTGCCCAACCGGCCTGTGGCCTCGTCCAGGGTTGCGGCGCGGGCGAGGATGCGACCACTCTGGCGGGCGCGTTGGCGGGCCACCAGAAGCTCCACCGTCTTGAACAGCCAGATCGTCCATGTGGCGAAACAGGCGGCAAGCAGGCTGAGCATCACCGCTTTCACCACCCAATGCGCCTGATTGTACATGCCCAGCGGCGACAGGTCATGCGCGGGGGCAAGGGGGAGATCGGTAGGCGGGGCGTTTGGCACCGTGGCCGGCAGCATTTGCGGTGCGGAAGGTGCGGGTTGGTCCTGCGCCAGAAGCGGGGCCGGGTGCGACATGCTCAGGCAGATGGTAAGCAGGAGTGCAGAGAGGAACGATATCTGGCGCATGGAATGTTGAGTCTTTTGCTGGGTGATACTTTTCTAATTAAAACAGTCGGAAATTGACAGCCCAAATCCCGCGTCGGCCGGATTTTCCGCAACGACCCTTTGGCAAGCCCCTTCATTTGCTGTAGAAGCAGCGTTCAGCCCAAGGAATCCGTCGATGACCGCGCCGCAAGCCCCGATTACCCAAGATGTCCTGACCATCCCGCGCAAGCTGCCCGAAGGCGGCAAGGCCAATCTGGTGGGCCTGACGCGCGATCAACTGCGCACAGCCTTGATCGCCGCAGGCACGCCCGAAAAGCAGGCCAAGATGCGGGTGGGGCAGGTCTGGCAGTGGATCTATCACTGGGGTGTCCGCGATTTCGCGGTGATGACCAATCTGGCCAAGGACTATCGCGCCCTGCTGGCCGATCACTTCGTGGTGGAGGTGCCCGAGGTGGTCACCCGCCAGATCAGCGCCGATGGCACGCGCAAATACCTGATGCGTATTGCGGGCGGGCACGAAATCGAGGTGGTCTATATCCCCGAGGAGACCCGCGGCACGCTGTGCATCAGCAGCCAGGTCGGCTGCACGCTGACCTGTTCCTTCTGCCATACCGGCACGCAGAAGCTTGTCCGCAACCTGACCGCGGCGGAAATCGTCGGGCAGGTGATGGTGGCGCGCGATGATCTGGGCGAATGGCCGGTGCCGGGCGAGCCGAAGAACGAAACCCGCCTGATCAGCAATGTGGTGCTGATGGGCATGGGCGAGCCGCTGTATAATTTCGACAATGTCCGTGACGCCATGAAGGTGGTGATGGATGGCGAAGGCATCAGCCTGTCGCGCCGCCGCATCACGCTGTCCACCAGCGGTATCGTGCCCGAAATTGCCAAGACCGCCGAAGAGATCGGCTGCCTTCTGGCGGTTTCCTTCCATGCCACCACCGATGAGGTGCGCGACCGTCTGGTGCCGGTGAACAAGAAATGGAACATCGAAACCCTGCTGGCCGCGCTGCGTGATTATCCGCGCCTGTCCAACAGCGAACGCATTACTTTTGAATATGTGATGCTGAAGGACGTGAATGACAGCGATGCCGATGCCAAGCGGCTGGTGAAGCTGATTCAGGGCATTCCCGCCAAGATCAACCTGATCCCCTTCAACGAATGGCCCGGCGCGCCCTATCAGCGGTCAGATTGGGAACGGATCGAGGCTTTCGCCGATATCATCTACAAGGCAGGTTATGCCTCGCCCATCCGCACCCCGCGTGGTGAGGATATCATGGCGGCCTGCGGCCAGCTGAAATCGGCGACCGAGCGCGCCCGCAAAAGCCGGGCCGAGATCGCAGCCGAAGCGGGCCTGTAACCCCCACACGACCGCTTTGCCCAAAGGGCGGGCCTCCCTGTCGGCATCTGCGTGACGCTGCGTCACGCATGGCTGCTGGCCGGGTTGGTCATTGCCCCCGACCGGGGCCGGGGCAATGATCCCGGCATATCGGGGGCAGCGGTCCGGCATATCGTCGGCCCGAAACCCATCCCCCGCAAAGGACCGACGAGGATTGCATGGCCGACCAATATCAGAACCTGCTTGTGGACCGTCAGGAGGACGGGGTCTGGATCGTCACGCTGAACCGACCCGACAAGCGCAACGCCCTGAATGCCGATACAGTCGAGGAACTGGTCACCCTCTTTTCCGGGGCGATGGGGCAGGGCGCGCGGGCCATCGTGCTGGCGGCGGCGGGCGATCATTTCTGCGCCGGTCTTGATCTGGTCGAACATCACCGGGCCGACCGCAGCCCGGCCGAATTCTGGCAATTGTGCCTGCGCTGGCACGAAGCCTTCAACAAGATGGAATATGGCGGTGTGCCGGTCATTGCCGCGCTGAAAGGGGCCGTCGTGGGGGGCGGGCTGGAACTGGCCAGTGCCGCCCATATCCGCGTGGCGGATGCCGGCACCTATTTCGCACTGCCCGAGGGCCAGCGTGGGTTGTTTACCGGGGGCGGGGCGACGATCCGGGTGGCCGATCTGGTCGGCAAGGCGCGGATGATCGACATGATGCTGACCGGGCGGGTCTATCAGGGGCAGGATGCGGTCGATCTGGGTCTTGCGCAATATCTGGTCGAGGACAGCTTTGCCCATGCGCTGGCACTGGCACGGCGCTGCGCGGAAAACCTGCCGCTGACCAATTTCGCCATCTGTTCGGCCATCAGCCACATGCAGAACATGTCGGCCCTGGATGCGGCCTATGCCGAGGCCTGCGTGGCCGGTGTGGTGAACACCCAGCCCGAGGCGCGCGCGCGTCTGCAGGCCTTTGCCGACAAGAGTGGCGCGCGGATTCGTCCGAACAGCTGAGGTCAGCTGCGCCGGGCCAGCATCTGCGCCAGATCGACCGAATTGCGCGCGCCCAGCTTTTGCAGCACCCGGGCGCGATGCACCTCGACCGTGCGCTGCGCAATGCCCAGCCGGTCGGCGATCTGCTTGTTCATCTGGCCGTCCAGGATCAGGTGCATCACCTCGGTTTCGCGCGCGGACAGGCTGGCCAGCCGGGCCGCCAGATCGGCGCGGCCCAGCGTTTCGGCCAGCCGGTCGCGGCGCAGGGCCATGGCATTCAGCGCCAGATCGACAATCTGATCATCGTTGAACGGCTTTTCCAGAAAATCGAAAGCCCCGCCCTTCAGGCTTTGCACCGCCAGGGGCACATCGGCATGACCGGTCAGAAAGATCACCGGCGGCAGGGCCTGGCTGCCACCTTCGGCCAGCGCCAGCGCATCCATCACCTGCGGGCCTGACATGCCCTCCATCCGCACATCCAGAATGATGCAGCCGCAATCCGGCAGTGGCCATGCCGCCATGAAGGCTTCGCCCGAGGGCCAGGCGCGGGTATCCACCCCGCGCGAGGCAAACAGGAATTGCAGACTGTCGCGCAGGGCCTCTTCGTCATCGACGATATGCACGACAAGCGGGGGCGCGGGCGTCATATCGGCTCTCCTTCCGGCAGGGTGGTGCTTTCGGGGGGGGCGGGTCCTTCGGCCGGGGCAGTGCCTTCGGGCAGCGTGGTGGGCAATTTCAGGGTGAACACGGTGCCGCCGCCCGGTGCCGCCGTGTGGGACAGGTTGCCATGCAGCATTTCGGCAATCGACCGGCAGATGTTCAGCCCCATGCCCATGCCCTGACTTTTGGTGCTGGTGAAGGGATCATAGAGATAGGGTTCCAGCGCCGCCGGAATCCCGGGCCCTTCGTCAATCACATCCAGCCGCAACATGCCCGGCTCGGGGGTGATGCGCAGGGTCATGGCATCGCCATGGCGGGGGCCTTCGGTCATCGCCTCGATCCCGTTGCGGATCAGGTTCACCAGGACCTGTTCGATCAGGATGCGGTCGGCCATGACCGGATCAAGCCCATCGGCCCCCGGATCCAGTACCAGCCGCACCTTGCGTTCGCGCGCCTCGGCCTGCATGAGGCCCATGGCATCGGCGGCCACCTCGGCCAGATCGAGCGGCACCAGCCGGGGTTCGCGCTTTTTCACGAAATCCTGGATACGGCGGATGATGAGCCCCGCGCGCCGCGCCTGCGCCGCCAGCTTTTCCAGCGCGCCCCGCATCAGCCCCGGTTCGGCCCGGCCCGCGTCGATCAGGTTGATCCCACCTGCGGCATAAGAGGCGATGGCCCCAAGCGGCTGGTTCAGTTCATGGGCAAGGGTCGAGGCCATTTCGCCCAGTGTCACCAGACGCCCGGTGCGGGCCAGACTGTCTTCTTGCGCGCGGGCCAGCCGTGCGGCGCGCTTGGCTTCGGTAATGTCGATGACAGAGCCCATCCAGCCATGATGGCGGCCCATCGCGTCGATCAGCGGCGCTTCATAGACCTGCACGTCGATTTCCGATCCGTCGGCGCGGCGGAAGCGCGATTCAAAGCTTTGCGGTTCTACCGGGCCAGTGGCCAATGCCTGCTGGCGGGCCAGCGTTTCTTCGATCGCCTCGGGTGCCCAATAAGGCATCGGCGGGCTGCGTCCTACCAGATCGGCGGCGGGCATCCCCACCAGACGGCAGAAGGCCGCATTGACGTAAAGCACCTTGCCCGCATGATCCTTGGCGCGCAGCCCGACGGTCAGGCTTTCCTCCATCGACCGGCGAAAGGCCATTTCAGCGCGCAATCGGTCTTCGGCGCGGCGGCGGTGCTGGGTGTTGCGCTGCAATGCCAGCAGCGACAGCACGGCAAAGGCGGCCAGTGCGATGATCGCCGCCATGATGGCGGCACTGCCAAAGGTGGCGGGCCGGTCATAGGCGATGATCTGCAACAGCGTGCCCGCCAGCGGCGGATCAAAGCTGATGGCATGGCGCGGCGCGCCATCGGCAAAGGGGCGGCGGGCGCGTTCGGCCAGCACCGAACCGGTCATGCCATCGGCATAGGCCAGCCGCACGCCGTATTGTTCGGCGATCCACCACGGGATATGGCGATCCAGCATCACCCGCAGCGAAATGCCTGCGACCAGTGCCCCGCCCTCCGGGCTGGCGACGCGCAAGGCCATCGGCACAGTGCCGTCGGTCACCGCGCCATAGACAGGCCGCGCCGTCTGCGCCCCCGCCTCTAGGATGCCCTGCACCAGCCTGTCATGCGCCCCGTCGGCCCCGGCCGGAACAGCGGCGATCAGCTTGCCTTCGGCATCATACCAGCGGGCATAGAGCATTTCGGGATTGGCGGCGATATGGACGCGGGCGCGGGCCTGCAATGTCTGGATCCCTGTGCCGCCTGCGGCCTCCAGCGCCAGACGGACCAGCATGTCCTCGTTCACCGACATCTGGAACCGCAGCGTCTGTTCGACCCAGAGCGCATCGGTTGCAAGTTTGGTTTCGGCCCGGTCAGCATCCGACCGGCTGACGATCCAGACCAGCGCGCCCACCAGTGCCACAAGGGCCACGATAGACGCCAGCGGCACCAAAGACAGAATATCCCATCGCCGCGATGCCATCAGGCTCTCGGTTCCCCATGCTTCCGGGGTCTCCCGTCCCGGTGATCGGGCGGGTGGCCTTGTGTCTCCCTTGTCCGTGCGCGGTTCCTCCCCGTGGACAGGCCGGTTGTCGCATCCCGGTTTGTGCCAGTCTATTGCGGAAAGCCACAATAGCGCAAAGCCCTCTGTTTCGGGCAAGAAGATCTGCAATCCGCCTGGGAGAGGCGGACTTCAGGAGGAGAACACCATGCTTACCCGTCGCAGCCTTGCCGCGCTTGCCGGTGCCACCGCGCTGGCCCTGTCTTTCGCCGGTTCCGCCATTGCGCAGGACAAGATCGTCCTCAAGTTCAGCCATGTCGTCGCGCCCGATACGCCCAAGGGCAAGGGTGCCGCCAAGTTCGAGGAACTGGCCGAGCTGTACACCAATGGCGCCGTGGATGTTGAAGTCTATCCCAACAGCCAGCTGTACAAGGACAAGGAAGAGATGGAGGCGCTGCAACTGGGCGCTGTCCAGATGCTGGCCCCGTCGCTGGCCAAGTTCGGCCCGCTGGGCGTGCAGGATTTCGAAGTGTTCGATCTGCCCTTCATCTTTGCCGATTACGAGGCGCTGCGGAAGGTGACGCAGGGCGATGTGGGCAAGATGCTGCTGGCCAAGCTGGAAGACAAGGGCATCACCGGGCTGGCCTATTGGGACAATGGGTTCAAGATCATGTCGGCCAACAGCCCGCTGAAATCGCCCGATGATTTCCTTGGCCTGAAAATGCGCATCCAGTCCTCGAAGGTGATCGAGGCCTATATGAACAAGCTGGGCGCGGTGCCGCAGGTCATGGCCTTTTCTGAGGTCTATCAGGCGCTGCAGACCGGCGTTGTGGACGGCACCGAAAACCCGCCGTCGAACATGTATACCCAGAAGATGAACGAAGTGCAGAAGCATGCGACCGTGTCGAACCATGGCTATCTGGGCTATGCGGTCATCGTGAACAAGCAGTTCTGGGATGGCCTGCCCGCCGATGTGCGCAGCGGTCTGGAAAAGGCCATGGCTGAAGCCACCGAATATGCCAATTCCATCGCCAAGGAAGACAATGACAACGCCCTGGCCGCGATGAAAGCTGCCGGCACGACCGAGTTCTATGAACCGACAGCCGAAGAGCGGGCCGCCTGGGCCGAGGCCCTGGCCCCGGTGCATGAGGAAATGGCCGAGCGCATCGGCGCCGAGACCATCGCCGCCGTCAAGGGCGCGATCGGCCAATAAGGCCCTTTGGCGGGCGGCCCGTTCTGGGCCGCCCCGTTCCACATTCCCCAAATTCACCCCCTTGCCGCGAGGTGTGCCATGCTGCGCCTTCTCGATCGGCTGGAAGAAGTGCTGATCGCCACGCTGATCGCGGCGGCGACCATTCTCATTTTCCTGTCCGTCACCCATCGCTTTGCTATCGGTTTTGCCGCCGATCTCGTGGGCCTTGCCCGCACGCATGAGATCGCCTGGCTGAACGATTTCGCCCGGTCGCTGTTCAAGGCCCTGAAAGCCATCAACCTGAACTGGGCGCAGGAGGCCTGCATCTACATGTTCGTATGGATGGCCAAATTCGGGGCCGCCTATGGCGTACGCACCGGCATCCATGTGGGCGTGGACATTCTGGCCGAACGCCTGACCGGCGCCAAGCGCCGCGCCATCACCATGATTGCCATGTCGGGCGGGGTGATCTTCACGGCCATCATCACCGTGATCGGCACCGATTTCGTCTATCATGTCCGTGCAGGCGGCCAGATATCACCCGATCTGGAGCTGAAGATGTGGCTGATCTATCTGGCGGTTCCGCTGGGTTCTGCGCTGATGTGCTTCCGCTTTGTTCAGGCGCTGTATCGTTACATCACCACCGGCGAAATCGCCCATCACGACCATGGCGCTGTCGATGGTCTGGATGATGAGGCCGAAGATCTGGCCAAGGGAGGCCACGCATGACCGCGATCATCATCTTCCTGATCCTGGCGCTGCTGCTGGTCACCGGGATGCCCGTCTCCATCGCACTGGGCCTGACGGTCTTTTCCTTCCTCTTCGCCTTTTCCGAAGTGCCGATGGACGCCATCGCGCTGAAACTGTTCACCGGCATCGAAAAGTTCGAGATCATGGCGATCCCGTTCTTCATTCTGGCGGGCAATTTCCTGACGCATGGCGGCGTGGCACGGCGGATGATCCGCTTTGCCTCATCCATGGTGGGCCATTGGTATGGCGGCATGGGTCTGGCGGCGGTGCTGTCCTGTGCGCTGTTCGCGGCGATTTCGGGCTCCAGCCCCGCCACGGTGATGGCGGTCGGGTCAATCCTGATCCCGGCCATGGTGAAACAGGGCTATCCGCCGCAATTCGGCGTGGGCACGGTTGCCAGCTCGGGCGGGCTGGGCATCCTGATCCCGCCGTCCATCGTGATGGTGATGTATGCCGTGGCCACCTCGGGCATGGTGGTCACCGGGCCGGATGGCCAGCCGGTCATGTCGGCCTCGATCGGGGATCTGTTCATCGCGGGCGTGGTGCCGGGCCTGATGCTGGCCACGCTGCTGGGCGGAACCACCATGTTCCGGGCCTGGAAGAACGATTACCCCCGGATGCCGCGCGCCAGCTTTGACGAACGCTGGAAAACCTTCCGTGAAAGCGTCTGGGGCCTGCTCTTGATCGTCATCATCATGGGCGGGATCTATGGCGGCATCTTCACCCCGACCGAAGCCGCCGCCGTCAGCGCCGTCTATGCCTTTGTCATCGCGGTCTGGGTCTACAAGGACATCAAGCTGTCCGATGTGCCCCGGGTGCTGCTGAACTCGGCTGCGATGTCGGCGATGCTGCTTTACATCATCACCAATGCCGTGATGTTCGCCTTCATCCTGACCAGCGAACAGATCCCGCAGGCGCTTTCGGGCTGGATCGTTGATCTGGGGCTGGGCAAGATCGGCTTCCTGCTGATCGTGAACGTGATGCTGCTGATGATCGGGATGGTGATGGAACCTTCGGCCATCGTGCTCATCATGGCGCCGATCCTCTATCCGGTCGCCATGGCGCTCGGGATCGATCCGGTGCATTTCGGCATCATGCTGGTGGTTAACATGGAAATCGGGCTATGCACGCCACCGGTCGGGCTGAACCTTTACGTCGCCTCGTCGATCTCCAAACTGGGGCTGACCGAGGTGACAAAGGCCACCTGGCCCTGGCTGCTGACGATGCTGACCTTCCTCATGCTCATCACCTATATCCCGCAGATCACCTTGTTCCTGCCGCGCCTGATGGGGATGTAACCCGCCGAGCGCAAGGAAAAGGGCAAAGGGCCGCGGCGTCCCCCGCGGTCCTTTCGCCTGTCAGCAGACAGGGTTTCAGCAGATACGGGGCAGCTGTTCGCCCACCAGCATGTCCACAATGCGCGCTCCGCCAAAGGCCGTGCGCAGCGTTACCCGGCCCGGCTGGCCCGCATGCGCCCGCCCGATGATGCAGGCCCCCGCCCCTTCGGGCCGCGCCCGCATTGCGGCCACCACGGCTTCGGCCTGATCGGCAGGGCAGAACAGCACCAGCCGCCCTTCATTGGCCAGATATAGCGGGTCAAGCCCAAGGATCTCGCACATCCCCACCACTTCCGGGCGCAGCGGCAGCGCATCCTCCTGCACCTCCACCGCCAACCCGGCCTCGGCAGCCATTTCGTTCAGAGCCGAGGCCAGCCCGCCCCGCGTGCAATCGCGCGCGGCATGGATGCCGGGGGCTGCCGCCAGCGCGGCCTGCATCAGATGGCCCAGCCCCGCGCAATCCGATTGCAGATCGGTGGACAAGGCCAGATCGCCCCGGGCCGCCAGAATGGCCGCGCCATGATCGCCCAGCACGCCGTTCACGATCACCGCATCGCCCGGCGCGATCCGCGTTGCGGCCAGATCGCAACCCGGCGGGATGACCCCGATCCCCGATGTGGTGATGAACACCCCATCGCCCTTGCCGCGTTCCACCACCTTGGTATCGCCGGTCACGATACGCACCCCGGCAGCCTCTGCCTCGGCGGCCATTGTGGCCACGATCCGGCGCAGCAAGGCGATTTCGCAGCCCTCTTCGATGATGAAACTGGCGGACAGCCACAGGGGCCGCGCGCCCCCCACCGCCAGATCGTTCACCGTCCCACAGACCGCCAGCTTGCCGATGTCTCCCCCCGGAAATTCCAGCGGGCTGACCACGAAACTGTCGGTGGTAAAGGCCAGCCGCGCGCCTGGTTCCTGCAGCGCATCCACCATCAACCGGGCCTGATCCTCGTTGCCCGGTGGTTGAAACACGCCGGTAAAGACTTCGGCGATCAGGTCGCGCATCGCCTGACCGCCACCGCCATGCGCCATGGTCACCCGTTCGCCGCGCAGCGCCATCGCTGTCTCCTTTATTCTGGTCCGAATATCCCGGGGGCGAAAGGGGGCAAAGCCCCGCTTACACCGCCTCCGCCCGTGCGCCGGCATATTGCCAATAAGCCGCGCACGCCCCTTCTGATGACACCATCAGCGCGCCCAGCGGCATCTCCGGCGTACAGCCGCGCCCGAATTGCGGGCATTGCGTGGGCTTCATCCGCCCTGTCATTACCGATCCACAGGCGCAGCCTTCGATCTCCGGCACATTGCGCGGCCCGGCGGCATACCCGATACCGAACTTTTGTTCGGCATCGAAAGCGGCAAAGGTCGGGCGGATGCGCAGCCCGCTGGCATCGATCTCGCCCAGACCGCGCCATTCAAAGCTGGGGCGGCGTTCATAGACCTCGGCCATGGCAGCCAGACTGACCGGGTTGCCATGTTCCGGCACCACACGGGCATATTGGTTTTCCACCCGGGCTTTGCCTTCGGCGATCTGGGTCAGCACCATCAGCACCGACTGCAAAAGGTCGGTCGGCTCGAACCCCGCCACCACGATGGGCTTGCCAAAGTCGCGCGGAATGAAATCGTAGGGGTGTATCCCGATCACCATGCTGACATGGCCCGGCCCGATGAACCCATCCAGCCGCATGTCGGGATCGCCCAGCAGGGCACGGATCGGTTCGGGCACCGTGATGTGATTGCAGAACACGCTGAAATTGCCCAACCCCTCGCGTGCGGCCTGCAGGATCGCCAGTGCGGTCGAGGGTGTCGTGGTCTCGAACCCCAGCCCGAAGAACACCACCTCGCGCCCCGGATTGCGCCGGGCCAGTTCCAGCGCATCCAGTGGGCTGTAGACCATGCGGATATCGGCGCCATCGGCCTTGGCCTGCATCAGGCTCTTGCGATGGCCCGGTACCCGCATCGCATCGCCAAAAGTGGTGAAGATCACCCCCGGCATTTCGGCGATCTGCACGCATTCATCAACCCGCGCCATGGGCAACACACAGACCGGGCAGCCGGGGCCGTGGATGAATTCGATCCCCTCATGGATCAGCTTGTCCAGCCCGTAGCGAAAGATCGAATGGGTATGGCCGCCGCAGATTTCCATGATGTGAATCGGTTTGTCGCGTGTGGCGCCAATGGCATCGGCGCGGGCGGCGATGGCGGCCAGCAGGCCGCGCGCGGCGACGGGATCCCGGAATTCCGAAGCAAACTTCATGCCAGTGCCCTTTCGCTTTCGGCCATCTGCTCCAGCGTTTCCTGCGCCTCGCCCAGATCGCGCAGGGCCTCCAGTGTTTTCTGCGCCTCGTCCTCGTCGATCAGGGCCATGGCAAAACCTACATGCACCAGCGCCCATTGACCGACCAATGTCTCCAGGTCCGGCCCGGCGATGCAGGCCACGTTCACTTCGCGCCGCACGCCTGACACTTCGGCCATGGCCATCAGGCGGGCCTCGTCGGTGATCGCGATGATGCGGGCGGGAATTCCCAGACACATGTCAGTCTTCCTCTTCTTCGGTCACCCGGCCCGAGGGGTCAGTGATGCCGTAACGGTCCAGCTTGGCGCGCAGGCCCACGCGCGACAAGCCCAGTTCCACCGCCGCCCGGCTCTTGTTCCAGCGGTGGCGGGTCAGGGTTTCACGCAGGATGCGCATTTCGATCAGTTCCACGCGATCCTTCAGCGTGCCGCTTGCCGTCAGAACGCCATCGGCGGACCGGTCGGCCCCGCTGTCGGACGGCGCGGCCTGCAGGATCGGGCGCGAAATCAGCTCGGCCCCTAGCATCGGTGTCTGGGCAAAGATCAGCATGCGAGTCACTTCGTTCTGCAATTCCTTCAGATTGCCGGGCCAATCCCAGTTTTCCAGAAACTCCAGCGCCGCCGAGGTGAAGCCATGGGCGGCCTTGCCGTGGCGCGCGGCCAGATCGTCCAGAAAGGCCTGGGCCAGCAGGGCCACATCGCCGCGCCGCGCCCGCAAGGGCGGGATGCGCAGCTCCGCCACCGCAAGTGCATAATACAGATCAGGGCGGAACTGGCCTTCGGCCACCCGAGCGGGCAGATCGGCGCCGCTGCCAGCAATCAGCCGGATATTGCTGCCCAGCACCTCTTGCCCGCCGACCGGGGTAAAGCTGCCCTCATCCACCAGTCTCCAAAGTGCCAACTGGAGGGCAGGGCTGGCATGTTCCACGCCTTCCAGAAACAGGGTTCCCCTGTCGGCCTTCTGCGCCAGACCGATGCGGTTCACCCCGCCCGGTAGCACGCCGCGTTTGGCCCCGAACAGTTCGATGAAGGCCAGATCTTCGGGCAGGCCCGCCAGCGAAAGGGCATGAAAGGGCCGGTCAGACCGAAGGCTGCCGAAATGCATTGCCCGCGCCAGCCGCGACCGGCCGGTGCCCGGCTCACCCGTCAGCAGGACGGGAATGTCGAAGCTGGCAAAATGCCGGGCCGTGTCGATCAGCGCGGCCATCGGGCTGTGGGGCGACCGCAGCAGGGTTTCGAACCCCAACCCTTCGCGCAGGGCAGCGCGGCGCTTTTCCAGCTTGGTCTGGGCCGAGCTGGCCAGAAACCGCATTTCCAGTGCCATGCGTTCATTTTCACGCGCCAGCGCGAACAGCCGCGCCCCATTGCGCGCCGCCATCAGCAATTGTTCTGGGTGCCAGGGCTTGGTCAGGAACTGGTGAATACCGGCATCGTTGATCGCCTGCGCCATGGCTGCCGGATCGGTATAGCCGGTGATGATGATGCGCAGCGTATCGGGCCAGCGGTCGCGCAATTCCGTCAGCAGTTCCACCCCCGTCCGGCCCGGCATCCGCTGATCGCAGATCACCACCTGCACCCATTCTTCCTCCATCCGCCGCAGGGCGGTTTCGGCATCGGGGGCGGTCAGGCAGTCGAATTCATCTTCCAGCGCCATGCGCATGGCCGACAGGCTGTGCGGTTCGTCATCAACCAGAAGAACAGTGGGGCGGGGCGGGCTGGTCATGCCTGCTTGTCCGCCAGCCGCGCGCGCAGCCAATCGATCCATTCCGCCATGCCTTCGCCGGTGCGGGCTGACAGGCGCAGCACGGTGATGGCCGGGTTCACGCGGCGCAGGTTGGCTTCATACAGATCAAGATCCACGTCGCAATGCGGGGCCAGATCGGTCTTGTTCAGGATGGCCAGCCGGGCCGCGGTGAACATATCCGGGTATTTCAGCGGCTTGTCCTCGCCTTCGGTCACGGACAGGATGGCAACCTTGGCATCTTCCCCCAGATCGAAGGCCGCGGGGCAGACCAGATTGCCGACATTTTCGATGAACAGGATCGACGCCGGGCGCGGGCGCAGGCTGTCGATCGCATGGCCCACCATTTGTGCATCCAGATGGCAGCCCTTGCCGGTATTGATCTGCAGCGCGCGCGCGCCGGTGGCGCGGATGCGGTCGGCGTCATGGCTGGTTTGCTGATCGCCTTCGATGACGGCAAGCGGGGTATCCTGCAGGGCGCGGATGGTCTGGCACAGAAGCGTGGTCTTGCCCGATCCGGGTGATGACATAAGGTTCAGAGCCAGCACGCCAAGCGCGTTCAGCACCCGCCGGTTGCCTGCCGCCAGCGCATCGTTCTTCGCCAGAATCGAGGTTTCCACCGCGATCAGCCGGGCCTGTGTCAGCCCCGGAACCGAAACCCCGGCCGCGCCCGTGCCGTAATGGTGGTGGTCATGCCCGTGGTCATGATCGTGATGGTCCGGATGGTCGTGCCCGTGGCTGTGATCGTGGTCATTCCCATGATGATGGTGGCCGTGATCATGGTCATGGTCATGGTCATGGTCATGGTCATGGTCATGGCTGTGCGGCAGGCCCAGCCGATGCGCTTCTTCATGGGTCATTGCCCGTCCGTCCACCGTTACCGTATCACCGCAACCGCATACCGTGCACATCACAGCACCTCCATATCCTTGATCCGCATCTCGTCGCCGCCTTCAGGGATCAGCCGACCCCCGCCGCACAGCGGACAGGGATCAAGCCGGTCGGCCAGATCGACCGTTTTCCCGCAGTCATAGCACAGGGCGCGGCCGGGCAGGTCGATCATCTCAAGCCGTGCGCCTTCGGCGGGGCCGCCGCGCATGACCACATCAAAGGCAAATTCCAGCGCCGGTTTTTCCACCCCGGCAAAGCGCCCGATCTCCAGCCGGATCACGCTGACACGGACAAAGCCATGGGCGCGGGCCTGATCTTCGACAATGCGGCGCATGCCTTCGGCGAGGCTCATTTCATGCATGTATCGGCTCCGTCACCGTGACCGGGATACAGGGATCGTGCAGTGCGATCACAGCCGGGGCAAGGCAATGCAGGGGGAGGGGCAGGCTGGCCATGGCCTGTTCCAAGGCACCGCGCGGTGCAAGCATGTGATCGGTGGGGGTCCGACGGACAAGGCCGGTCACGACGCCCCCCACATGGTCGATCCGAAGGGCATAGGCCCCCCGCGCGGCGGGCACGGTGGCAAGGCCATCGGTTACCCGGGGTGCGGGCAGGCGGCCTGCTGCAGCGGCCTCCAGATCGGCCAACAGCCCGGCAAACCGCCAGAGCGGGCCACGGCCATGGCTGGCTTCGATCCGGCGCAGCAGCGGATGATCGGCTTGCCGACCGGCGGCAGAGTTTTCATGGGCGCCTTCGGCCAAGGGCGTTGGCGGTGCTGGCAAGGCGGCACAGATCGCAACACCCGGCGGAAAGGTAGCGGCAATATGGTGGAACAGTGCTGCCACAGGGCCAGCCAGATCGTCCGGGCTGTGGGGCAGGCCCCCGTGCCCCAGCAGGGCCTGTGCGACCTGAACACCTGCACCCGGTTGCCCCCAACGTGCCACCTGACCCAGATCCGCAGGCAAGGCCGGGGCCGGTTGACCAAAGGCGCGGGGCAGCAGCACACACAGCCGCAGCAGATGGTCGCGCAGAATTTCTGCCTGCGGATTACCGGACAAGGGCAAGCCAAGAGACAGCCGGGCCGCCAGCCCCTGCGCGGCACTGCACAGGTTGAACAGTCGCGGCAGCAGGTCCGCCACCTCGGCCACCGGGCGACCTGCGACCAGCGCCGCAACCGGCAGCGCGGGCGCTGCGGTCAGGCGTGGCCCATCGTGCGCGAGTGACAGGGTGGCGGCTTGCATCATGCGCCCCGGCCTTCCGCATCCGCAACACCCAGGCCACCTGTGATGATCTGGCGGCGCGATGGTGCGGGGTCGGCTTCGGCTTCGGGAGGGGTCAGTTCGGCCTCGCGCCGGGCACGAATTTCGGCGGCACGATCGGTTTCGGCGCGGTTTTCGGGTTTGAACAACTCCACCATCACCGCACGGGCGACATCGACCGCCTGCAACTGGCTGGTGAAATCGCCCATGGGCGAGAACAGGGAGCAGGCCAGATAGGGCCCGACCATTTCGCGCCGGTTGTGCAGGAATTCATATTCGCCGGATGGAAAGGGGATCACCTCTTTCTCGGTCGGGGCTTTCAGCGGATAATCGTCCGGGGGCAGGAAGATCAGGTTCATGAACCATGGCGCCACCAGCACGCCAAGGAACCCACGCTCATGCGGGCGGAACTCCACCGCCTGCACATGCAGCGCGTGGTTCACCATCGGCACATCGCGCATCTTCGCGTTGAAGATTTCGGTGAAATCGGCCACCAGCGCCGCCGTCCGCGCCGCCATTTCGGTCTGTAGAGCAGCCGAGGGGGCAGCGGGGTCTTCGCGGACCAAGAACTGTGCCTTGGGCGCGGAACAGCCGGGGCAGCTCCAGTCCTCGGGCAGATCGAGAAAGGATGTGCCTGGCAGAACCTGCCTCGTATCATCGCCTTCCGCAGGGTCGTAGGGGGTCCAGCAGATCTTGCATTCCATGATCGCGCGGGAGCTGATCTTGTCGGACGCCCCCAGAAAGCTGCCTTCGAAACCCGGGACGGTCATCGGATCGCCTCGATCACATCGCGGATGCGGATGGCGCTGTCGGCCAGGTCTTCGGGCGCAGCCAGGGCCACCTCGGGCATTTCGGTCACCTCGAACGTGTCCAGGATCAGCGTATCCATCGAATTGAAGAATTGCACCTTCCAGACCCGGGGCAGGGCGGTCGCCGTGATCCGGCAATTGCCATAGCCGCGCGACAGGATGGTCACCGCCCCTTCGCCAAGCGCCTCGGCCAGCCAGTCAAGGTCTTCGGGCGAATGGGGCAGCAGTGACAGGTTCACCACATGGGCCAGATCGCCGGGGCGCTGGCTGGCGGATTTGTCTTCCAGTTCGGTGATGATCGCGGGGGCATTGGCCAACCCTGCCCGCCAGGGGGTTTGCCGCCCCGTGGCCGGGCGATGCGGCAGATGGGCACGGCTAATGGCGATGGCGGGCACCGGCGCGACCTCGACCCGGTCGATCCCGGCCCCCAGCAGCATCCAGACCCCGGCAAAGACGCTTTCCTGTACCATGATCGCGGGGGTGCCGCGCAGCTTCATCGACACTTCGCCCTGACCCATGGCATCGGCCACGATCCGGCGGGCAGCGGCAGAAAGGGGTGAGAGATCGAAGTCGGCAGGGGCAGCCCCCTGCGCCACCATATCGGCAGCCGCGGCCAGTTCGGCCAGCAGTGCCAGCGCCTCGGCCAGTGCTGCCGGATCGTCTGCAGTAGGGATATGGGGTTCGTAGATCCGCATCCCCGAGGGCATGGGCAGATATTGCAATTCGCCATCCGGGTCGGGCTGTGATCCGGGGCCAAAACCGCTGGGCGGCAGGGTGAAGGGGCTGACCATGGCGGACCTTTCAGGCAGCTTGCAGTGACAGGATATGGGTGATGCGCGTCAGGTAATCCGGCCAGTCGCGGACCTTTTCGATCGCTCCCAGAAAATCGGGGCCGCGAAAGAACAGAAGGCCTGGCGTCTTCAGCGCCCGATGGGTTTCCCGCAGATCCGCCTCGATCGCGTCGTCAATCACGGCGCAATCAAAGGCGTTCTGAAAGGCAAGCCGCAGTTCCGGCAGGATCACCGCCGCATCGGCCGTTTCAAGATTGCGGCGCGGATCGCCGGGGATGAACAGGCAATGCGCCCCGGGGCGGGACAGGAATTCAGCCAGATCATGCGCCGAGGCGAGCCGGGGCCAGCCAAGTTCGGTTTCCAGCCGGGCGATCAGCGGATGGATTGTGGTGGCGGGGGGCAGGTCATGGGGGGCATGGTCATGCATTTCGGTCAGCCTGTGCTGCGGCCCGCGTCTTGCGCGGCCTGAAGATGGGGCGGAAGGGTGGGATTGCGGTTTTCAAGATCGGCAAAGGCATTGCCCAAAGTGCCGCCCTGCATCAGCGCGGCCAGCCCCTGCAGTGCCGCACGGATCTTGTGCGCCTCCTCTTCGGGCAGGATGGCACGGGCTGTCCCCAGAAACACCAGAACCCAATCACCGCTGCGGGCATCGGGGATCAAGGACAGATCAACCAGTTCCGCCCGATCGCCATCCAGCGCGGTGGCGGCAATCCCGTCGATCTGGGCAATCTGCATGGGCACGCCTACGCACATGGCGATGCCCCGATCCAAATGACCACTGGATGCGGTGCGATCATTCCGCAGCCCCGGGGAAGAAGCGCACATCGCCCAGACGACAGGCCTCATCCTCTGACGGGCGGCCGGATTCATAGGCATCGCGGCGGATGGATGGATCTGCCAGATCATCGCTTTGGGTGCGCCCGTCCTGCAGCATGACCCCCCAATCGGCCAGCACGCCACGCGCAATGGCCAGCGCCTGCGGAATGCGTTCGGCCACTTCGGGGCGCAGTCCGCCGCCGTAATCGTCAAGCTCAACCGGTTGGCAGCCGATCAGCACCATTCGGGCTGGGCGATAGCCCATCAATGTGGCGGTGGCGATCACGTCCTGAAATCCGGTCTGGTGCAGGCTCATTTTCTTGGCACCCATGAAGGCGGGCACTTCGTCATCGCGCACCACCTTCATTGTGCCGGGCGGCAGGCCGTAATCGATGGCGTCAAACACGATGAGCGCATCGCAGTCTTCCAGAAAGGGCAGCAGATAAAGCCCCTGTGTGCCCCCGTCGAGCAGGCGGACATTGGGTGGCACAGCATGCGTTTCGGCCATTGCCTCCACACAGCGGACGCCAAAACCTTCATCGGCCCAAAGCACATTGCCGATACCCAGAATCAGGATGCTTTGCGACACTGGCTCCCTCCCCTTGGCTGGTCGAACGGTTTTCATCTTTGTCTTGTGGTGAAAGCATGGTTTGCGGTGGCGCTGGATAGCGAATTGCCAATCTGCCGGTTTTTCCCGCAACGAATTGGAACAACGGTAGAAATTGCCGGCGAACCCGTGCTGAGGCGCCGCAGCTTCTGCAAATCACGCTATCGATATTCTGCCATGAGTGGAAGAATACTTTCCAATATGGCCTGTCGCGGCCCGTTCTGGCCCGCAATTTCCGCTTTGCGTCGGGGCTGACGCGGCCTAGCATCGGTTCATGAACCTGCAATCTGACGATCCCCTTGGCGCCCCGCGCCCCCCGCATTTTTCCGATGACGCCTGGGTGGAGGTGCTGTCGGCAATGGATCGCACCTATGCCGATCTGGTGGATTATCAGGAACGGCTGGAACGGCAGAATGCCGAACTGGAGGAGATGCGCACCTTCCTGACGGCGATCCTGTCTTCGGTATCGGATGTGCTGATCGTCGTGGATCGGGGCGGGCGTATCGCACAGGTCAGCCGGTCGGTACTGACACTGACCGGGCGCGACGAGGCCAGCCTGCAGGGCAGTCCGCTGGAAGGCATGTTTGCCCCGGCCCATCGGGAATTGCTGGCCGCAGCCCTGCAGGGCCTGCGCGACCGGCGGCGGGCGATCACCCTGGAATGCGATCTGCTGACACCGGGCGGGGGCGAACCGCTGGACCTGTCGCTTTCACCCCGGTTGGATGACCGGGGCCGCGTGGATGGGTTCGTGCTGACAGGCCGGCCCTTGGGGGCGCTGCGCAAGGCCTATGCCGAATTGTCGGAAAGCCATGACGCGCTGAAAACCGCACAAGCTTTTCTGGTGCGCAATGAAAAGTTGGCATCGCTCGGGCGGCTTCTGGCAGGGGTGGCGCATGAGTTGAACAACCCGATCAGTTTTGTCTATGCCAATGCCCATGCGCTTGAACGCTATGCAGGCAAGTTCGAAACCTATTTCGCCCGGGTGCAGGATGGCGCCAGCCGCGAGGAATTGATCGCCCTGCGCCGTGATCTGCGGCTGGACCGTGAGGTGGCCAATCTGCGCGAGGCGATCAACGGGGCCCGTGACGGGGCCGAACGGGTGCGCGACATTGTGGAGGATCTGCGGCGGCTGTCGTCTGACGGATCAGGCGAAAAGGTGGTGTTCGATCTGGGCGAAACGGCGCGGGTAGCGGCAAGCTGGGTGATGCGGGGTATGAAACAGCCGGTGGTACTGGATGTCTCGGGGCTCTGTTCTGCGCCGGTGCTGGGGCGGGCAGGGCATGTGCAACAGGTGGTGATGAACCTGATCCAGAATTCGGTTGATGCGCTGGAAGGGCGGCAGGATGCCGTGATCCGACTGGCTGTCGGGGTGGACGGAGGCCGCGCGGTGCTGACCGTAGCCGATAACGGTCCCGGCATCCCCGAAGCGATGCGGGGCGCGATCTTCGATCCGTTCTTCACCACCAAGCCGGTCGGGCGTGGCACAGGGCTGGGCCTGTCGATCAGCCACAAGATTGCCGAAGAACATGGCGGGCGGCTGTCGCTCTGTGATGTGGCGCAGGGGGCCTGTTTTCGGCTGGACCTGCCACTGGCCGGGGGCGGCGCATGATCAGAACGCTGCTTTGGTTGCAGGCCTCAGGCTGTGGTGGCTGCACCATGTCGCTGCTGTGCGCAGAAAGCCCGGGTGTGCTGGAGATGCTGGAAGATGCGGGCATCCGCATGTTGTGGCACCCGGCATTGTCGGTTCAGACCGGGACCGAGGTGCGGGCACTGCTGGATGATCTGCTGGAGGGGCGGCAGAAGCTCGATATCCTGTGCGTCGAAGGGGCGATTGCCCGCGGGCCTGCGGGCACAGGCCGGTTCCAGATGCTGACCGGCACCGGGCAAAGCCTTATGGAATGGGTGCTGCGTCTGGCCCCCCTGGCCGAGCATGTGGTGGCGGTCGGGTCCTGCGCGGCCTTCGGCGGGGTGACGGCGGCTGGGGGCAATCCGTCTGATGCGGTGGGGTTGCAGTATGATGGTGGCCATGCCGGGGGCCTGTTCGCCCCTGATTGGCGCAGCCGGTCAGGTGGGCCGGTCATCAATGTGGCAGGATGCCCGACGCATCCGGGTTGGGTGACCGAAACGCTCATGCTGCTGGCGGCGGGCGAAGACCTGGCGCTGGACGGTTTTTCCCGCCCGCGCTTTTATGCCGATCATCTGGTGCATCATGGCTGCCCCAAGAACGAGTTCTACGAATACAAGGCCAGCGCGCGGGAATTGTCGGAAATCGGCTGCATGATGGAAAATCTGGGCTGCATCGGCACCCAGGCGGTGGGCGATTGCAATATCCGGCCCTGGAATGGCGAAGGGTCCTGCACGCGCGGCGGCTATCCCTGCATCAACTGCACCGCGCCGCAATTCGAAGACCCGGCCCATGCCTTTGTCGAAACGCCCAAGATCGCGGGCATCCCGGTGGGTCTGCCCACCGATATGCCAAAGGCATGGTTCATGGCGCTGGCTTCACTGTCCAAGGCGGCGACGCCGGACCGGATCGACCGCAATGCCAAATCCGATCGGGTGGTGGTGCCCCCCACGTTACGGCGGCCGAAATGACGTCAGAGACAGGCGCAAGGCTGGTCTTGGGCCCGTTCAACCGGGTTGAGGGCGATCTGGAGGTCACGCTGGAGATCGCGGATGGCCGCGTGGCGGCAGCGCGGGTGAATGCCCCCCTGTATCGCGGGTTCGAGCGCATGTTGCTGGGGCGCGATCCGCGCGATGCGCTGGTCATTACCCCGCGGATCTGTGGCATCTGTTCGATCAGCCAGTCGGCGGCTGCGGCACGTGCCCTGGGCGCCGCCATGGGCATCGTGCCCACACCGGCGGGTGCAGCCATGGCGGCGTTGATCCACGCGGCGGAAAATGTGGCAGATCACCTGACCCATTTCCATCTGTTCTTCATGCCCGATTTCGCGCGCCCCGATTATGCCGGGCGCGCCTGGCACAGCCGGGCAATGGCCCGTTTCACGGCTATGGAGGGCGGGGCGCAGCGCAGCGCCATCGCGGCGCGGGCCGAACTGCTGCATGTGATGGGGCTTCTGGCGGGCAAATGGCCCCATACGCTGGCGATCCAGCCCGGCGGCGTGACGCGCGCGCCGGGCCTGCGCGAAAAGGCCCGTCTTGGCGCGACCTTGCGCGCCTTTCGTCGGTATCTGGAAAGCGTGCTGTTTGGCGGCCCGCTGGAAGATTTCGTCGCGCTGGGCAGTGTAACTGCCCTGATGGGCTGGACGCGCGGCGATGTCGGGCTGTTCCTGGAGATTGCTGCCGATCTTGATCTGGCGGCGCTGGGCCGGGGATCGGGGCGCTATCTGTCGTTCGGGGCCTATCAACAGGAGGAAGGCCCGGTCTTCGCCGCCGGGCGTTGGGACGGTGGATTACTGGACCTTGACCCGGCCGCGATCGCCGAAGACCCGTCACATGCCTGGATGCTGGGCGGGGTGGCGCATCCCTGGCAGGGCGAAACCGAGCCTGACGAAACCATGGCAGCTCCGGCCTATAGCTGGTGCAAGGCACCTAGGCTGGCCGGTTTGGGCCAGGAGGTCGGCGCGCTGGCCCGTCAGGTGGTGGATGGGCACCAGCTGGCCCGCGCATTGGCACAGGGCGGCGGCGGTGTTCTGGCCCGGGTTGCCGGGCGGTTACTGGAACTGGCGCGGACACAGATGGCGATGGAAAAGCTGGTGGTAGGGATCGATCCCGGCGCGGCCTATATGGCGCGGGGCACGCTGCCCGGCGCGGGGCAGGGCGCGGGGCTGGTGGAAGCGGCGCGCGGCGCGCTTGGGCATTGGATGCGGATCGAAGACGGGCGGATCGCAAGCTATCAGATCATCGCGCCGACGACCTGGAATTTCAGCCCGCGTGACGCGGCCGGTGTGCCTGGCCCGCTGGAGGCGGCGCTGGAAGGTGTGACCGTGGAAGGCCCGGGGGCAATCGCCGTGCAGCATGTGGTGCGGAGTTTTGATCCATGTATGGTCTGCACTGTTCATTGACAGCGCCCATGGCAGCCGCCGGGAGGGCTGCCTGCCCTCCCGGACCCTCCCGGGGATATTTGGGCCAAGATAAAGGGGCAGGCCGGTGAAGGCGGTGGCGATCCGGGTGCGTGGGCAGGTGCAGGGTGTGGGGTTCCGGCCCTTCATCTGGCAATTGGCGCGGGACTTCGGGTTGCGCGGGCGGGTCTGGAACGATGCCGAGGGGGTGGGCATCGAGGCGCGGGGCGATGACCTTGACGGGTTTGTGGCGGCGATTGCGACGCGCGCGCCAAAGTTGGCGCGGGTGGATGCGGTAGAGGTCGCGCCATTCATGGGCGGCCTGCCTGACGGGTTCGACATTGACGAAAGCCGGGCAGGCAGGGCGGACACCCGGGTGACGCCCGATGCTGCAATCTGTGCCGATTGCGCGGCAGAGATCGAAGGTCCGGGGCGGCGGCAGGGCTATGCCTTTACCAATTGCACCCATTGCGGGCCGCGCTTCACCATTCTGCGCGGTTTGCCCTATGACCGGGCGCAGACGACGATGGCGGCCTTTCCGCTATGTGCCGATTGTGCAGCGGAATATGCCGATCCGACGGACCGGCGGTTTCATGCCCAGCCGGTGGCCTGCCCGGCCTGTGGTCCGCGGCTGTGGCTGGAAGTGGCGGGGCAGGAGGTGTCGGGTGATCCGATCGCGCTGGCGGTGGCGCGGTTGCGGGCCGGGGAAGTGCTGGCGATCAAGGGGCTGGGTGGGTTTCATCTGGCTTGCGATGCCGCCAATGGCGCGGCCGTGGCGCGGCTTCGGGCGCGCAAGTGCAGACCTGCCAAGCCGCTCGCCCTGATGGGGCGCGAGGCCGCCTTGCGGCAGGTTGCGGTGCTGGGGCCAAAGGCGCTGGCGCTGCTGCGCGATCCGGCTGCGCCCATCGTGCTGGTGCCTTCGGCCGGGGTGCTGCCCGAGGCGGTGGCGCCGGGCATGGTGGACCTTGGGGTCATGCTGCCCGCGACCCCGCTGCATCACCTTCTGTGTGCGGGCTTTGGCGGCGTTCTGGTCATGACCTCGGCCAATCTGTCGGGCGAGCCGCAGGTGGTGGGCAATGATGAGGCGCGGCAGAAGCTGGCGGGTGTGGCCGATGCGCTGCTGATCCATGACCGCGACATTGCGCGGCGGCTGGATGACAGCGTGGAGCGGGCCGAGCCGCCCATGGTGCTGCGACGGGCGCGGGGCCGGGTGCCGGGAACGCTGCCCTTGCCGCCGGGTTTTGCGGCGGCCCCGCAGGTTCTGGCGCTTGGCGGGCAGATGAAGGGCGCGATTTGTCTGACCAAGGGCGGGCAGGCATTGCTGGGGCATCATCTGGGCGATCTGGACGATGCGCTTTGCGCCGAGGAATTTGACAAGGCAGTGGCCGATTACACGGCGCTGTTCGACCACCGGCCCGAGCTGGTCGCGGTGGATGCGCACCCAGGGTATCGCGCCACGCAGGCAGGCCGGGCGATGGGGCTGCCGGTGGTCGAGGTTTGGCATCATCACGCCCATCTGGCGGCCTGTCTGGCGGAGAATGGCTGGCCGCTGGACGGGGGCCAAGTGGTCGGGATCATTCTGGATGGCACCGGGCTTGGCCCAGATGGCGCAATCTGGGGGGGCGAGGTGCTGCTGGGTGACTATCGCGGTTTTGTCCATCGGGGCGGGCTGCGGCCGACACCTTTGCCCGGGGGCGACCGCGCGGCGCGGGAACCCTGGCGCAATGCGCTGGCACAACTGGATCAGGCGGGGCTTGGGGATTGGGCGGATCATCTGTTTGCAGGCCAGCCGCGCGATCTGCTGCGGCAGGCGATTGCGAAGGGGATCAACGCGCCAAAGTCATCAAGTGCCGGGCGGCTGTTCGATGCGGTGGCGGCGGTTCTGGGCATCTGTGCAGATCGGCAGAGCTATGAGGGCGAAGCCGCCATGCGGCTGGAGGCGCTGGCGCAGCGATCCAGCCATTCCGAGGCTTATTCCCTTGGCACGCGGGGGGCCGAGATCGACACCGCGCCCTTGTTTCGCGCGCTGAGGACGGATGTTCTGGCGGGGCGGCCCGATGCGGACATGGCGCTGCAGTTTCATCGCGGTCTGGCATCTGCCTTTGGCGCTGCCGCCCGCAGATGGGTAGAAACCGGTGAAGCGAAGGCCATTGCCCTTTCGGGGGGCTGTTTTCAGAATGCGCTCTTGGCCCGGCTGATGCAGGAAAACCTGCGCGGTCTGCCGGTTCTGACCCATTCTGTCACGCCCGCGAATGATGGCGGGTTGGCGCTTGGGCAGGCCATGGTTGCGGCGGCGCAGGCTTTGGACCTGCCGGAAGGCCGGTAACCACCCCGCGCACCAAGCGGCAAGACATCAACCGCCCCTGCTGCGGCGGATCGACCATAACGCATTGGCTGTGCTGAAAAATCGCTTCGGTATGCCATTGTATCTTTTCAGTGTCCCCGCGCCCCTGCGGCTGATTTCCTGAACCGCGGAGAGGTGCGCCTGCACCGTGGAACATCAGGGAGGGGCCAGCGTTGAGCCAGATCGAGACCTTCTATGAGGTGATGCGCCGTCAGGGGATCACCCGGCGCAGCTTCATGAAATACTGTGCGCTGACGGCCAGCGCCCTGGGCCTTGGCCCGGCCTTTGTCCCCAAGATCGCCCATGCGATGGAAACCAAACCGCGCACGCCGGTTATCTGGGTCAATGGGCTGGAATGCACCTGCTGTTCTGAATCGTTCATCCGGGGCGCGCATCCGCTGGCCAAGGATGTGGTCCTGTCGATGATCAGCCTTGATTACAGCCATGTGCTGATGGCGGCGGCAGGCCATGCCGCCGAGGCGGCGCTGGAAGAGGCGATCGAGAAATACAAGGGCAACTACATCCTGGCCGTCGAAGGTAACCCGCCCCTGAACGAAGACGGGATGTTCTGCATCGTCGGCGGCAAGCCCTTTGTCGAACAGCTGCGCCATGCGGCGGCAGGCGCCAAGGCGATCATCAGCTGGGGGGCCTGTGCCAGCTATGGCTGCGTGCAGGCGGCCGCGCCCAACCCTACCCGCGCGACGCCGGTTCACAAGGTCATCACCGACAAGCCGATCATCAAGGTGCCCGGCTGCCCGCCGATTGCCGAGGTGATGACCGGGGTCATCACCTATATGCTGACCTTTGACCGCCTGCCGGAACTGGATCGTCAGGGCCGACCTGCGATGTTCTATGGCCAGCGCATCCACGACAAATGCTATCGCCGCCCGCATTTCGATGCCGGCCAGTTTGTCGAGGCCTGGGATGACGAAAATGCCCGCAAGGGCTATTGCCTTTACAAGATGGGCTGCAAGGGGCCGACCACCTATAACGCCTGTTCCACCATCCGCTGGAACGAAGGTGTCAGCTTCCCGATCCAGTCCGGTCATGGCTGCATCGGCTGTTCCGAAGATGGGTTCTGGGATCAGGGGTCGTTCTATGACCGGCTGACCAACATCAAGCAATTCGGCGTGGAACGGAATGCCGATCAGATCGGCATGGCGGCAGCGGGGGTCGTGGGCGGTGCCGTGGCGGTGCATGCCGCTGTCAGCGCCTTGAAGCGCGCGCAGAAAAAGACCCAGGACAAGGTGGAGGGCTGAAGGCCATGACCGTGACAACGCCGAACGGCTTTACCCTTGATACCGCAGGCACCCGTGTCGTGGTCGATCCGGTCACCCGGATCGAGGGCCACATGCGCTGCGAGGTGAATGTGGATGCCAACAACATCATCACCAATGCCGTCAGCACCGGCACCATGTGGCGCGGGCTGGAGGTGATCCTGAAGGGCCGCGATCCGCGCGATGCCTGGGCTTTTACCGAACGGATCTGCGGGGTCTGCACTGGCACGCATGCGCTGACATCGGTGCGGGCGGTGGAAGATGCATTGGGCATCACCATCCCCGACAATGCCAATTCCATCCGCAACATCATGCAGCTGAACCTGCAGATCCATGACCATATCGTGCATTTCTACCATCTGCACGCGCTGGACTGGGTGAACCCGATCAATGCGCTGAAGGCCGATCCCAAGGCCACCAGCGAATTGCAGCAGGCCGTCAGCCCCAACCATCCGCTGTCCAGCCCCGGCTATTTCCGCGATGTGCAGAACCGGCTCAAGGCCTTTGTCGAAAGCGGCCAACTGGGCATCTTCAAGAACGGCTATTGGGACAATCCGGCCTATCTGCTACCGCCCGAAGCCGATCTGATGGCCACGACCCATTATCTTGAGGCGCTGGACCTGCAGAAGGAAATCGTCAAGGTCCACACGATCTTTGGCGGCAAGAACCCGCATCCCAACTGGCTGGTGGGGGGGGTGCCCTGCCCGATCAATGTCCATTCCACCGGCGCGGTGGGGGCGATCAACATGGAGCGGCTGAACCTTGTGTCGTCGATCATCGACAAGTGCATCGAG
This sequence comes from Gemmobacter denitrificans, assembly GCF_036964905.1. Lineage (NCBI taxonomy): Bacteria > Pseudomonadati > Pseudomonadota > Alphaproteobacteria > Rhodobacterales > Paracoccaceae > Gemmobacter > Gemmobacter denitrificans. The sequence continues at coordinate 180,363 of NZ_JBALHR010000003.1, forward strand.
TTCAATCGCAACGTCTATCTGCCCGACGTTGTGGCCATTGGCGGCTTCTACAAGAACTGGCTGTATGGCGGCGGGCTGTCGGGCAAATCGGTCCTGGCCTATGGCGACATTCCGGAACATCCGAACGATTTCAGCCCTGAACAGCTGCATCTGCCGCGCGGCGCGATCATCAATGGCAACCTGAACGAAGTGCAGGATGTCGATGTGCGCGACCCGGAACAGATTCAGGAACATGTCGATCATTCCTGGTACGAATATTCCGGGGCCGAACCGGGCCGGGGGTTGCATCCCTGGGATGGTGTGACCAGCCCGAAATTCGAACTGGGCCCGAATGCCAAGGGCAGCCGCACCCATATCGAACAACTGGATGAAGGCGCGAAATACAGCTGGATCAAGGCCCCGCGCTGGAAGGGCCATGCGATGGAAGTGGGGCCGCTGGCCCGCTATGTCGTGGGCTATGCCAAGGGGCATGAAGACATCAAGAACCAGGTGGAAGGCCTGCTGCGCACGATGAATCTGCCGGTCTCGGCGCTGTTTTCCACGCTGGGGCGCACGGCGGCCCGGGCGCTGGAAAGCGAATATTGCGGGCGTCTGCAAAAGCATTTCTTCGACAAGCTGGTGCAGAACATCAAGAACGGCGATGAAAGCACCGCCAATATTGCCAAGTGGGACCCGTCAACCTGGCCGAAAGAGGCGAAGGGCGTCGGCATGACCGAAGCCCCGCGCGGTGCGCTTGGTCACTGGATCCGCATCAAGGATGGCCGCATCGAAAACTATCAATGCGTCGTGCCGACCACCTGGAATGGCAGCCCGCGCGATCTGGCCGGCAACATCGGTGCCTTCGAGGCCAGCCTGATGAACACCAAGGTGGAACGCCCCGAAGAGCCGGTCGAAATCCTGCGTACCCTGCACAGTTTCGATCCCTGCCTTGCCTGTTCCACCCATGTCATGTCGCCCGATGGTCAGGAACTGGCCAAGGTCAAGGTCCGGTAAGGAGAACCATGATGAAGAAACTTGCATTCACCGCCTTTGCCGCCTGCCTGATCGCAGCACCGGCGCTGGCCCATACCGGGCATGGCGATACCTCGGGCTTTGTGCATGGGCTGGCGCACCCGGTTCTGGGCATGGATCACCTGTTGGCCATGCTGGCTGTCGGGCTGTGGTCGGGCTTTGTGCTGCCGGGCCGTTTCTGGGCGGGGGCCGGGGCCTTCATGGCGGCGATGGTGCTGGGGGCCGGGGCAAGCTGGGCCGGGATCGCCTTTCCTGGGGTCGAGATGGCCATCACCCTGTCGGTTCTGGCCTTCGGTCTGCTGACGCTGATGTCGCGGCGCGGCCAGACATCGGCCCTGACCGGCGCGTCGCTGCTGGCCATCGCGGCCTTTGCCACTGCCCATGGCCATGCCCATGCGACTGAGGCCGCGGGCAATGCCTTTGCCTATCTTGCCGGGTTCCTGATCGCAACGGCGGCGCTGCATCTGATCGGTGTGCTGGTCGCGCGGGCGGTGGCGGTGCAGCCTCTGGCGCAGCGGGCGCTTGGGGCAGGCATCGCGCTGTCCGGGCTCTGGCTGATGGTGGGGTGATCCGATGGAAACTTCTGCCCCCGACAAGGGACCCGTGCTGCAGGCCGCATTGTTGACCGGCGATGCCACGGCGGAAGACATTGAAACGGTCCGGCTGCGCACCTCGGTCTATGTGTACGAAGCACCGGTGCGGATCTGGCACTGGATCAATGCGCTGGCGATCCTAGTGCTGATCATCAGCGGGTATTTCATCGGTGCCCCGCCCCCCAGCATGCAGATCGCCGAGGCGACGGAACAGTTCGTGTTCGGCTATATCCGCTTTGCGCATTTCGCCGCCGGAATGGTGCTGACCGTGGGTTTCTTCGGCCGCATCTATTGGGCCTTCGCCGGAAACCACCACGCGCGCCAGATGTTCGTGCTGCCGCTGACCAATCGCCACTGGTGGCGCGAGGTTCTGTTCGAACTGCGCTGGTATCTGTTTCTGGAACCTGCACCGAAGAAGTATGTCGGTCACAACCCGCTGGCACAGATCGCGATGTTCTTCTTCATGACGCTGGGGATCAGCTTCATGATCGTGACCGGCTGGGCCCTTTATGCCGAAGGCGCAGGGCAGGGATCGTTGCCGGACAGTATCTTTGGCTGGGTTCTGGGTCTGGTGCAGAACAGCCAGCGGCTGCACACGCTGCACCATCTGGGCATGTGGGCCATCGTGATCTTCATGATCATCCACATCTATGCGGCCATCCGCGAAGATATCATGAGCCGACAGAGCATGGTTTCGACCATGATCTCGGGCCATCGCACCTTCAAGGACGACCGGGCAGATTGATCGCGGCCCCGTCTTCCTGCGGGATCACATCAACGGCGTGGCGCGTGTCATGCGCGCCCGCCGTGCGCAAGGCCCCGCGCACCGGGGCCGCATCGGCGTAATCGCGGCCCCGGGCCACGGTGACGTAATCTTCGCCCGCCCATTGCCGGTTGGTCGGGTCATATTCCAGCCAGCCCAGCTCTGGCCCGGCCCAGGCCATCACCCAGCCGTGCATCGCATCCACCCCTTCCAATCGCGGTTGCCCTGGCGGCGGCGTGGTGCGCAGGAAGCCGGAGACATAGCCCGCAGGGATGCCCATCGACCGCAGCCCGCCCACCATGATCTGCGCATAATCCTGGCAGACACCGCGCCGGTTGGCGAAGGCGGTTTCCGGGGCGGTGGTCACATCGGTGGCGTCTGGGTCAAAGGTCATCGCGTCATGCAGCGCCATGCCCACCGCCGCAATGCTGGCCGGAACCGTCGGGGCATGCGGCAGGGCCGCGCGGGCAAACTCGGCAATGGTTGCCACCGGCGCGATGCGGGGGGACGGTGCAGTGAAATGCAGCGGGGCCATCGGGCCAATGCCCTGCCCCGCCATCAGCGCGGCCAGGTCTACCAAAGCCGGGCCATCTTGCGGCACTGCGGCGGGCAGGCGTTCGGCCCCGGCGCGCAGGTCAAAGCGCAACTGGCTGACCGGGCGGTGCCAGCCGACCTGCGTGACCGAATTGCCGAAGAAATCGGCGCCATCGCGGCGTTCATCCGGGGCTGGTGTAATGGTCAAGACGCGTGCGCCCACCCGCTGCCCCGGCAGATCGGCAGGCAAAAGGCGCAGCAGGTTGCGCACCTGATCCGATGGCGCGGCATAGCTGTATTCTATGGTCAGGCGGATGTCATAGCGCATGGCCACCTACCGGAAATAGCGGCTGGAAATCAGGCCGAAAACCCCGGCCAGACGATGGCGCAGTTCGCCCAGCCGTTCGACGGTCAGGTCAGCCGGCCGGGCCACGCGCAGATCGGTGTCCAGCGTCAGCAAGACCCGGTCCAGTTCGGGCATCTCGCCGCCCGGCTGCGGTTGCGGCAGACGTTCCAGATGATGGCGCATCTGGGCGATCTGGTACAGCACGGCGCGCGGGTTCTGTGCATCCTGCGCCAGCAAGTCCAGCACGGTTTCGGGTGAAGGGCCAAAGCGATAGCGGCGCTGATGGGTCATCACGCTGTCGCCCACCTCGATGGCGATTTCCAGCGCGCCGGGCGGGGCTTCGGGGCCGGTGAAGGCCGCCAGCAGCAGCAGCGTGCCATCGGCCCGTTCCTGTGCCCGGCCCAGTGACAGAAAGCGCCAGCCGGCAAAGTGATACATGTTTTCATGCACCAGCCCGGAGAACCCGGAAATCTTGCGCAGCAGCACCGACAGCGCCTGTGCCGCATCGCCGTTTTCCGCCACCTTCCCGGTCAGTCGGTCAGCAAAACGGGCCAGATCGTTCAGCGCGTTCCAGCCATCGGGCGAGAACCGGTCCCGCACCTTTGATGCCGCGCCACGCGCCGCCCCGATCAGCATGGGCAGGGTTTCGGGGATCGGGCGGTCGGGGGTCAGCCCCAGCCCGGCCAGATGTTCGGCAAAGGCCGCCATGCGCGGCTCGGACGCATCGCCGGTTTCAGCCATGCGCAGATGCCACGCCCGCAGCAGGCGGATCGCGCCTTCGGCCCGTTCGACATAGCGGCCCAACCAATACAGATTGTCAGCCGCGCGGGCGGGCAGGATGCCGGGCGGGGCGCGTTCCGGGCCTGATCCGCTGACCAGTGTATCGGCTGGCACAGGTCGGTCGGCGACCACCCAGACATCGGCCACCGATCCGCCCGCCTGCATGGCCAGCGCCATCGCATCATCCGATTTGCCGATCCGGGCATAGCCGCCGGGCATGAAGGTCCAACCTTCAGACGTGCGGGCGGCAAAGACCCGGATTGTCATCGGACGCGGCACCAGCTTCCCGTCGGCCCATGCGGGGGTGGTGGACAGGGTGACCGCCTCCTGCCCGACCAGCCGCCGTCCGTCGCGGTCCAGCCGCGCGGCTAGCGCGGTTTCGGGGCCCAGCACGGTGTCGTTGCCGCTGGCAAAGGGAAGTGCGGTATCCAGCGCGCCACCGATCATCATGCGCCCGGCATTGGCCATCACATAGGCCCGTTCCGCAGGCGGGCCGCACCACCATGTTGCGATATTGGGCAGGCGCAAGGTTTCACCCAGCAGGGTTTCACACAGGCGCGGCAGGAAGGCCATGAAGGCGCGGGTTTCCAGCAGCCCCGATCCTGGCGCGTTGACAAGGTTCAGCCCACCATGGCGGATCGCACCGATCAGCCCCGGCGTTCCGATCTGCGAGCTTTCGTCCAGTTCCAGCGGATCGCAGAAATCACCATCTATCCGCCGCCAGAGCAGGCCAAGCGGCTCCAGCCCTTTCACAGTGCGCACCATGGCCTGACCGTTTTCGACGATCAGGTCTTCGCCCTCGAGCAAGGTCAGGCCCAGATAACGGGCGATATAGGTGTGTTCATAATAGGTGTCGTTGTTCGGCCCGGGGGTCAGGATCGCCATGCGTCGGCCATCACCGGCCAGATGTTCCATCGTCGCGCGGAAGGCGCGAAAGAACCCGGCCAGACGGCGGATATTGGCGCGGGGAAACGGGTCCGAGAAGATCCGCGTCGTGGCCATGCGGTTTTCCAGCGCAAAGCCCGCGCCCGAAGGCGCCTGCGCCCGGTCGCCCAGCACAAAGAACGACCCGTCCGGCGAACGGCCGATTTCAAAGGCCAGATGGTGCAGCCAATGGCCTGATGCGGGTGTCACCCCCACCATGGGGCGCAGCCATTGCGGGTTTTCGGCCACCAGTTCCGCCGGAAGATGCCCGTCAGCCACCAGCCGCGCCGGGCCGTATAGATCGGCCATCACCCGTTCCAGCAATTCGGCCCGTTGGGCCAGCCCGTCGCAGATGCCCTGCCACTCGGCATCCGAGATCAGAACCGGAACATGGCTGAGCGGCCATTCACGCTCTTGTGCCGGGCCACCACCATAAAGCCGGAAATAGACCCCGGCATCGCGCAGATATTGCGCGCCCCGGCCAAAGCGGGTGGCGACGTCCTCGGGCGAGAGGCTGGCCAATTGGGTGATGAACGGCTGCCAGACCGGGCGCATGCGGCCCTGTCCGTCGAACAGCTCATCGGCCACGCCGGGTTGCGGCGTGTAATCCGCCAGCAGGGCGGTGCGGGGCAGGGGGGCTGCGGCGGGTGTCATTCCGCCGTTATAGACCCGGCGCGCGCCGCAGGTCGAGCGTCATCGGAAATTCCGGATGCGGCTGTTCCGGGGCAGGGGCATAGCTTCCGGGCTGGTGGCCATGCGCCTCGAACCGCGCCAGACGGCGCGCCTCGGCCTCATAGCCATTCACCGGGAAGGTGTCATAGTTGCGCCCGCCCGGATGCGCGACGTGATAGACACACCCGCCAAGCGCCCGCCCTGTCCAATCATCATAGATGTCGAAGGTCAGCGGCGCATTGACCGGCAGCACCGGATGCAGCGCCGCCGCCGGTTGCCACGCCTTGTAGCGCACGCCGCCCACGGCCTCGCCACTGGTGCCGGTGCGCGCCAGCGGCACGGGTCGCCGGTTGCACATCACCCGGTAGCGATCCTGATGCAGGGTGGTCAGCTTCACCTGCAGCCGTTCCACCGAGCTGTCGGTATAGCGCACCGTGCCGCCGATCGCCCCGGTTTCGCCCAGCACATGCCAGGGTTCCAGCGCCTGCCGCAGCTCCAGATGCACGCCCTCAACCTCGATCTGCCCGCAGAAGGGGAAGCGGAACTCGGCCTGCGCCTGATACCAGACCGGATCGAGCTTGAAGCCATGCTGGCCCAGATCGTCGAGCAGCGAGAGGAAGTCGGCCCAGATGAAATGCGGCAGCATGAAGCGGTCATGCAGCACCGTGCCCCAGCGGACCGGCTTGCCCGTAACCGGCGCCTTCCAGCAGCGCGCGATGATCGCCCGGATCAACAATTGCTGCGCCAGGTTCATGCGCGGATGCGGCGGCATTTCAAACCCGCGAAACTCCACCAGACCCAGCCGCCCTGTGGGGCCATCGGGGGAATAGAGCTTGTCGATGCAGATCTCGGCGCGATGGGTGTTGCCGGTGACATCAATCAGGATGTTGCGCAGCAGCCGGTCCACCAGCCAGGGCGGCGGCAGCGGCCCACCCGCCACCGGATCGCCAATCTGGTTCAGCGCGATTTCCAGCTCGTAAAGGCTGTCATGCCGTGCCTCGTCAATGCGCGGGGCCTGAGAGGTTGGCCCGATGAACAGCCCCGAGAAGAGGTAAGACAGCGATGGGTGCCGCTGCCAGATCAGGATCAGCGATTTCAGCAGATCGGGGCGGCGCAGGAAGGGGCTGTCGCCCATCGTTTCGCCGCCGACCACCACATGGTTGCCGCCGCCTGTGCCGGTATGGCGGCCGTCGATCATGAACTTGTCGGCGCCCAGGCGGCAATTGCGCGCCTCGTCATAGATCGCCTCGGTGGTGGCGACACAATCTTCCCAACTATGGGCGGGGTGGATGTTCACCTCGATCACACCCGGATCGGGGGCGACGCGGATCACGTTCAGGCGCGGATCGTTGGGGGGCGCATAGCCTTCGATATGGATGGGCAGGCCAAGCGCCTCGGCGGTCACTTCGGCGGTGGCCAGCAATTCGAGATAATCTTCCAGCGCTTCACAGGGCGGCATGAACAGGCACAGACGCCCGTCGCGCGGTTCCATGGCGATGGCGGTGCGCACCGCGCCCTCTGCCGGATCCACGCCCACCTGTGCCACCTGCCGCTGACGGCCCGGCTTGTCCGCGCGCGTGGTGCCGCTTTGGGTATGGCCCGCGCTGGTTTCCGGCGTCATCGCGGCAATCTCGGCGGCCTCCTGCGCCAAGCGGTCCAGCTCGGCCTGCACTTCGGCCAGCCGATGCGGCGCGACGCGGGCGTAGAAGTCCGGCAGGGGCGCCAGCGGCAGCGAGGTATCGGCCGGATAGCTGTAGGGATATTGCGCAGGCGGAATATAGGGCAGCCCCGCCAGCGGCAGGCGAAAGCCCACCGGGCTGTCACCGGGCACAAGGAACAGATAGCCGCGCCGGGGTTTCCACATCTCGGACCGCCATTTCGGCGCCCCCGCCTTGGATTGCCAGCGTTGCAGGGGCAGCACAAAACCCGAAGGTTCGGTCAGACCACGCGAAAACACCCGGGCAAAGCGCGAGCGTTCTTCCGGGTCTTTCAGCTTGCTGTTTTCCGGGCTGACATTGGGCGGCAGGTTGGCTTCCTTCAAAATCCACTCTGCCGGGTCTTCAAAGGCGGGCTGCGCATGTTCCGGGGTGATGCCAAGGTTTTCGGCAAAGGCCTCCATGAAGCGCCCGGCGTCTTCGGCGCTGACCTTGTAATCCTGCGCCTCGACCGCCACCAGATCGGGGTTCCGCCAGACCGGCACGCCATCGCGCCGCCAATAAAGCGAGAAGGTCCAGCGCGGCAGGCTTTCGCCCGGATACCATTTGCCCTGCCCGTAATGCAAAAAGCCACCGGGGGCGAAGCGCGTGCGCAGACGGCGGATCAACTGATCTGCGCGGTCGCGCTTTTGCGGGCCGACGGCTTCGGTGTTCCATTCGGCGGATTCGAAATCGTCGATCGACACGAAGGTCGGCTCGCCGCCCATGGTCAGCCGCACATCGCCTTCGGCCAGCACGGCGTCCACCTTGCGGCCCATGGCGTTCAGCCGCGCCCAGGCCTCGTCGCTGAAGGGTTTGGTGATGCGTGGATGTTCGGCCACCCGGCGCACCTGCATATCAAAGGCAAATTCCACCTGCGGCGTGCCCGCGCTGGAATAGCCGCCCGATATGGGCGCGGCATTGCGGTAATGCGGGGTTGCGGCCAGCGGGATATGGCTTTCGCCGGTCAGCAGGCCGCTCGTCGGGTCCAGCCCGATCCAGCCCGCACCGGGGATATAGGCCTCGACCCAGGCATGCAGATCGGTGAAATCCACCTCGGTGCCCGAGGGCCCATCCAGCGATTTCACATCGGGGGCAAGCTGGATCAGATAGCCCGACACAAAGCGCGCGGCAAAGCCAAGATGGCGCAGCGCCTGCACCAGAAGCCAGCTCGAATCGCGGCAAGAGCCGGATTTGAGGCTGAGCGTTTCCTCCGGCGTCTGCACGCCGGGTTCCATGCGGATGGTATAGTTCACCGCCGCGTTGACCCGCGCATTCAGTGCCACGAGAAAATCTGTGACCCGCACGCGATCGCGCGGGACGCCATCCAGAAAGGCCTGCAGCCGCGGCCCGGCCGGTTCGGGGCGACGATAGATCACCAGATCATCGGCCAGATCGGCAGGATAGTCGAAAGGCCAGAATTCGGCGCTGTCCTCGACGAAAAAGTCGAACGGGTTATAGACCGACATGTCGGCCACCAGATCGACCTCGATCTTGAACTCCATCACCGGCTCTGGGAACACGAACCGCGCCAGCCAGTTGCCATAGGGGTCTTGCTGGTGGTTCACGAAATGCCCACCGGGCGAGACCTTGAGACTGTGCGACAGCACCTTGGTGCGCGATTGCGGTGCGGGGCGCAGGCGGATGATCTGCGGGCCAAGGGTGACCGGGCGGTCATACTTGTAATGGGTCAGGTGGTGAATACTGGCATGAATGGCCATGAAATCGGTCCCGTTGCGCTGCGTTCCGGTCAGCTTAACGATGGTTCCGGCGCACGGTAACCCCTTGCCGACAGGCCGGGCAGGGACAAGGGCTTGCCGCCTCATTTTGCGGCTGCGCGCTTACTTTTGCGGCATTTTGGGAAAAGCCCGGAAGGATGGTGCCGGTGAAGGGACTCGAACCCCCGACCCCATCATTACGAATGACGTGCTCTACCAGCTGAGCTACACCGGCATCCTTCGCAGGCTGGCTGGGCTTTAGCCGATCCTGCGCCGCCCCGCAAGCCGCTTGGGGCGAAAATCCCCAGGGAGTGTCAGGTTGACCCAAACAGCCAGGCAGCATGCGGTCGCAAAGGAAAAGGCGGCCCCGCGAAGGGCCGCCCGATCCAGAACGTCTATGGGCCGGTCAGGCCACCAGATCGTAGCGATCGGCGTTCATCACCTTGGTCCAGACGGCGACGAAATCGGCCACGAAACGCTCGGCCGCGTCGTCTTGGGCATAGACCTCGGCATAGGCGCGCAGGATCGAGTTCGAGCCGAACACGAGGTCCACGCGGCTGGCGGTGAACTTCACCGCGCCCGACTTGCGGTCCACGATGTCATAGCTGTTGCGCCCGGTCGGAACCCATTTGTTGCCCATGTCGGTCAGGGTCACGAAGAAGTCGGTGGTCAGGGCACCGGGGCGGGTGGTGAACACGCCCTTGGCGCTGCCGCCGTGGTTGGCGCCCAGCACGCGCAACCCGCCGATCAGCACGGTCATCTCTTGCGCGGTCAGGCCCATCAGCTGCGCCCGGTCGAGCAGTAGCTCTTCGGGGGCGACGGCGTAATCGGCCTTCTGCCAGTTGCGGAACCCATCAGCGAGCGGCTCCAGTACGGCGAAGCCTTCGATGTCGGTTTGCTCTTGCGCGGCATCGCCACGGCCCGGTGCGAAGGGCACGGCGACGTTGTGGCCTGCGGCCTTGATCGCCTGTTCCACACCGACCACACCAGCCAGCACGATCACATCGGCAACCGAGGCGCCCGAGGCGGCGGCGATGGGTTCCAGCACCGAGAGCACGCGGGCCAGACGGGCGGGCTCATTGCCTTCCCAGTCTTTCTGCGGGGCCAGACGGATGCGGGCGCCATTGGCACCGCCGCGATAGTCGGACTGGCGGAAGGTGCGCGCCGAATCCCATGCAGTGGCGACCATATCGGCCACCGAGAGGCCGGAGGCGGCGATCTTGGCCTTCACGGCCTCCACATCATAGCCGGTGGTGCCTGCGGGGATCGGGTCTTGCCAGATCAGATCTTCGGCGGGAACCTCCGGGCCGATATAGCGCGACTTCGGCCCCATATCGCGGTGCAGCAGCTTGAACCAGGCGCGGGCGAAGGCGTCATCGAACGCGGCCTGATCCTTGGCGAAGCGTTCGGAGATGGCGCGGAAGCCCGGATCGACGCGCAGCGCCATATCGGCATCGGTCATCACGATGCGGGTGGTGCCGCCGCTGCGTTCCACATCCGAGGGGATTTCCTCGGGGCGCAGGTTCACCGGTTCCCATTGCTGGGCGCCTGCGGGCGAGCGGCGCAGTTCCCAGTCGTGGTTCAGCAGCATGTCGAAATAGCCGCCATCCCAACGGGTCGGGTGGGTCGTCCATGCGCCTTCGACGCCGCTGGTGACGGTGTTGTTGCCGATGCCGCGGGTGGTGTTGTTGACCCAGCCGAAGCCTTGCTCTTCGATGCCTGCGCCTTCGGGGGCGGCGCCCAGCAGCGACGCATCGCCATTGCCATGGGCCTTGCCGACGGTGTGGCCACCAGCGGTGAGGGCGACGGTTTCGGCATCATCCATGCCCATGCGGCTGAAGGTCACGCGCATGTCGGCGGCGGTTTTCAGCGGGTCGGGCTGGCCGTTCACGCCTTCGGGGTTCACATAGATCAGGCCCATGACCACAGCGGCCAGCGGGTTTTCCAGGCTGGTGCGGTCATCGTCGCTGTCATAGCGCGATGATTTCAGCCATTCGCTTTCCGAGCCCCAATAGACGTCTTTCTCGGGGTGCCAGATGTCTTCGCGACCAAAGGCGAAGCCATAGGTTTTCAGGCCCATGGATTCATAAGCCACGTTCCCCGCCAGCAGCATGAGGTCAGCCCAGCTGATGCGGTTGCCATATTTGCGCTTGATCGGCCAGAGCAGGCGGCGGGCCTTGTCGAGGTTGCCGTTATCCGGCCAGCTGTTCAGGGGCGCGAAGCGCTGGTTGCCTGTATTGCCACCGCCACGGCCATCGGCGCTGCGATAGGAGCCGGCCGAGTGCCAGGCCATGCGGATCATCAACCCGCCGTAATGGCCCCAGTCTGCCGGCCACCACTCCTGGCTGTCGGTCATCAGCGCGTGCAGATCGGCCTTGAGGGCGGCGAAATCGAGCTTCTTCACTTCCTCGCGGTAGTTGAAGCCCTTGAGCGGATTGGTCTTCGTATCGTGCTGATGCAGGATGTCGAGGTTCAGCGCATTGGGCCACCAGGCCATGACCGACGTGCCGGTCGAGGTCATCGCCCCATGCATCACCGGGCATTTGCCCGCGGGGTTCATATCGTTTCCGTCCATGACATCTCTCCTGATCTGGCTTTTGGCGGGAAGGTGCGGGGCAATGCTGCGTTGCGGCAGAATCGCCCCGCCCCGGCTCTGGAATCGTTCTAACAAGGCTGAGCGATAATTAGAATTTGCATTTTCAAATCATGTCGATATGAAATTCTTATGAATGCCCTGTCGATGAAGCATCTGCGCTATTTCGAGGCGCTGGCCACCCATGGCCATTTCGGTCGTGCAGCCGAAGCCTGCGCGGTGTCGCAGCCCGCGCTGTCGCTTCAGATGAAGGAATTGGAGGCGATTGTCGGAGCCCCGCTTATTGAACGCGGGCCAAGGCAGGTGCGGCTGACCCCGGTGGGGGAGGCCTTTGCCCGCCGCGCCCGCGATATTCTGCGCGCGGTGGACGAACTGGCGACGCTGGCCCGGGCCAGTCAGGGCCATCTGGCGGGGCGTCTGGGGATCGGGGTCATTCCGACGGTCGCGCCCTATCTGCTGCCCCGGGTCATTCAGACGCTGGCAGGGCACTTTCCCGATCTGGATCTGCGCCCGCGCGAGGCGGTGACGCAGCGGCTGGTCGGGGATCTGGTCGAAGGGCGGCTGGATCTGGCGCTGGTGGCCCTTCCGGTATCCGAACCCGCGCTGGTGGAACATCCGCTGTTTTCCGAGGAATTCGTGCTGGTCCGTCCGCTGGCCGATGCGGGCCGCCCGGTGCCGGGGCCCGAGGGGTTGCGCGAGATGCGGCTTCTGCTGCTGGAAGAAGGGCACTGCTTCCGCGATCAGGCGCTGTCTTACTGCAAGATGCCAAGCGCCACGCCGCGCGATCTGATGGAGGGCAGCTCGCTCTCCACCCTTGTGCAGATGGTGGGGGCGGGGATCGGGGTGACGCTGATCCCGCAAATGGCGGTGGCGGTGGAAACCCGCACCGCGCCGGTATCGGTGGCCCGCCTTGCCCTGCCGCGCCCCAGCCGCACGCTGGGCCTTGTCTGGCGCAAATCCAACCCGCTTGGCCCACAATTCGCCGCTTTGGCCGATCTGGTGAACGAGGCCGCCGGTCAGGTATCGTAGCGGGTGGCCCCGCGCCGCATGGCTGTGCCCGGATCAGGCATGATGAGCGCCTGATGGGCGCGCTGGTCGCAATGGGTGCGCGGGCATATGCGGCAATTGATGCCCACCGGCGTCATCGGCGCGCCCGACAGCAGGAAGGGTTCGGCATAGCCGATTTCGCCGACATGCTCGATCGCGCAGCCCATGGCGACGGCCAGACGGTTGTCCTGCACATGGCGGGCCCAGGTGGGCCGGTCCACGGTGCGGGCAAAGACGAAGAACCGGCTGCGGTCGGGCATTTCCACGAATTGCGGTACGATGCGTCCGGGGGTGCGAAAGCTCGTATGCACATCCAGCCGTGGGCAGGCCCCGCCATGTTCGGCCAGCGGAAAGCTGGTGGCGTTGAACCGCTTGGCCACATTGCCGCCCTTGTCGATGCGCAGGAAAAAGAAGGGCACGCCCTGCGCCCCATCGCGCTGCAGGGTTGTGGCGCGGTGGCAGGCCTGTTCGAAGCTGACGCCGAAGCGGGTTGCCAGATGGTCGAAATCGTATTTGGTGGACCGTGCGACCTGCAGGAAATCGTCATAGGGCATCAGCACCGCCGCCGCGAAGTAATTGGCAAGCTCCACCCGCAGCCGCACATTGCTGCGCGGTTCTGACAAGCCCGCCCGCGCAATGATCTGGTCAAACAACGCCCCCTGTTCCAGCAGGCCGCACATATGCGTCAGCTGAAAGATGCGGTTGGTATGGTCCAGCGCTTCGGACAGGCAGATTTCACGGGTCGCCTCGTCATAGTCGCGCAGCGCCAGCGGCATTTCCTCGACCCGGGCCAGCCGCACGCTGACACCCATGCGCGATTTCAGCCGGACCTTCAGCGCGCCGTAAACCTCGTCCCGTTCGGGCGCCGTTTCCCCCCAGAAGCCGGATGCCGCCTGTTCCAGATCGCGGAAATGGTTGCGGTTGCGGCGAAAGACATGATGTACCGCCGCCTCGGGCGAGGTGATCGCCGCATTCTGATCCAGTTGCGCAATGGCGGTCAGCTGGTCCGATACCTGCTGATAGGCGCGATGCAGGCGCAGAAAGGCCTGTGCCAGATCGGGGCTATGCACCAGCGCTGCCCGCAATTGCGGCAGATCGGGGCGGGATTCTGTAAACAGCGGATCTTGTACAGCCGTGCGCAGATCGGGCAGAAGGCTGGCGCTTTCGTCTTCGGCAATCTCGCGCCAATCGACGCCATAGGCCTCCATCAACCTGAACAGGATGGTGACCGATACCGATCTCTCGTTGTTTTCCAGAAGGTTGACGTAAGACGCACTGATGCCGAGCGTCCGGGCCATCTGGGCCTGCGTTTCCCCGCGTTCCTGACGCAAGCGCCGGAGATGCGGTCCGATGAAGGTTTTCTGCATACCAGCGCACACAATTCAGGAATCGTCATATTTACAATATTACAAATTTTGCAATCTGTAAAACCGTGCATTCACAGCAGAACCCGTCTTCGTTTTGCCTTTGCGTCAATCTGTGGCTGAGTGCCGTCAACGCGATGGGAGGATTGCGATGAAGACTGGACTTGCCCACCTGTATATTCCGGGCCCGACCAATGTGCCCGAAGCTGTCCGCCGTGCGATGGCCGTGCCGATGCAGGACCACCGCGCCGCCGATTTCGGCATCCTGACCGCAGCCGTGACCGAAGGGATGAAGCCCGTTCTGGGCACCACCAAGGGCCACGTGGCCCTGTTCCCCGGATCGGGCACCGGCTGCTGGGAAGCGGCAATCTGCAATACGCTGAACTCGGGCGACAAGGTCCTGATGGCACGCCACGGCCATTTCTCGCATCTCTGGGCCGAGATGGCCCGCAAGCTGCAGCTTGATCCGGTGATTGTTGATGTTGCCTGGGGGGCGGGCGTACCGGTGAACGAATTCGCCCGTATTCTGGGGGCCGATCGGCGGGGCGAGATCAAGGCGGTTTTCGTCACCCATAACGAAACGGCGACCGGGGTCACATCGGATGTGGCGGCGGTGCGGGCCGCGCTGGATTCGGCCTTCCACGATGCGCTGCTGTTTGTCGATGGCGTGTCGTCGATCGGGTCGATTCCGTTCCGCATGGATGACTGGGGTGTCGATATGGCGGTGACCGGCAGCCAGAAGGGGCTGATGTCGCCGGCGGGTCTGGGCATTCTTGGTGTCAGCCCCAAGGCGCTGCAAGCCTGCGAAACGGCCCGCATGCCCCGCGCCTTCTTCGATCTGAAGGATATGCTGCGCGCGCATGAGGCCGGGTCGTTCCCCTATACCCCGCCCGCGCCCCTGCTGCACGGGTTGCGCGCGGCGCTGGCCCGGATGCAGGAAGAGGGGCTGGACACTGTCTATGCCCGCCACCGGCGGCTCGCCAATGGTGTACGTCGTGCCGTGGCGGCCTGGGGGCTGGAGATTTGCGCCGAACATCCCCTGCTGCAATCGGATACGGTCACTGCGATCCGTACGCCCGCGCATGTCGATGCGCGCGAGGTGATCCGTATTGCCTATGACCGCTACAACTGTTCGCTCGGGTCCGGGCTTGGCCCGCTGGCGGGCAAGGTATTCCGCATCGGCCATCTGGGCGATCTGAACGAAGGCATGTGCCTGACCGCCATAGCGCTGGCCGAACTGGCGCTGGTCGAGGCGGGGGCAGAGATCACCCTGGGCAGTGGCGTGGCCGCAGCGCAGGCTGCCTTTGTCCGCCCTGTCGCCCGCCAGTCTGCTGCAGCCGTCGCTGCCGAATAATCCCGACTTACCCTGAGGATACCATGAGCCACACCCTGCACCCGCTGCGGCGTCAACGCCTGCAGCGTTCGGAACTTGCCGTCCCGGCCTCCAACCCTGCCATGATCGACAAGGCCGCGACCGGCCCCGCCGATTACGTCTTTCTGGACCTTGAAGATGCGGTCGCCCCGCCCGAAAAGGAACGGGCCCGCAAGAACTGCATTCAGGCGCTGAACGACATCGACTGGGCAGCGGCAGGCAAGACCGTGTCGGTTCGCATCAACGGGCTGGACACCCATTACATGTATCGCGACGTGGTCGATGTCATGGAACAGGCGGGCGACCGGGTTCATACGCTGCTGGTGCCAAAGGTTGGTGTGCCGGGCGATCTGTACATGGTCGAAGCGATGGTCAACCAGATCGAGATGGCTAAGGGTCATACCTCCCGTGTCGGGCTGGAGGCGCTGATCGAAACAGCGCTTGGCATGGCCAATGTCGAGGCCATTGCCCAGTTCGGCGGCCGGCTGGAGGCGCTGCATTTCGGCGTGGCCGATTATGCGGCCTCGATGCGCGCGCGCACCACGAATATCGGCGGTCTCAACCCGCATTACCCGGGCGACCAGTGGCATTCGGCCATCAGCCGCATGGTGGTGGCCTGCCGCGCCTATGGTCTGCGTGCGATTGATGGCCCCTTTGGCGATTTCAGCGATCCCGAAGGTTACAAGGAAGGCGCACGCCGGGCTGCGGCCCTGGGCTGCGATGGCAAATGGGCCATCCATCCGAGCCAGGTGACGCTGGCCAACGAGGTGTTTTCGCCCCCCGAAACCGAGGTGACGCGCGCGCGCCGCATCATCGAGGAATTGCGCAAGGCCGAGGCCGAAGGCCGGGGCGCCGCCGCACTGGATGGCAAGATGATCGATGCGGCATCGGAACGGATGGCGCGCAATGTGCTGGTGCTGGCTGACGCCATCGCCGCCCGCTGAACCCCTGTCAGCCTGTCCCGGCGCGGGTGTCTGATCCGCGTCATCGCCCCGCCGGGCGGCTGCATCCCCATGGGAGGACAAGATGGATATTCACGAATATCAGGCCAAGGAAATCCTGGCGCGTTTTGGTGTGCCGGTGCCGCGCGGCGGGCTCGCCTACAGCCCTGAACAGGCCGGATACCGCGCCCGCGAACTGGGCGGCAGCGCCTGGGTGGTCAAGGCACAGATCCATTCCGGTGGCCGCGGTGCTGCAGGTGGCGTCCGGCTGTGCCGGTCGGAAGAAGAGTTGCAGGAGTATGCCCGCAGCCTGTTCGGCCGCCAGCTCGTCACCAAACAGACCGATGCCAATGGCAAGGCGGTCTATCGGCTCTGGGTCGAGGCGGCATCGGAAATCCGGCAGGAACTGTACCTGGGCTTTGTGCTGGATCGCAAATCCGAACGGATCATGATCGTGGCTTCGGCCCATGGCGGGATGGAGATCGAGGATCTGGCCGAAAGCGATGCCGGGTCGCTGCGCCGCATGGTGATTGATCCGGCTGTCGGGCTGGTGCCCTATCAGGCGCGCGAACTGGCCTTCGCGCTTGGCCTGAAAGGGGGGCAGATCGCCCAGATGATCACGGTTCTGACCGCCTGCTATCGCGCCTATCGCGATCTTGACGCGACGATGGTGGAAATCAACCCGCTGATCATCAACGGGAATGGCGACCTGATGGCGCTGGATGCGAAGATGAGCTTTGATACCAACGCGTTGTATCGCCGCCCCGATGTGGCCGAATTGCGTGACCGCAGTCAGGAAGACCCGCGCGAAAGCATGGCGGGGGATCACGGGCTGGCCTATGTCGGGCTTGACGGCGATATCGGCTGCATCATCAACGGCGCCGGACTGGCCATGGCGACCATGGACATGATCAAGCTTGCAGGGGGCGAGCCTGCCAATTTTCTGGATATCGGCGGCGGGGCCAGCCCCGAACGTGTGGTGCGGGCCTTCCGCACCGTGCTGGCCGATCGCAATGTGCAGGTGATCCTTGTGAACATCTTCGCCGGGATCAACCGCTGCGACTGGGTGGCCGAAGGCGTGGTGCAGGCCTACCGCGAGGTGGGGATGACCATTCCGGTCGTCGTCCGTCTGGCGGGCACCAATGTCGAGGAAGGCCAGCGCATCCTCGCCGCCAGCGGATTGCCCCTGCATACCGCCGATACCTTGGCCGAAGCCGCCGCGACGGCGGTGGGCCTGCGCACGAAACTGGCAGCCTGAAAGGGGGCGCTTCATGGCCATTCTCATCACTGAATCCACCCGCGTCATCGTGCAGGGCATTTCCGGCCGCATCGGGCAGTTTCATGCGACCGACATGATCCGCCACGGCACCAATGTCGTGGGCGGCGTGACCCCCGGCAAGGGCGGCACCACCTTTCTGGATCGCCCGGTGTTCAACACTGTCCGCGAGGCGGTCGAGGCTACGGGCGCCGAGGCCAGCCTTGTCTTCGTGCCGCCACCCTTTGCCGCCGATGCGATCATGGAGGCGGCAGATGCCGGTATCCGCACGGCGGTCTGCGTGACCGACGGCATCCCCGCGCAGGACATGATGCAGGTCAAGCGGTTCCTGCGCCGCTATCCCGAGGCGCGCAAGATGCGGCTGATTGGCCCGAACTGCGCGGGGATCATCAGCCCAGGCAAAGGGTTCATGGGCATCATGCCGCCGCATATCTACATGCCCGGCCGGGTCGGGATTGTCGGTCGGTCCGGCACTCTGGGCTATGAAGCCGCCAGCCAGATGAAGGCGCTTGGCATCGGGGTATCCACCAGCGTGGGCATCGGGGGCGATCCGATCAACGGGTCCAGCTTCCGCGACATTCTGGAACTGTTCGAGGCCGATCCCGAAACCGATGCCGTCGTGCTGATCGGCGAGATCGGCGGCCCGCAGGAGGCCGAGGCTGCAGCCTGGGCGGAACGCCATATGACCAAGCCGATTGTCGCCTATATCGCCGGTCTGTCCGCACCCAAGGGCCGCAAGATGGGCCATGCCGGAGCCATCGTGTCGGCCTTTGGCGAAAGCGCGCAGGAGAAGGTGGAGATACTGACAGCAGCAGGCATCACCATCGCCCCCAACCCTTCGGTCATCGGGGCCACGATGGCCGGGGTGTTGAACCGTCGCGCTGCCGCCTGAGGGCGGCGTGACGGATCGGGAAAGCGGGGCTTGCCCTCGTGCCGCCTTCCCGCCTTTATGTGCTGGCCGTATTTGCCCGAAGGTCAGCCATGCCCCAGCCACTTGCCTCTGACACGGCCCGCCACTGGATCAGCGATCCTGTCCACCGCGCCTGGTTGCAGGCCGAGGCGCAGGCGCAGTTCAGGTTTTTCCGGCGCAGTCTGCGGGCGGGCGGCGGGTTCGCCATTCTGGCCCATGATGGTACGCCGATCCCCGGCATGGCGCAGGAATTGCACAGCACGACGCGGATGGTGCATTCCTATGCGCTTGGTCATTGCACCGGCCTGCATGATGCACCCGAGATGATTGATGCCGGGATGGATTTCCTGTGGAACGTCCATCGCGATGGGCAACATGGCGGCTATGTCTGGGCGGTGAAGGATGGTGCCATTTCGGATGGGGTAAAGCTGGCCTATGGCCATGTCTTCGTCCTGCTGGCGGCGTCCAGCGCGAAGATGGCAGGCCATCACGATGCCGATCGCCTTTTGGCCGATGTGGCCGAGGTGCTGGACCGGCACTATTGGGATGACAGCCATGGCCTGTTCCGCGATGAATTCACCCGCGATTGGCAGCCCTTTTCCACCTATCGTGGCATGAATGCCAATATGCACGGGGTCGAGGCGCTGCTGGCAGCCCATGAGGCGACAGGGGATGGCGAATACCTGTCACGCGCCGGGCGGATTCTGGATTTCCTGATCGGGCGCATGGCCCCTGCCCATGACTGGCGCATCCCCGAACATTACACCGAAAGCTGGCAGGTCGATGCCGGGTATCGGGGCAACCCGATGTTCCGCCCGGCGGGCACGACGCCTGGCCATTCCTTCGAATTTGCCCGCCTGACGCTGCAGCATTGGGATCTGTCGGGCCGCCCCGACACTGGCGCGCCCCAGCGGGCGCGGGCGCTGGTCACGCGCGCCATGGCCGATGCCTGGCTGCCGGGTGGCGGCCTGGCCTATACACTGCATCACGGCGGCGCGGTGGATATGGCGGATCGCTACTGGTGGCCCGTGACCGAGGCCATCGGCGCGCTGCAAGCCCTGATGAAGGCCGACCCGCAGCCGGGGGATGAAGACTGGTATCGCCAGCTTTGGCGCTTTGCCGATGCCCATTTCATCGACCATGACCATGGCGGCTGGTTCCCGGAAATCGACGCCGATGGCCGACTGACCGTGACCCAGTTCCACGGCAAGCCCGACATCTATCATTCGGTTCAGGCGGCGGTTCTGCCGCTGTCTTCGGGCCTGTCGCGCCTGCTGTCGCCGCTGCAGGTCTGAACTGCGTGGGGCTTGCCATAGCGTCCGATATTGGCATCGCCCCAGTGTTTCAGCGCCATCAGCACCGGCTCCATGCTGCGGCCCAGGGGGGAGAGGCTATATTCCACCTTGGGCGGCACTTGCGCGTAAACCGTGCGGATCACCAGCCCATCCTGTTCAAGTTCACGCAACTGGTTGGTCATCATGCGCGGGGTGCAATTGGGCAGCAGGCGGCGCAATTCGTTGAAGCGCCGGGTGCCTGACAGCAACTGGAACATCAGGATCGACTTCCATTTGCCATCGATCAGATTGATCGCCGCTTCGACGGCGCAACCTGGATTGCAGTCGAACCGGGAATGGCTGGCTTTGGCCATGGGGTAGTATCCTTTTTGATAGTATAGGCGTTCTTTGTGCGTATTGTCGCCATGTGCAGTATTGACCAGATTGGCCCTATACGCAAGTTGAGCTACAGGAGAGCCCCATGAAAGCCATCGGTTACCGCAGCCCCGGCGCGATCACGCGGATTGACGCGCTGGAAGACATCACCTTGCCCGATCCCATGCCTGGCGGGCAGGATCTGCTGGTCAGGGTCAGTGCCGTTTCGGTGAACCCTGTCGATACCAAGGTGCGCCGCAATGCGGCACCCGATCCCGGCGCCTATCGCGTGCTGGGCTTTGATGCTGTGGGCATCGTCGAAGCCATGGGCCCCGAGGCGCAGGGATTTACGCCGGGGGATCGTGTCTATTACGCCGGTTCCGTTGCCCGTCCCGGGGCCAATGCGGAACTGCATCTGGTTGATGCGCGCATCGCGGCCCGCGCCCCGGCCAGCCTTGACGATGCCGCTGCTGCCGCTCTGCCGCTGACCGCGATTACCGCCTGGGAGATGCTGTTCGACCGGCTGGAGGTGACCCGGCCCATTCCCGGCGCGGCCCCTGCGGTTCTGGTGATCGGCGGTGCGGGGGGCGTGGGATCCATTGCCATTCAACTGCTGCGGGCCTTGACAGGGCTGACGGTGATCGCCACGGCCTCGCGCCCGGAAACGAAGGATTGGGTGCATCAGCTGGGCGCACATCATGTGATCGATCACGGCCAACCGCTTGCTCCGCAGATCGCGGCCTTGGGGATCGGTGCGCCGGGGCATGTGTTCATCACAACGCAAAGCCATCTGCATCAGAAGGATGTGGCCGAACTGATCGCGCCGCAGGGCAAGGTGGGGCTGATCGATGATCCCGAGGCGCCGCTGGACCTGATGCTGTTCAAGCGCAAGGCCGTATCGCTGCATTGGGAAATGATGTTTGCCCGGCCGATCTTCGGGACAGCCGACATTGGCGAACAGGGCAGGCTGCTGGCAGAGGTGGCGCGGCTTGTCGATGCGGGGCAGATACGCAGCACCGTCACCGAAGTCCTGCGCCCGATCAATGCGGCCAATCTGCGCGACGCCCATGCCGCTATCGAAAGCGGACGGACGCGCGGCAAGATCGTGCTTCAGGGCTTCTGATCGCGGGGGCACTTGCGGGTCAGGCCGCGGGCGGCACCAGCCATTCCGGACCTGACCAGACGCCCTTCAGCGCCCAGTCGTCAGACAGCAGCACCAGTTCTGCGGCCCGGCCCGGCGCGAGGGTTCCAAAGCGATCCGCCGCCCCGATCAGATCTGCCGGAATGCGGCTGGCCATGGCCAGAGCGCGTTCCGGCGCGATGCCGACCTGGGTGATCAGCGTGCGGATCGCCTGCGCCATGGTCAGATCGGCCCCGGCCAAGGTGCCATCTGGCAGTTCCAGCCGCCCGGCCCGGCGCAAGACCCGGCGACCGTTCAACTGCAGTTCGGTCAGCTCGGTACCGGCAAAGGCCATGCAATCGGTGACCAGAAACAGGCCGTCCTGCCGGGCAGCCATGGCGATGCGCAGCGTATCGGGATGGACATGGATACCGTCTGCAATGATCCCCGCCGCAGCCGTTCCCGACAGCGTTGCCCCCACCAGGCCGGGCTCGCGATTGCCAAGCTGGCTCATGGCGTTGAAAAGATGGGTCACGCAGCGCGCGCCTGCGGCAAAGGCCGTCT
The DNA here is from genome assembly GCF_036964905.1 of Gemmobacter denitrificans. Classification (NCBI taxonomy): domain Bacteria; kingdom Pseudomonadati; phylum Pseudomonadota; class Alphaproteobacteria; order Rhodobacterales; family Paracoccaceae; genus Gemmobacter; species Gemmobacter denitrificans. Next base: position 202,234 of record NZ_JBALHR010000003.1, read on the forward strand.
GAGCGGTGGCATGGCTGCAATCGGTGTGCCCGAGGCTGACCACCACGCCCGCTGCCGCCAAAGCTGCGATCTGGTCGGGTTGGGCGCTTTCAGGGGCCAGCGTGACCAGCAGCGCGGGCAGATCGGCTGCAGCCGCCGCAATCCGATCCTGATCGGCGCGGGTCATCGCGCGGATCAGCGACGGGTCATGCGCGCCCTTGCGGCGCGGGTCCAGATGCGGGCCTTCCAGATGCAGGCCCAGAAAGCCGGGTGTGCCCTGACAATCGCGCCCCGCTTCGATCACCCGCGCTGTGGTTTCGGCGGTATCGGTAATCAGCGTGGGCAGAATCCCTGCCGTGCCCAGCCGCCGATGCGCGGCGCAGATGGCCGCCAGATCGGCGGGCGTGGTTGCGGGGCCAACCTGATGTCCTGCCCCGCCATTGACCTGCAGGTCGATGAAGGCGGGGGCCAGCACCCCCGATATGATCTGCGCGCCCTCGACCGGGGTTGGGATCAGCGCCGCAATCCGGTCCTGTTCGATGACCATGGCCAGCCCGTCATGCAAGCGCTGCCCGTCAAAGATCCGGGCGCCCGAAAGGATTGTGGTCATGGTCATACCGTCTCGGTCACCTTGCGCAGATGGGGCGGCGTGTCGGGGTCAAAGCCGCGCCGCCGTGCGAGGGCTTCGACAAAGGCATAGAACCCCGCCATGGTGACCAGCGGCGCCACCAGAGGATGCAGCCCGCCGATCATCGGCAGCGTGGTTGCGCCGGGCACTGTGGCACCGGTCACAAAGACATCGGCCCCCTGCGATGCCAGCCGTTCGGCCGTCGCGCAAAGCTGCGGGAGGGCGGCGTCATCCACCCCGAGCGCCAGCACCGGGAAATGGGCCTGCACGATGGCCGCAGGGCCATGCAGCACTTCGGCGGCACTATAAGCCTCGGCATGAATGCCGCTGGTTTCCTTGAATTTCAGGGCAGCCTCATGCGCGGTGGCAAAGGCCGGGCCGCGTCCCAGCACAAAGGCGGACGAGGCGCGGGAGAGCCGCGCCGAAAGCGGCGACCAGTCCAGAGTGACAGCGCGGGCCAGCGCATCCGGCAACCCTGCCACGGCCGCCTGCAGGTCGGCATCTTCGCGCCAATGCGCCAGCAACGACAGTCCGGCCAGCACGCTGGTCACAAAGGTCTTGGTGGCGGCGACGCTTTTTTCCTCACCCGCCTGCAGCGCCAGGGCATGGGCGCTGACTTCTGCCATCGGGCTGTCGGCATGATTGGTGATGGCGATGGACAGGGCCCCGTTTTCGCCCGCGCTGCGCATCATCTCCACGATGTCAGGGCTGCGGCCCGATTGGGAAATGCCGATGCAGGCGGCACCGGTCAGCCGCAATGGCCGCTTGTAGATCGAGGCGACCGAAGGCCCGACCGAAGCAACCGGCACCCCCGCTGCCAGTTCGATGGCGTATTTCAGATAGGTGGCGGCGTGGTCCGATGACCCACGCGCCACGGTGACCACCAGCCCCGGATCGGCACGGCGCAATGCGGCGGCGGCGGCAGAAACGGCGGCAGCCGACCGGTCAAGGAATCGCGCTGCGGCCTCGGGGATTTCGGCCACTTCGCGGGCCATGTGGCTTTGGGTCATTGCGCAATCCTTTCGTCGGGCGCGGGGCTGACCCCGGGCGCCAGTTTCAGTTCGACGGCAAAGTCATAGGCATCGCCGCGATACAGCGATCGGGTGAATTCCACCACCTTGCCCGACGGCAGGTAGGAGACCCGTTCGATCTTCAACCCGGCCACGCCGGGGGTCACATTCAGCAGTTCGGCATCCCTTGCACCGAGGTTGGTGGCCGAAATGCGCTGCACTGCCCGCACCGGGCGCAGGGCGCGCGCCTCCAGATGGGCATAGAGCGATCCGGTCACCTGATCGGGATCGGGCAGGATTTCCGCGGGCAGCGAGGCTCGTTCTATGGCCAGGGGCACACCGTCGGACGACCGCACCCGCTCCAGCCGCGCGACCCGGTCGCCCGCGCCAAGGCCAAGCGCCATCACCTCTTCGGGGGCGGGGGCATGCAGGCCACGGGCAAGCCAGATGCTGACCACCTGCCGCCCGCGCCGGGCCATGTCTTCGGTAAATGACGTGAGAAGGGACAGCGCCTGTTCCAGCCGTTCCACCCGGGGCGCGACAAAGGTTCCCGATCCGCGCCGCTGCACCAACTGGCCCGAGGACACCAGCGCCTCTACCCCCTTTCGGACAGTGACGCGCGACAGCCCGGTCAGCGCGGCCATTTCGCGTTCAGGCGGCAGGCTGTCGCCGGGCTTCAGCCGCCCAGATGCGATGGCTTCGGCAATGCGGCGGTGCAATTGCAGATACAGCGGGCCGCCCCCGGTTTCTTCGAACCCTTCGGGCGAAAACAGGTTTTCCATCATACCTCCTGCCGTGCCAGAAGCAGCGCGCCATCCAGCCCCGACCCCAAGGCCGGATGTATCGGCCAGCGCCCCGCCAGTGCGGCCGCATAGGCCGGTCCCACGCCACCCAGAAAGACCACGGGCAATGGTGCGCCATGCTGAAGCCGGTCGATCATCGCGCCGATCTCTGCCACGGCGGCGGCGAAGATGCGTTCGGCAGCCGGATCACCCGGCTTGATGACGCGCGGTGCGAAGGCGGCAAAATCGGCAGGGCGCGCCCGCAGGCCGAAGGCGATCACGCCCTCGACCCCGCCCAGTTCACGCAGAACTTCCGACAGAAGTGGCGATCTGCTGGCAAAACCGTCTTCGGCCCGCAACGCTTCGGTCAGCAAGGTGCGGCCCAGAGCCGCGCCGCTGCCTTCATCGCCCAGAAGAAAGCCGCGCCCGCCATATTGCTGCATCAGCCCACCGCGCTGCACCGCAAAGACCGATCCCGTGCCCATTGCGGCAACAATCCCATCCGCGCCCTGCAGTGCGCCAGTGGCGGCAGTCACTGCGTCGCTGACAACCCGGATGCGTGCAAAGGGCAGCCGGTCGGTCAAGGCCCGGGCAGATGCCGATACATTCGCGCCCGCAAGACCCAGCACGGCCGACACCTTGTCGGCGGATGCAAGGCCCGCTTCGCGCAGGGCGGATTGCGCGGCGGTCAGAATGTTGCGTTCTGCCCCGCGCGGATCGGTGGCGATATTGGCCGGGCCCGCCGCGCCCTGGCCAAGAATGCGCCCCTGATCATCAGCGAGCGCCGCCCGACACCCCGTGCCGCCGCCATCGATTCCCAGAAAGAACGCCATGACTCCTCCCTCTTTCCGTCAACATACCAAAACAATACCAAATGGGAAGGGGAAACTGAAAATGGTGCGTAAACCGCATGTTTTGACGTTCTTCAAGTTTTGGCTTTACAATTGGTATTAATTTGGCATTGTCATTGGTGAAGGGGGAATCATATGACGCAGCGCAGCACGGAAGATCGACATCCTGCTTCGGCGGGGCTTCATGTCCGCCCGGCAGAGGGGATTCTGGCAGACCTGTTTGCAGCGCAGCAGGCTGCGCTGGCGGCCGTTGGCCCGGCCTTGCCCGGTCTGGCGCGGGCAGCGGAGCTGGGCGCGGATGCGCTGCGCGCCGGGGGCAAGATGGGCTATGCCGGGGCTGGATCATCGGGGTTGATGGCGCTGGCTGATTGCCTTGAGCTGGCTGGAACCTTCGGCCTGCCGCCGCAACGGACCCCAATGCTGTTTGCCGGGGGCGCCGATGCGTTGCTGCATATGGTGGGCAGTGTCGAGGATGATCCGGCGCTGGCGCGGGCCGATGTGGCGCAGGCTGGGCTTGGTGTGGGCGATGTGGTGTTGGTTCTGACGGCCTCGGGCAGCACGCCCTATGCGTTGACTGTGGCCGAGGCTGCACGGGCGCGCGGCGCGCAAGTGATTGGCCTGGCCAATGTCGCGGGGGCGGCGCTGTTCGATCTGTCCGATCTGGCGATCCTGCTGGATACTGGCCCCGAGGTGATTTCCGGGTCTACGCGGATGGGCGCGGCCACGGCGCAGAAAGTGGCGCTGAACCTGATTTCGGCGCTGGTCGGCGTAAAGCTGGGCCATGTGCATGACGGCTATATGGTCAATCTTGTCGCCGACAACGCGAAACTGATCGATCGCGCGGCGCGCATCGTCTCTGCGGTGGCCGGGGTTGACCGTGCCACGGCCGAAACCGCGCTGGCGGCAACGGCGGGCGCTGTCAAACCTGCCATTCTGGTGGCGCAGGGCCATGCGCCTGATACCGCCGCATCGCTTCTGTCCGGGCAAGGCGGGCATCTGTCCGCACTGGTCGGCTGAAAACCACCGGGCCCATGCAAAGGGGCCCCAACAGGGAGAAGACCATGACCAAGACCATCCGCCTGGCCCTGCTTGCCTCGACGGTGCTTTCGGGGGCCGCCTGGGCGCAGGACGTGACGCTGACCATCGAAAGCTGGCGCAATGACGACCTTGCCATCTGGCAGGACAAGCTGATCCCGGCCTTCGAGGCCGCGCATCCCGGAATCAAGGTGGTGTTCGCACCCACGGCACCGGCCGAATACAATGCGGTTCTGAACTCCAAGCTTGATGCCGGTTCGGCGGGCGATCTTATCACCTGTCGGCCGTTTGACGCGTCGCTGGAGCTTTACAACAAGGGCCACCTGGCCGATCTGTCGGGCCTGGGGTCGATGGCGAATTTCAGCGATGTCGCGAAATCGGCCTGGCAGACCGATGACGGCGCGGCCACCTTCTGCGTACCGATGGCATCGGTGATCCATGGGTTCATCTACAATGCCGATGCCTTTGCCGAACTGGGCATCGAAGTGCCCAAGACCGAGGCTGAATTCTTCGCCGCGCTGGACAAGATCAAGGCGGATGGCACCTATATCCCCATGGCCATGGGCACCAATGACCAGTGGGAAGCGGCCACGATGGGCTATAACAACATCGGGCCGAACTACTGGAAGGGCGAAGAGGGCCGCAAGGCGCTGATCGCGGGCACGCAAAAGCTGACCGATCCGGCCTGGGTGGCCCCCTTTGCGCAACTGGCCAAGTGGAAGGACTATCTGGGCGACGGGTTCGAAGCGCAGACCTACCCGGATAGCCAGAACCTGTTCACCCTGGGCCGCGCGGCCATCTATCCGGCCGGATCGTGGGAAATCAGCGGCTTCAACACCCAGGCCACATTCAAGATGGGCGCTTTTGCCCCGCCGGTCGCGGCTGAAGGCGACACCTGCTATATCAGCGACCATACCGACATCGCGCTTGGGATGAACGCGAAATCACCCAATGCCGAAGCTGCCAAGACCTTCCTCGATTGGGTCGGCAGCGCAGAATTTGCCACGCTCTATGCCAATGCCCTGCCGGGCTTCTTCAGCCTGAATTCTTCGCCCGTGGCGATGGAAGACCCGCTGGCGCAGGAATTCGTGTCCTGGCGTGGCAAGTGCCAGTCGACGATCCGGTCCACCTACCAGATCCTGTCGCGGGGCACGCCGAACCTTGAAAACGAAACCTGGAATGCGAGTGCCAATGTGATCAAGGGCACCGAAACCCCGGAAGAAGCGGCCAAGCGTCTGCAGGACGGTCTGGCCAGCTGGTACGAACCCCAGAAGTAAGCGCTGGTGGAAAGGCCGGGGGGCTGTCTGCCCCCCGGACCCCCCGAGGATATTTTCGAACAGATGAACAGGGAGAGCGTCATGGCGCAGCGGAAAGCCGTTCGCTGGCATATCGCGGTATTTCTGGCACCGGCGGTGCTGGTTTATACGGCGCTGATGATCGTGCCCCTGTTTGGCACGCTGAACCTGTCGCTGTTCAATCTCGATGGGGCGAAGGCGCGGGTCTTTGTGGGCCTTGCGAACTTTGTGACGCTGTTCGGTGATCCGCGCTGGTCGGCGGCGTTCTGGAATGCGCTGGCCAATAACGCGTGGTTCTTCGTGGTGCATATGCTGGTGCAGAACCCGATCGGGATCGCACTTGCGGCGATCCTGTCAACGCCGAAACTGCGCATGGCGGCCTTCTACCGCACGGCGATCTTCATTCCGACGATCCTGAGCTTTGTGATCGTGGGTTTCGTCTGGAAGCTGATCCTGTCGCCGATCTGGGGCATTGCACCGGGGATGCTGGATGCCGTGGGGCTGAAATCGCTGTTCGCGCCCTGGCTGGGCAAGGAGGAATATGCGCTGACCACGCTGGCGCTGATCTCGGTCTGGCAATTCGTGGGCATCCCGATGATGCTGATCTATGCGGCGCTGCTGTCGATCCCCGATGAGGTGATCGAGGCGGCAGAGATGGACGGGGTGACCGGCGCGTCGCAATTCTGGAAGATCAAGCTGCCGTTGATCCTGCCTTCGATCGGCATCATCTCGATCCTGACCTTTGTGGGGAATTTCAACGCCTTCGACCTGATCTATGTGGCGCAGGGCGCGCTGGCCGGGCCGAATTTCGCCACCGATATTCTGGGCACCTTCCTGTATCGCACCTTCTTTGGCTTCCAGCTGCAACTGGGTGATCCGCATATGGGGGCGACAATTGCGACGGCGATGTTCTTCATCATCCTGATCGGGGTCTGTTTCTACCTCTTCGCCATCCAGACGCGGCTGCGCCGCTACCAGTTCTGAGGGGGATGCCATGAGCCCGAGTCAAACATCGTCGGCCCGCCGGTCCATCGCCCGCAGTGTCGCCGCCCATGGGGTGCTGATCCTGTGGACCGTGATTGCGCTGTTCCCGGTTTTTGTCACGGTCATCAACAGCTTCAAGTCGCGCAAGGCGATCTTTGCCGATCCGCTGGCCCTGCCAGGCCCCGGCAGCTTTGATTTGATCGGTTATCAGACGGTGCTGAAGCAGGGAGATTTCTTTCAGTATTTCCTGAACTCGATGACCGTCACCATGGGCAGCCTGTTCTTTGTGCTGCTGTTTGGTGCCATGGCGGCCTTTGCCCTGTCGGAATACCGGTTCCGGGGCAATACGCTGATGGGGCTATATCTGGCGCTTGGGATCATGATCCCGATCCGGCTGGGCACGGTGGCGATCCTGCAGATGATGGTGGCAAGCGGGCTGGTGAATACCCGGACGGCGCTGATCCTTGTCTATACGGCGCAGGGTCTGCCGCTGGCGGTGTTCATCCTGTCCGAGTTCATGCGTACAGTTTCGGCCGATCTGAAGAATGCAGGCCGGATCGACGGCTTGAGCGAGTACACCATCTTCTTCCGCCTTGTGTTGCCGCTGGTGCGGCCTGCCATGGCCACTGTCGCTGTCTTTACCATGATCCCGATCTGGAACGACCTGTGGTTTCCGCTGATCCTGGCCCCGGCCGAGGAAGTGAAAACCATCACCTTGGGATCACAGGTGTTCATCGGCCAGTTCGTCACGAACTGGAATGCCGTTCTTGCTGCGCTCTCGCTCGCTATCGTGCCAGTGCTGGTGCTGTATCTCGTTTTCTCGCGTCAACTTATCCGTGGTATCACTGCAGGAGCCGTCAAATGAAAAAGAGCCGTGTCGTCCGACTTCTTGGCCCCGCCGAACTGACCGCCGCGCCGGTGGAGGCTACCGATTTCGAATTGTGCGCCGTGGTGGACCCGCTGCAGCGTGAATGTGTGACGGCGGGCGACCGCGGTGTGCCCGTCTACCGGGACCTGCTGTCAGCCCTGCGCAAAACCCGTGTCAGCACCGTGATTTACGGAAATTTCTATATCGACATCAATGGTTGCGACAGCATCCGCGGCGTGGTGGGGCGCTGATGGCCATCCGGGTTCTGGTGGCTGGATTGGGCAATATGGGCCGCAGTCATGCGCTGGCCTATGCCGCCGAGCCAGCCTTTGATCTGGTGGGTCTGGTGAACCGCTCGGCGGTTGATCTGCCCGCGCCGCTGCAGGACCTGCCGCTGTTCACCGATTATACGGCGGCTCTGGCGGCGCTGAAACCCGATCTGGCCTGCATTGCCACCTATTCCGACAGCCATGCCGATTACGCGGTGGCCGCAATGGAGGCGGGCGCGCATGTTTTTGTCGAAAAGCCGCTGGCGACCACCGTAGCCGATGCCGAGCGCGTCGTGGCCTGTGCCACACGGCTGGGGCGCAAGCTGGTGGTGGGCTATATCCTGCGGCATCACCCCAGCTGGCAGCGTCTGATTGCCGAGGCGCGCGATCTGGGCGGGCCCTATGTGTTCCGTCTGAACCTGAACCAGCAATCCAGCGGCCCTACCTGGGAGGTTCACAAGGCGCTGATGCAGACCACGCCGCCCATCGTGGATTGCGGCGTGCATTATGTGGATGTGATGTGCCAGATCACCGATGCCGCCCCGGTCGAGGTGCGCGGCATGGGGCTACGGCTGTCGGGTGAAATCGGGCCCGAGATGTACAATTACGGCCATTTCCAGGTGCTGTTTGCCGATGGTAGCTGCGGCTGGTACGAGGCGGGCTGGGGGCCCATGATGTCGGACACCGCCTTTTTCGTGAAGGATGTGGTCAGCCCGCGCGGCGCCGTGTCGATCCGCATGCCCGAAAGCGCCAGGTCGGACGATATCGATACGCATACGAAAACCAGCACCTTGCGCGTGCATCGTGTGGGGATCGGATCCGAAGACTTGTCGATGGCCGATGAACCCGGTCACCAGCAGCTTTGCGACCGCGAACAGGCCTTTGTGGCGCGGGCGATCACCGAAAATCTGGACCTGAGCCGGCATATGCAAGACGCCGTCCGTTCGCTCGCCGTCTGTCTGGCAGCGGATGAAAGCGTGCGCTCAGGCCTGCCTGTCAAACTGTAAGGAGACCCCCGTGGGAGCCCTGACCCTGAACCAAGTCACCAAATCCTTCGGCGCGACCGATGTCATCAAGGGCGTCGATCTGGCGGTCGAGGATGGCGAATTCTGCGTGTTCGTCGGGCCTTCGGGCTGCGGCAAATCCACCTTGCTGCGGATGATCGCGGGGCTTGAGGATGTCAGCAGCGGGGATGTCAATCTCGATGGCGTGCGCATCAATGATCTCGCCCCGGCGAAACGCGAAATCGCCATGGTCTTTCAAAGCTATGCGCTATACCCGCATCTGACGGTGCGCGACAATATGGGGCTGGCCTTGAAACAGGCCGGGGTGGCAAAGACGCAAATTCAGGCGGCCACCGACAAGGCCGCATCCATGCTGGCGCTTGGCCCGCTGATGGAGCGGCGCCCGGCTGAACTGTCGGGTGGGCAGCGGCAGCGGGTTGCGATCGGGCGGGCCATCGTGCGCACGCCGAAGCTGTTTCTGTTCGATGAACCGCTGTCGAACCTTGATGCCGCGCTGCGGGTACAGACCCGGATCGAGATTGCCCGGCTGCACCGCGATCTGGGCGCGACCATGATCTATGTGACCCATGACCAGGTCGAGGCGATGACGCTGGCCGACAAGATCGTGGTGCTGCGTGCCGGCAAGGTGGAGCAGGTGGGTGCCCCGATGACGCTGTACAACGATCCCGACAATACCTTTGTCGCCGGGTTCATCGGCAGCCCGCAGATGAATTTCCTGAAGGGCGGCCCGCTGGGCCTGCGGTCCGATACCGTGGGCGTGCGGCCCGAACATCTGCGGCTGGATGCCTCGGGCCCGATTTCGGGCAAGGTCAGCCATGTGGAAAAGCTGGGCGGCGAAACGCTGGTCTATGTTCAGACCGAAGGGCAGGGGCTGGTGACCCTGCGCCAGTTCGGCGAACATGAACACGCTGTGGACGCAGCGGTGACGCTGGGTTTTGATGCGCCGCGCGCCTTCCATTTTGACGCGCAGGGCCAACGGCTGCGGCAGGGTTGAACTTTCTGGCCCTTCGGGCTTTGCTGCGCCAATCCCCGAAGGAGCCGCGATGACCGTCTTTGATCCCGAACTGGAAGCCCGGCTGATCCGCTATGCGGCGGTCGATACCCAAAGCGACGAGATGGGTGAGGCGTCGCCCTCGACCCCGATCCAGCTTGATCTGGCGCGGATGCTGGTGGCGGAACTGCAGGACATCGGGGCGGCAGATGTGCGGCTGACCGAATATGGCGCGGTTCTGGCCACCATTCCCGGCACGGCGCCGGGGCCTGTTGTGGGGTTCCTGGCCCATATCGATACTGCACCGGCCTATAATGCGACCGGGGTCAAGCCGGTGGTGCATCGCGGCTATAATGGTGGGCCGATCAGCTTTGCCGATGCGCCGGGTCTGGTGCTGTCGCCTGAGGCTTCGCCCTATCTTGCGGGCAAGGTCGGGCATGACATCATCACCGCCAGCGGCACCACCCTGCTGGGTGCCGATGACAAGGCGGGGATTGCCATTCTGATGGTGATGGCGCGGCACCTGATCGCCCATCCGCAAATCGCCCGGCCCACCCTGCGTCTGGCCTTCACCCCGGATGAAGAGATCGGGCGCGGGGTGGACAAGCGCCTGCCCGCCGATCTGGGGGCGGAATTCGCCTATACGCTGGATGGCGGCGCGGTGGGCGAGATCGAATATGAAAGCTTCAGCGCCGATGCCGCGGTTGTGACGGTGACAGGGGTTTCCACCCATCCCGGCACGGCCAAGGGCAAGATGGTCAATGCCTTGCATCTGGTGGCCCGGCTGGTGGGGCTATTGCCCCAGGCCACCCAGACCCCTGAAGTGACCGAGGGCCGCGAGGGATTTCTGCACCTTTACGAATTGACCGGCACGGCCGCCGAAGCCACGCTGAAGTTCATTCTGCGTGATTTCGAACTGGATGGGCTGGCGGCCAAGGGCGCGTTGCTGCAACAGGCCTGTGATGCCGTTCAGGCGATGGAGCCACGCGCCAGCCTGACCTGTGTCATCCGTCCGCAATATCGCAACATGCGCTACTGGCTGGAAAAGGACATGCGCCCTGTCGATCTGGCCCGCGAAGCCTGTCGCGAAGAAGGGATCGAGCCGGTCTCTGTGCCGATCCGGGGGGGGACCGACGGTTCACGGCTGACCGAAATGCGCGTGCCCTGCCCCAACATCTTTACCGGCATGCAGGATATTCACGGCCCCCTGGAATGGATATCGGTGCAGGATATGGCAGCGGCGCTGCGCGTCTGCCTGCGGCTGGTGCAAAAGGCGGCGGGCAGCTGACGCTGGCATTTCCCAAAGGCCTGCCAAAAGCCACGGTAGCATTACCCAAGATGCTAGGCCCAGGCCTGATCGGGATCGGGGAGCGGGATCGCCTCCAGCAGGTCGCGGGTATAGGCAGCTTGCGGTGCAGCGAACAATTGTGCGGTGGGGGCAAGTTCCATCATCTCACCCCGATGCAGGACCATGATCCGGTGGCACAGACGGCGGATCACGCTCAGGTCATGGCTGATGAAGGCCAGCGTCAGGCCCAGATCGCGCACCAGATCTTCAAGCAGGCGCAGAACCTGCGCCTGTGACGATACATCCAGCCCCGACACGATTTCATCTGCAAGAATGAAATCGGGCCGTAAGGCGATGGCCCGCGCAATGCCAACCCTTTGCCGCTGTCCGCCCGACAGTTCATGCGGATAGCGCGTCGCGAAGTGCCGGGGCAGCCCGACATGATCCAGCGCCTCGGCCATCTTCGTGCCGATGCTGTCAAACCCGTGCAACGCCAGCGGGCCCGCGATGATCTGGCTGACCCGGTGGCGCGGGTTCAGGCTGCTCATCGGATCCTGAAAGATCATCTGGAAACGGCGGCGATGCGCCCGCAGGTCGGCCTCGGGTAGATGCGTGATATCGGTGCCATCAAAACGGATCGTGCCACCTGAAGGTTCCAGCAGCCGCACCATGGCCCGGCCCAGTGTCGATTTGCCCGAACCCGATCCGCCGACAATCCCGATGATCTCGCCGCGCGGGATGCAAAAGTTCAGACCTTTCAGAACCTCGATCCGGGGTGCCGCCCCGAAAGGCGGCTTGCGCGTCATGTCGGCCAGTGAGAGGCGCAGGTTTTCAACCTGATACAGATCAGCCATGCTTGCCCCCGGAAATGCCTGCGTCATAAGCCACGATCTCGGCCCGGACCTGCGCAAGGATGGCTTCGGGGACCGGGGTCAGTGACCCGTCAGGGTCGGTGTATTTCGGCGTCGCAGCCAGCAGGGCGGCAGAATAGGCATGGCGCGGGGCCGCGAAGAAATCGCGCATCGCAGCCTGTTCCAGCACCCGCCCGGCATAAAGCACCGACAGGCTGCCACAGACTTTCGACACCACGCCCAGATCATGCGTGACAAACAGCAGTGCGGTGCCATGGCGGGCCTGCATCCCGGCGATCAACCGCAGGATCTGTTTCTGCACCGTCACATCCAGCGCCGTCGTCGGTTCATCCGCCACGATCAACCGGGGTTCGGCCGCAAAGGCCGATGCGATCAATATGCGCTGCCGCATCCCGCCCGAAAGCTCATGCGGGTATTGCCGCAAAACACGGGCCGGATCATTGACCTGCACTTCTTCCAGCAATTCAAGCGCGCGCGCCTCGGCCCGGTTGCGCGACCAGCCCAGAATATCCACCAGACGGTCGGTGATCTGGGGCCCTATCCGGCGGCTTGGGTTCAACGCCGTCAGCGGGTCTTGCGGGATCAGCGCGGCCATCCGGCCGATCTGGCGGCGGCGTTCGCCCGGGGGCAGGGCAAGAAGGTCCTGCCCATCCAGCAGGATCTGCCCCGCCGTTACCGCCACAGCACGCGGCAGGATACCCAGCACCGCCTTGCCGATCATGCTCTTGCCGGCACCGCTTTCGCCCACCAGCCCATGCACCTCGCCCGCCGCCACATCCAGCGAAACCCCGCGCAACAGCGGTGCCCCGGTGTCCCGCAGCGCGAGGCAAAGATTGCGGATCGACAGAAAGCTCATCGCAGCACCGGATCGAAATGGTCCTTCAATCCTTCACCCAACTGGCTGAAGGCAAGGACGGTCAGGAACAGCGTCACAAGGGGGAACACCAGCACCCACCAGGCCTGATGCACCGAAAGCCGCCCTTCGGCGATCATCCCGCCCCAGGTCGGATCGTCGGTCGAAATGGACAGGTTCACAAAGGACAGGATCGCCTCCACAATCACCGCGATGCCCATTTCCAGCGTCAGCAGCACCACAAGTGTCGGCAGCACATTGGGCAGGATTTCCCGCAGCATGGTGCCCATGCGCCCGCGCCCCGCTATCTGGGCCGAGGCGACATAATCCATCGCCCCCTGCGCCATGGCTTCGGCCCGGATCACCCGGGCAAAGCGGGTCCAGTCGATGATGACGATGGCCAGAATGATCGACCCCACGCCGGGGCCGATGACGGCAATCAGCAGGATGGAAAACAGGACCGGCGGAAAGGCCATCCAGATATCGATCAGCCGTGAAATGACCACATCGACCCAACCGCGCAGAAATCCGGCCAGAAGGCCAAGCATGCCGCCCACCAGACAGGTGATGCTGCCCGCGATCAGGGCCACCACCAGCGCCAGACGGGCGCCATGCAGGATCCGGCTCAGCACATCGCGGCCCAGACTGTCAGTGCCAAGCCAGTATCCGGGTTCTGCCCCCGCCATCCAGAACGGCGGCAGCCGTGTCAGAAACAGATCCTGAGCCAGCGGGTCCTGCGGTGCGATCAAGGGCGCGGCCAATGCGGCCAGCACCAGAAGCGTCAGCCATCCCGCCGACAGCCGCAACCGCCAGCCCATCTTGCGGCGCAGCATCCCCCGCCCATCGGTCAGATCAGCCATGGCGCAGCCTCGGGTTCAGAACGGTGTACAGCAGATCGACGATGAAATTCACCGCCGTGAAGATGACCGCAAACAGGATGACGATGCCCTGGATCAGCGGCAGGTCCCGGTTGATCACCGCGTCAATCGCCATGTTGCCAAGACCTTCATAGGAAAACAGCCGCTCTACGATCACCGTGCCGCCGATCAGAAAAGTGAATTGCACCCCCACAAGGGTCAGCGTCGGCAGAATGGCATTGGGCAGCGCTTCACGCGTGATCACATGGTTTTCGCCATAGCCCTTGGTGCGGGCCAGCGTCACATAATCCAGATGCATGGTTTCCTTCAGGCTTTGCTTCAGCAATTGCCCGATGATTGCGGCCAGCGGGATCGCCAGCGCCAAGGCCGGCATCAGCATATGGCTGACAATATCGGCCCAGAGATCGAACCGCAGCCGGATCAGACTTTCGAACAGGTAAAACCCGGTGGTGAAAGGCAGATCGAGCGATGGCGTCACCCGGCCCGAAATGTGAAAGACCGGCATCAAAACCCCGAACAGCAGGATCAGCGCCAGCCCCCACAGAAAATCCGGCACCGAAAGCGCCACACCATTGGCGATGTCGATCGCACCTTCGGCCCTCGTGCCGCGCAGCCTTGTGCCGGTCAGCGCGGCCATGCCGCCAAGCGCCACAGCCATGACCAGCGCCATGACCGAAAGCTCCAGCGTGGCAGGCAGACGCCCCAGCACAAGATCCAGCACTGGCTGGCGGGTGGTGATCGACAGGCCGAAATCGCCCTGCAACACCCCCTGACCCCAGATCAGGAATTGCGCCGGGATCGATTTGTCCAAACCGTAAAGCGCGGTCAGCCGCGCCACATCGGCCTCGGTTGCGCCGGGGGGCAGCATCATTGCCACCGGATTGCCGGGCACCACCCGGATCACCACGAAGACGATCACTGCCACCCCGATCAGCGTTACCGCCGTGGTGCCAATCCGCCCGATCAACCTTTGCCAGAACACATGCCTCTCCCGTCCGCGCCCCTGCGCAGCCTGCCTTTATCTTGGTCCAAATATCCCGCGGGGATCCGGGGGCGCGAAGCCCCCGGTGGCCTGCAGATCAGGCCCGCTTCATCAGATGGGGCAGCAGGGCACCCGAAGCATGCGGCGTCACGCTCACACCCGGCGCGTGCAGGATGGGCTGCACATATTGCAGCAGCGGGATCACCAGCGCATTTTCCGCGATATGGCGGTCCACGGCCTTCCAGCCCTCGATCCGTTTGGCTTCATCCGCCTCTCCCCAAAGCGGGCCGATCATGCCGATCAGGTCCTCGCCATCCCAGACGCTGTGCGGCGAGGGGCCGAACATCGCAAACCCGGTCGAGGTGGTCGGATCGCCCACCGAATTGCCCCAGTTGTAGAAGGCGGCGGGGGCAAGCTGGTCTGCGGCGCGCAATTCGTAATGCTTGGCGATTTCGTAAACCTCGATCTCTGCCTCGATCCCGACCTTGCGCCACAGGCCCACGATCGCCTGCACCATTTCATAATCCTTGGGCTTGAACCCCTTGGTGGTCTGGATCTTGAACTTGACAGGATTGTCGGGGCCATAGCCGCTGGCGGCCAGCAGTTCAGCGGCCTTGGCCGGATCGTAGCCCACCTTGATCTCTGCGTCATAGGCGGCATAGGCGGGCGTCTGCAGCGTATCGATGGCCACCCCATAGCCCGACAGCAGCCGGTCGATGATGGTCTGCTTGTCGATGGCCAGCGCCGCCGCCTTGCGCACATTGGGGTCGGTCATCACCTCGATGTCATTGAGGAAGATCATTCCGATATCGCTGACCGGGGCCGCGATGCCGCCCAGGCTGGCCTTCAGGCGATCAAATTCCTCATAGGGCACTTCCAGCGTGACATGGGCATTGCCGGATTCCACTTCGGCCACCCGCGCGGCGGCGTCGGTCACGAACTTGATGGTCACGGTGTCGAAATCGGGCTTGCCACCCCAGTAATTCGGGTTCGCCTTCAGACGGACAAAGGCGTTGCGTTCGAATTTCTCCACCATATAGGGGCCGGTGCCGATCGGGGCGGCTTCGAACCCTTCGGCCCCAACCTTTTCGTAATAGGCCTTGGGCAGCACATATCCCGTCAGGAAGTACATCCATTTGAAGATCGTCGGGTCGAACTGCATCACATCGGCGATGACCTTGTTGCCCTCGACCCGGTGATTGGCCAGCGTGCCCCAGACGAACTGGATTGGCGATCCGGTTTCGGGTTTGGCGACACGGGCAAGGCTCCAGGCCACATCCTCGGCGGTGAAGGGGCTGCCATCATGCCAGGTGACGCCTTCGCGCACGGTCATCCAGACCTGTTTGCGGTCTTCGGACCAGCCCCACTCCGTCAGCAGGCCAGGGGCGGGGCTCAGATCGGGCTGCTGCAGGATGAACTGGTCAAAGACCGACTGGTACAGCCCCTGAATGGTGGGGTTTACTGCACTGGGGCCGACCGTCGGGTCCCAGCTGGGCAGGTTGACGTTATAGGCGATCACCAATTCGTCGATGGCGGCGCTTGCGGGCAGGCCAAAGGCGGCAAGGGCTGTCGTGGCGGCGGATAATTGCAGCAGGCTGCGGCGACTGAAGTTCATCTTGGTTTCCCTGTTGGTTTTGTCGTTTGTCATTTGCCGGCGAGATGTCGTGCCAGAAGAAAGCCCGATCCGGCCCCCGTTCCCGCGCCGGGCCAGACGGCCGCGCCGGTAAGAAACAGGTTCCGGATCGGAGTGGACCCGTCCGCATGGGACCGGACGGGCCGAAACAGAAAGTTCTGGGCCAGATGGTGGCTGCCGCAAACCTGATCGCCACCCACAAGATTGGGGTTTTCGGCCTCCAGTTCGGCGGGGGAGACGATGCGTTGGGCCAATATGCCGGCACGAAAGCCGGGGGCATGGGTCTCGACGATATCCAGCGCGCGATCGGCAAAGGGGGCGGCCGCGAGCGCCCAGTCGGTTGCGCTGATCTGCCCCGCGGCATCCCCGGCGATGTGCCCGGGGGCCATGCGGACCTGCAGCCAGATCACATGCTGGCCCGCAGGGGCGCGGGTCGGGTCTATGGCGGTGGGCTGGCCCACCACGATGACCGGCTCATCCGGCAAAAGCCCGGCCTGTGCCTGCGCATAAGTCCGGGCCATCTGGTCAAGGCTTGGGGCCAGATGCACATAGGCATAGTCCTGCAGTCGTCGGTCAGCCCGCCAGTTCGGCAGGGATTGGGTGGCCAGATGCACCATCATGGTGCCGGGGGCATGGCGGTATTCGGCCATGGCGCGATCAAAACCCGGGGTGATGCCACCGGTCAGTCGGGGCAGCGCGCGGGGGGCGACGCCCGCAATCACCGCGCGGGCCGCGCCAATGCGGCGGCCATCGGCAAGGGTGATGCCGCTGGCCTTGCCGCCACTGTGGTCGATGCGGGAGACGGCTGCGCCACATTCCACAATGCCCCCGCGCGCCCTGATGGCTGCAACCAGGGCGCGGGTGATCGTATCGGCCCCACCGCGCCCGATGGCCATTCCAAAGGCCTGCCCGGCCATGCCTTCCAGATAGGGGAACAAGGCGCCGCCCGAAATGTCGGGGGCGAAATCCAGATGCATGCCCCAGGCGGCAAGCAGGGCACGGGTCTTCGGGTGTTCAAAGGTCCGCTCCAGCCAGCTGCGCGGCGATTCCAGCAGGAAACGGCCCAGGTCCAGCGTGCCGCCCAGCCCTTTGGCGCGAATCGTTTTGAACATGAAGTATGCAAGTGCATACAAATTCATGCGGCTGCTCAGCAGGCCGAAAAGATGGGGCGCCTCGGCGCTGAACCCGGCAATCAGGTCTTGCCAGCGCGCAGCATCGGCGGCGGAATGGGCAGCCAGAGACCCGGTCGTTTCCGACATGTCGGTGGACACCCCGGCCCAGCTGCCATCCGCAAAGCTGGAGGCAAAAGGCCGGGAAACCGGTACGAATTCAAGGCCATGACGCTGAAGTTCAGCGCCGTGCGCCTTGAAAAACGGGGATCCGGCGAAAAGCGACAGGTTCATGGCCGCCCAGTCATGTCGGAAACCGGGCAGAGTGTATTCCCCGGTCTTTATCGCGCCGCCCGCGACGGGGGCCTGTTCAAAAACCCCGACCTTCCAGCCCTTGCTGGCCAGATGCAGCGCACAGGCCAGCGCGTTGTGCCCAGCCCCAATGAAGACCGCGTCGAGGCTTTGCGCCATCTTGATTGCTCCCTGTTCTGCAATGATATTTGCAAACGCATATAAATCTGTCTAGTGTGATTCTCATGCGATGGTCGCCAGCAGACGCGATCGCCATTCAGGGAGAGTTCAGATGACTTCACAGGCCGTGCTGGGCCAGCTAGGTGCCATGATCCTGTCCGGCGGGATCGAGGTGGTGGATTGTTCGGGCGTTCTGGGGCCGGAAACCCCACTGCTGAAACTGCCGCCGGATTTCGCCCGTGATACGCCGCCGATCAAGATTCACCGGATCAGCGAATATGATCAGGATGGCCCGTTCTGGGCGTGGAACTGGCTGGAACTGGGCGAACACAGCGGCACGCATTTCGACGCGCCGCACCACTGGATCACCGGCAAGGATTATCCTGATGGCTATACCGACACCCTGTCGGTGCAGCGGCTGGTTGCGCCGGTGAATGTGCTGGATTTCAGCGCCGAATGTGCGGCGAACCCGGATTTCCTGCTGTCGGTTCAGCATGTGCAGGACTGGGAGGCCAAACATGGCCCGATCAATGCGGGCGAATGGGTGGTGCTGCGGTCGGATTGGGACAAGCGCGCGCATGACGAGGCGCTGTTCCTGAACGCCGATGCCACCGGACCGCATACCCCGGGGCCGACGGCCGAGGTGATCGACTATCTGCTGGGCAAGGGCATCGTGGGGTGGGGCAGCCAGTGCATCGGCACCGATGCCGGGCAGGCAGGCGGCATGACCCCGCCGTTTCCGGCGCATAACCTGTTGCACAAGAACAATTGCTTCGGTCTGGCCAGTCTCGCCAATCTGGATCGGTTGCCCGCCAAGGGGGCGATCCTGATTGCCGCTCCGCTGAAGATCAAGCAAGGCACCGGGTCGCCGATCCGTGCGCTGGCGCTGGTGCCGAAGGCATAAGGCGATGGTGGTCGATCACATCATCATCGGGTCGGGGATCAACGCGCTGGTCGCGGCGGCACTTCTGTCGATCAAGGGGGACCGCGTTCTGGTGCTGGAGCGGGAAGACCGCTTCGGCGGGTGCCTGCGGACAGAAGAGCTGATCCCCGGCTTCACCCATGATGTGATGGCCGCCACTTTCGTGCTGTTCATGACCTCGCCTGCCGGGGCGGTGCTGGGGCCGCATCTGGCCCGCCACGGGATGGAATATTGCCACACGGCCCACCCCACGGCGGTGCTGCGCCCGGATGGATCGGCGCTGGTGCTGGGGATGGACCGGGCGGCGAACATCCGGGCGTTTGACGCCCTTGCCCCCGGCGATGGCGCGGCGCATGGCCGCGATGTCGGCGGGATCGAGGCAGACGCCCCTTTCCTGTTCGCGTTTCTGGGCGGCGATCTGTGGTCCTGGCCCATGCTGAAGCTGATGCTGGGGCAGGTGCGGCGGCGGGGCTTGCGCGGGCTTGCCGCATGGTTTGGCCGTGCGCTGATCCCGGCACGCGGCTGGCTCGAAGCGTATCAGAGCCCGCTGGTTCAGGCGCTATGGGCGCCTTGGGTGCTGCATTGCGGGCTGACGCCCGAAAGCGCCACATCGGGCCAGATGGGCAAGGTGATCGCCTTTGCGCTGGAGGCGGCAGGGGCCCCTGTGGTGAAGGGGGGGGCAGGGCAGGCGGTCGAGGCCTTCCGCAGGCTTATCGTCGCGAATGGCGGGCAGATGCGCACCGGGGCCGATGTGGCCCGCATCCTGACGCGCGATGGCAGGGTGACCGGCGTGCGGCTGGCCAGTGGCGAGGAGATCGCCGCCCGCAATGTGCTGGCTTCGGTCACGCCGGGGCAATTATGGGGCCGGCTGCTGGATGCCCCAGCCGCCGAGGCCGAGGCGATCCGCAGCTTCCGCCATGGGCGGGGTAATTTTCAGCTGCACTATGCGTTGGACCGGGTTCCAGAATGGGCCAGCCCGGGGCTGGAGGATGTGGCGCTGATCCATCTGTCCGACGGGATCGACGCCGTTTCCCGATCCGCGAACGAGGCGGAGCGCGGCTTGCTGCCCGCTGTGCCCACGATCTGCGTGGGCCAACCCTCGCGGCTGGACCCGACCCGCGCCCCCGAGGGCAAGGCAGTACTCTGGCTGCAGATCCCCGATGCGCCGCGGATCATCAAGGGCGATGCGGCGGGGGAAATTGCCACAGATGGCACATGGTCGGTTGCCACGCGTGAGGCTTTTGCCGACCGGATCGAGGCGATCCTCGCCCGCCACATCAAGAATTTCGCGGCGATCAAGCTGACCCGCCGCGCCTGTTCCCCCGCCGATCTGCAGGCGATGAACATGAATCTGGTGGGCGGCGATCCCTATGGCGGGTATTGCGGTCTGGATCAGTTCTTCCTGTGGCGCCCCTTTGCCCATACGCCGGGCGCTTGTCCGGTAAGGGGCTTGCACCATATCGGTGCCTCAACCCATCCCGGCCCCGGACTTGGCGGCGGATCGGGGTTCAACGCGGCAAAGAGGCTTGGTGCATGAGTGAAGAAACCCCACCCCGGCTGGGCGAAATCGGCCTGCAGCATTTCGCCCCCTATCTGATGAACCGGATCATGGGGCGCTATAATGCCAGTTTCCGCGAAGAACTGGCCGCCCTTGGGCTGACCACGCCGAAGGCGCGTTCGCTTGCCGTGCTGTCGGTGGTCGATGGGCCGCTGATCCGCGATCTGGCGGTCTATACGGTGGTGGAGCAAAGCACGCTGTCGCGCGCGCTGGACCAGCTGGAGGCCGATGGGCTGGTACGCCGCGAGGCTGATGCCACCGACAGCCGCGCCACCCGCATCTTCATCACCGAGGCCGGGCGCGCGGCCTTTGATACGCTTTGGCCGCATATGGCGATGGCAGAACAGCAGCTGTTCCGTGGCATCCCCGATGACCAGCGCCGCGCCTTTGTGGCGACGCTGCAAACCATGCTGGCCAATATCCGCAAACACGATTTCTGACAGGGGGCCCGATGGCCGAACGATCATTCAAGGCAGAGGTGGAACATCTGCGGCTGGGTGCCGGGGCCACCTTCACCGGCGAAGGCATTCTGGCCATCACAAAGGCACTGCTGGAAAATGGCGTGGGCTATGTCGGCGGCTATCAGGGGGCACCCATCAGCCACCTGATGGATGTTCTGGCCGATGCCGAAGACCTTCTGTCAGAACTGGGGGTCCGGTTCGAGGCCAATGCGAATGAGGCAGCGGCGGCGGCGATGCTGGCGGCCAGTGTCCATTACCCCATTCGCGGTGCGGTCACCTTCAAGGGATCAGTCGGCGTCAATGTTGCCTCGGACGCGCTGGCCAATCTGGCTTCCTCGGGGGTGAATGGCGGGGCGCTGATCATCGTGGGCGAAGATTATGGCGAAGGCTCCAGCATCATGCAGGAGCGCAGCCATGCCTTTGCGATGAAATCGCAATTCTGGCTGCTGGACCCGCGCCCCAATCTGCCGTCCATCGTCAAGGCGGTCGGGGACGGGTTCGCCCTGTCCGAGGCCAGCAATACGCCGGTCATGTTGATGGTGCGGATCCGGTCCTGCCATGTGACCGGCAGTTTCCAGACCCGTGACAACCGCCCGCCGCCGCTTTCGGTCCGTGCGGCGCTGTCGAACCCGCAATCGGATTTCGCCCGCGTGGTGCTGCCGCCGATGTCCTACCGGCACGAACAGGACAAGGTGAACAACCGCTGGCCCGCCGCCGAACGCTTTATCGTGGAGCAGGGCCTGAATGAACGGATGGGCGCGGATGGCCCGGTGGGCCTTGTGCTGCAGGGGGGCATGTATAACAGCGCGATCCGGGCGCTGCAGCGGCTGGGACTGGCCGATCTGCATGGCAACAGCCAGATCCCGCTTTATGTGCTCAATGTCACCTATCCGCTGGTGGCGCCGGAATTTCTGGCCTTCGCCGCAGGCAAGCGCGCCCTTCTGGTGATCGAGGAAGGCCAGCCCGAATTCATCGAACAGCAGCTGTCCACCTATCTCTATCGTGCGCAAAGCCCCGTGCGCCTGCATGGCAAGGACATGCTGCCGATGGCGGGTGAATATACGGGCCAGGTCTTGCTGGACGGGATCGGTGCCTTTCTCAGGGCCGAAGCGCCCGAGATTCTGCCGGGTCAGGTGCGTGCGCCGAACTTTACCCTGCCAGCCATCCCCGACCTGTCGCAGACTGTGCCGATCCGCCCGCCGGGGTTCTGCACCGGCTGCCCGGAACGCCCGATCTTTGCCGCGCTGAAACTGGCGCAGCGCAAGACCGGCAAGCTGCAGATCACCGCCGATATCGGCTGCCACCTGTTCGCATCGCTGCCCCCGTTCGAAATCGGCGGCGCCACCATGGGCTATGGTCTGGGCCCCGCCGCCAATGCCGCCTTTGACGGGGGTGGGGAACGGCGGCCCTTGTCGATCCTGGGCGATGGCGGGTTCTGGCACAACGGATTGTCCAGCTCCATCGGCAATATGGTGTTCAACAAATCGGATTCCGTGGCCGTGGTGGTGGACAACTTCTATTCCGCCGCGACCGGGGGGCAGGATGTGCTGTCGTCACGGGCCAAAAATCCCAGCAAGGCGACCAACAATCCGATCCCCAAGGCGCTGGAAGGGGTGGGGGTGACATGGATCCGCCATGTCGATCGCACCTATGATGTGCCCAAGCTGCGCGCGATCTTTGAAGAGGCGCTGACCACGCCGGAAAAGGGGCCGAAGGTCATTGTCGCCTCATCCGAATGCATGCTGAACAAACAGCGGCGGGAAAAGCCACTGCGCGCGCAGGCGATCCGGGAAGGCCGCCGGGTCGAGGCCCCGCGCTTTGGCGTGGATGAGGATGTCTGCACCGGGGATCACGCCTGTATCCGCCTGTCGGGCTGCCCCTCGTTGTCGCTGAAGCGGCTGGACGATCCGCTGCGTGATGACCCGGTGGCCAGCATTGATCAGACCTGTGTGGGCTGCGGCAATTGCGGCGAGGTGGCAGACGCCGCCGTGCTGTGCCCCAGTTTTTACCGGGCCGATGTGGTGCATAACCCCGGAAGGTGGGAGGCCCGCTGGGCCGCCTTCCGCGCCCGGGTCATTGGCTGGTTGCAAACCCGCCGCGCCGCGAAACGCATCCGCTTTGGAGAGCCCGCATGACCCTGCAAGACAGCTTTACCCCCCGCGCGCCCGATGCAGCCCTGGGTCAGATCATCAAGCTGGCGGTACTGGCCGTGGGCGGGCAGGGCGGCGGTGTGCTGACCGGCTGGATCGAGGATCTGGCCCGGGCCAACGGCTATGCGGCACAGGCGACATCGGTGGCCGGGGTGGCGCAGCGCACCGGGGCCACGATCTACTATGTCGAAATGGCACCATGGACCGGCGGGCCGATGCCGGTGTTTTCGCTGGCCCCCGCGGCGGGCGATGTTGATGTGATGATCGCCGCAGAGATGATGGAGGCGGGCCGTGCGATCCTGCGCGGCTTTGTCACGCCGGATCGGACGGTGCTGATCGCCTCGACCCATCGCGCGCTGGCCGTCTCGGAAAAGATGGTGCCGGGCGATGGGATTGCATCGTCCGACGAAGTGCGCGCGGCAGCGGAGATCGCGGCGCAGCGCCTGATCATGGCTGATTTTGAACGGTTGGCTGTGGGCGCGGGCTCTGTCATTTCGGCAAGCCTGTTTGGCGGTCTGGCAGGATCGGGGGCGCTGCCCTTCCCGCGTGCGGCCTTTGAAGAGGCTATCCGGGCCAGTGGCAAAGGGGTCGAGGCCAGCCTGCGCGCCTTTGCAGTGGGATTTGATGCAGCGCAGGGCCATTCGGCTCCGGCGGCGCATAAAAAGCCCGAGGGCAAGGCAAAGGTTCTGGTGCCCGATCATCTGCGGCCGGTCTGGGCGGCGCTGGAGGCTCGGCTGGCTGGTTTGCCCGCAGCCGCACAAGCGCTGGCGCAGGCGGGCCTGCAGAAAGTGACCGATTTTCAGGGACCGGATTATGCCGCCGATTATCTGGCCCGGCTTGAGGCCTTGGCGCGGCAAGACCGGGCCGAGCGCGATTACGCCTTTACCACCATGGCCGCGAAATATGTGGCCAATGCCATGGCTTATGATGATGTGATCCGGGTTGCCGATCTGAAAACCCGTGCAGCGCGCTTTGCCCGGATCCGCAAGGAAATGGGGGCCAGGGACGACCGGCTTTTGCAGCTGACGGAATTCATGCATCCGGGGCCAGAGGAAATCGTGGGGCTTTTTCCCGCCGCCTTGGGGCGCAAGGTGCAGGCCAGCCCGGTCTGGATGGCGCGGTTGGAACGGTGGTTCAACAAGGGCCGCCGGGTGCGCACCGATACGTTGCCCAGCTTCCTGATGCTGTATGTCCTGGGCGGGCTGCGGTTCTGGCGATTGCGCACCTTGCGCCATGCCCAGGAAATGGCGCATCTGGATGCCTGGCTGGCGCGGGCGACCGACCTTCTGGCAACGGATTACGATCTGGCGGTCGAGGTGCTGAAATGCCGTCGGCTCATCAAGGGTTATTCCGATACCCATGCCCGCGGAACTTCCAAGTTTGACCGGGTTCTGCAAGGGATCGCGCTGGTGCAAGGCCGGGCCGATGCCGCCGACTGGGCCCGCCGCCTGCGCGAATCCGCCCTGCAGGATGAAGAGGGCAAGGCGCTGGACGGTGCCTTGCAGACCATCCGCAGCTTTGCCTGATGCAAAAGGCGCCCCGCGGGGCGCCTTTCGTCACAACGGCATCAGCCTGTGGAACCTTCGTTGTTCATACAGCAGGGCCGGGCCGTCGCCGTCCCGTGCGGCGGTGATCTCTCCGATAAAGACGGTATGACTGCCCGCCTCCATCACCTCGGACACCGCGCAGGACAGCGCAACCAGCGCGCTGCACAGAACCGGCACACCGGCCGCATCTGCCTGCCAGTCACCCTGCGCGAATTTCTCGGCCCCTGTCACGCCGCCCGCACCTGCAAAGCGCAGGGCGAGCGGTTGATCTGCCTCGGCCAGCAGGTTCACCGCAAAGCGCCCGCTGTCGCGCAGCATGGCACAGGTGCCGGTCGCCCGGTTCAGGCAGACCAGAAGGCTGGGCGGATCGGCTGTTACCGAACAGACGGCGGTGGCGGTGATGCCGCGCCAGTCTGCCCCTTGCCCGGTGGTGACGATCGTCACCGCACTGGGAAAGCGGCCCATGGCAGCGCGAAAGGCGGCGGGGTCGATCACGCTCATCTCAGGCCGCCTTCAGATCGTCCAGATAGGCCTCGGCTGCGGCGGGATCGGCAAACCACGGAAAGAAATCGCGCGGATCGTTGAAACCATTGGCGATGCGACGGGCCAGCCGCGGCTCGATACAGGCGGTGCCCATGATGTTCAGGATGAAGGGCGGCGGTGGCAGCAGCATCATGTTGGTCCAGCCAACCACCCATTGCGCGTAATCCCAATAGGCATCGAAGGTGCCCTGCATCCAGGCCTCGTCAAAGGTGCGGTCGCCATGGGCCAGGATCCGCCGCAGATAGATCGCCGCCGCCTTGCTGGCATTGTTCGATCCCTGCCCGGTGATCGGATCGTTCAGGCAGACCGCATCACCCAGCCCCAGCACCTTGCGCCCGGACGGAAGCGTGGCAACGGGATGGCGCACCGTCGGGGCAAAGCGGCCGGCAAGGATGCCATTGTCATCGCTCAGCGCGATGTTGCGACAGCGCTCGGCCTCCCATGGCAGGTAGGTGTCGAGGATGCGCTTTGACATGGCCAGATGCTGTTCCGGCGTCTTCACCTCGGCCCAGCAATCCATCGGGCCGCCGGGGATACCTTCGAACACCATGATCTCGCAGGGGCCAGAGGTTGTCAGGGCCGGAAAGACGAAATATTCGCCCACGCCGGGGATCAGGTTGAAGTTTACGGCCGAATGTTCGGCCCGCGGCTCCATCCCTGTCACATAGGTCAGTGCCAGCGCCCGCATCGGCTTGTCATAGGCCGATTTCGCGGCATCCCGGGCGAAAAGCTTGCCGATTTCGCCCTTGCCCGATGCAACGATGACCAGATCATCGCTGCGGGTATAGTGTTCAAGTTCGGCGATCCCGGCATCGGCGATCACCATCTGGCCGCCCAGCCGGGTGAACTCTGCCATCCAGCGCGGTACTTTCACCCGCTGATCCACCGAATAGGCCGGCCTGTCCAGCCGCCCCGCCCAGTCGATTACCTTGCCACTGCCATCTGGGGCCGGAACGGCAAAGGCGATGCCCTCCACCGGCGGGCAGGTGTCTGCCCAGAAATCAATGCCCAGATCGCGTTCGTTCTGTACGGCCTGATCGAACATGCACTGGCTGGACAATACCCGCCCGGACGCAATGTCTGCCGCATCGCGGTTCTGGACGATCCGCACCTGATGCCCGGCCTGCAACAACCCGATCCCCAGCTGCAATCCCGATTGTCCGCCGCCGATGATTGTGATTTTCCGCATCGTTTCTTCTCCCTGTCGCTATCTTGGATCAAATATCCCCGCCGGAGGCATCCGACGCGGACACCCCGCGCAAAGCTGGTTGCCTTGGCGCTTTCAGTTCGGGGCCATCAGTTTCGGAATGGCCGACTCTGCCTGTTCCGGCCCCATGGTGGTGTAGCCACCATCCACCCGGATATCGGTGCCGGTGATGAAGCTTGCCTCATCCGACAAAAGGAAGGCCACGGCGCTGGCCACTTCTTCCGGGTCACCCACCCGGCCCAGAAGGTGAAACGGCGCCGCGACGGCATCGGTCTTGGCGCGGTCCCCCCCGGTCAGCTGATCCATGATGTTCGACCATGTCCAGCCGGGGGATACGGCGTTCACCCGGATGCCGTCCGGTGCCAGGTCCATGGCCTGATTGCGCGTCAACTGCAGGATCGCGGCCTTCGATACCGGGTAAAGCCAACGCCCGGTCTGCGCCACGCGCGACGAGATGGACCCGAAATTGACAATCGCCCCCTTGTTCCGCGCCAGTTCCGCCCGCGCCGCCTGCATCAGCATGACCGAGCCCACAAGGTTCACGTCCAGCGCCTTCAGCCAATCGGCGCGGGGGCTGTTTGCGCCATCATCCAGATAGGAACAGGCGACGTTCACCAGAAAGTCGATCCGGCCCCAGCGGGCCAAAGTGGCCGCTACCAGAGCCGCGATCTCGTCATCGCTTTGCAGGTCGCAACGGGCATAGGCCAGATCTTCGGCAGCAGCGCCCGAATCGGCCAGATCGGCCACCATCACCCGGCACCCCTCTGCCCGCAGCCGATCCACCACCGCCTGACCGATCTTGGTCAGCCCCCCCGGAATGATCGCCACCTTGCCTTGCAATCCGCGCATCGCGCCGCTCCCTGTTTTGTTTTGAATTTCAAGGATGGTCCGGCCTGCCGGGTGCGGGCGCTATCCGGTAAAGGCGGGCACTATCCGCAAAACGAAAAAATCGATGCGCGGGCCGCCCGCTGTCATGCGCCTGTGATAGGCTGACTGCCGCAGGACTAAGGATCGGACCACGGGGACGGACATGGACCCAAGGCCATTGGCAGCGCATCTTCTGTTTGAAAGCCGCGATCTGGATGAGGCGCGGGACCGTGTGGCGCGGGTGTTCTGCGATCACCGTCTGGATGTGCTGCACGGCCAGTTCGCGGCCCGGCAGCATCATCTGCCCGGGGCGCGGCTGTCGCTGAACTATATCGAATATGGGGCCAAGACCGTGATTTCCCCGGGCGAGCTGGGCGGGTTTTATCTGGTGCAGATCCCGCTGTCTGGGGCGGCAGCCATTTCGCACGGGGCAGAGCGTTATGTCAGCGATCCGCGCCGGGCAGCGGTGCTCAATCCACATCAGCCCACGACGATGATCTGGGAAGAGGGCACGCGTCAGGTGCTGTTGCGGATCGACCGGGCCGCGATGCAGGCGCATCTGGCGACGCAGCTTAGCGCGATGCCCGATCATCCGCTGACCTTTCACGGTGCGCTGGATCTGACACAGGGTGCCGGTGCGGCGCTGCGTCGGCTGGTGCTGTGGCTGGTCGCCGAAGCCGATGCCGGGGCCGCCCCCCTGCAGGGGTTGATGGGGCGACAGCTGGAGGCGACGATCCTGTCAGGCCTTCTGGACAGCCACCGCCATGACCATGCCGCGCATCTGGGCCGTCGCCGCGCCGCACCGCGCCCGCGCCATCTGCGTCTGGCAGAGAACTTCATCGAGGCGCATCTTGATCAGCCGTTGACGCTGGACCAGATCGCGCAGGCGGCAGGCACTTCGGCACGCGGGCTGCAACTGGCCTTCCGCCAGCATCGCGACATGACACCGCTCGGCTTTTGGCGCGATCAGCGGTTGCTGCGTGCCCATGCCGATCTGATGGCCGCGGGGCCTGGCTGCACAGTGACGGGCGTGGCCCTGCGATGGGGGTTTCAGCATTTCGGCCGCTTTGCCGAAAGCTACAAGGCGCGCTTTGGCCTGAACCCGCGCGACACGCTGCGCGCGGCGCTTGGCGCGGGCTATCAGGACTGACCATGAAAAACCCCCGGCCCTTTGCGGGGCCGGGGGCTGCGACTGCCTGTCAGAGGGGATCAGAACAGGAAGTCAGCCTCGGTCAGCGCCGTTCCACCGGTCAGCGCGTCGATCTGGAACACAAGATCGGGGGCGGCATCGTTGTTGGTGAAGACGCTGACCACCGTCGCGCCGCCGATCAGTGTGGTCAGGATCGCCCCGGCCCCATCCGCCACCAGAGGCATGTGGAACTCGGCATCGCCGTCCAGCCCGATGGCCGACAGGTCGATCTTGTCCTGACCGATCTCGAACCGGGTGATGCGGTCGGTTGCCGAAAGCGAGTTGACCGAGTCGGCGGTCGTGAGGAACACGAAGGTATCCGCACCAGTGCCGCCATCCATCGTGTCGCTGCCCGTCCCGCCGATGATCGTGTCATTGCCACCATCGCCGCGCAGCAGGTCGTTGTCTGCGCCGCCGTCGATCCGGTCGTTTTCGGTCCCGCCATTCATCGTATCGTTGCCGGTGCCGCCGGTCATGGTGTCATTGCCGGCATCCCCGTTCATCGTGTCGATGCCCGCATCACCCGCCATCACGTCATTTCCGGTGCCGCCCGACATCAGATCGGCATCATTGCCACCGCTCATCGTGTCATTCTCGGTGCCGCCGGACAGCGTGTCGTTGCCTGCATCGCCATTCAGCCGGTCTGCACCCGCCTCGCCCAGCAGGCGGTCGCCTTCGTTGCCACCGAAAATCTGGTCATTGTGATTGCCGCCCAGCAGGCTGTCCACGCCATCGCCACCTTCAAGCGTATCAAGCCCTTCGCCGCCCTTCAGCGTGTCGGCCCCACCCAGGCCCAGCAGCCTGTCATTGCCATTTGCGCCATCGAGCATATTCGCCGCCGTGTCCCCGGTGATCGCATCGGCATTGCCGGTTCCGATCACATTTTCAAACCCTGTGTATTGCACCGCGCCGAACCGGCCGTTCACGCCGATGGTATTCACCTGCCCCACAAGCACAAACCGCTGGGTCAGGGCGGTGAAGTCGATGGTGTCAGAGCCGGCAAAGCCGCCATTGATGAAATCGGCTTCACGGGCGCTGGTCAGGCGCATCAGATCATTGCCCTGACCCAGATCGATCCGGTCGGCACCCGCGCCACCATCGACAGTGTCATTCCCGACATCGCCGGTGATCGAATCGTCGCCGATGCCGCCGAAGATCAGGTCGTCATTGCTGCCGCCATTCAGGGTGTCATTGCCATCTTCACCTTCCAGCCGGTCATTATTGGCCCCGCCGCTGATGAAATCGCCCTCGGTGCCGCCTTTCAGGGTGTCATGGCCATCTCCGCCGAACAGGTTGTCGCGGCCGCTGTCGCCCGAGATGCTGTCATTGCCGGCCTCGCCTTCCAGACGGTCATTTTCCGATCCGCCCGAGATGGTGTCGTTGCCGCTGCCGCCAAAGATGCGGTCGATGCCGCCGCGACCCGACAGATTGTCACGCCCGGCTCCGCCGGTGATCTGGTTGTTTTCGCTATTGCCAGCAATGGTGTCGTTGAAGCCGCTGCCGGTGATGTTTTCGATCTGGCGCAGCACATCGCCCTGGGCAAAGCCGCCACTTTGCGCGCCGGTGCGCGTCAGATCCACATTCACGCCGGCGGTGGAGCGGCTGTAATCCACCAGATCGGTTTCGGTGCCGCCATCGATCGTGTCGCGGCCTTCGCCAGCGATGATCGTGTCATTGCCGCCTTCACCAAGGATCGAGTCATCGCCCGATCCGATCAGCGGCATCGCGCCATCCTCTATGATGTCATTGCCGGTGCCTGCGAACACTGTGTCATTGCCATCGGTGATGAGCGCACGGTCATTGCCAGCCAGCAGTGAAATCTTGTCATTGCGGAAGCCGGGCACACCGAAGGTGAAGCGGTCATCCAGGATGTCACCGATGGTGGTGCTGTTGGAGCCGATGATGTCAGCCATGATCTTGATCCTTCTGTCAGGGTTGGGGTTTGGTCGTCTTCATGGGTCTGTTGTGCCGGATGTGGCGGCCCTGCGCTGTTCCCGGTGGAACAGGCTTGCGGCGGTGGGGTTTTCTCGCGCAGCATGGCCCGAGCCGAGCAAGGGAGCGGGGAATGGAGCCCACATCACCAAAGCCATCCTTCTGGCGGTCCTTCGATCTGTTCTCAGGTCTGGGCGATGAGGCGCTGGCGGCTTTGGCCGGGATGGCGCAGCGGCGCAGTTGGCATGCGGGCGAGCTGCTGTTCCAGCGTGGCGATCCCGGGGATTGGATGGTGGCACTGGCATCCGGTCGGGTGAAGCTGACATTGCTGACGCCCCAGGGGCGCGAACTGATCCTGCGCCATGCCGAACCGGGCGATACCCTGGGCGAATTTGCCCTTGTCGATGGTGATCCGCGTTCCGCCGATGCCATGGCCGTGGCGGCGACAACCGGCTGGGTGCTGGATCGCGCGCGCTTTGCCGCCCTGGCCGCGGCCCATCCCGAACTGGGCATGGCGGCTGCGCGCTATTTCTGTCGGCGCCTGCGCGAAACCACCGAACAGCTGGAAGGTATCGCGTTGTATCAGCTTGAGGCGCGGCTGGCGCGCTTCCTGCTGTTCACCCTGCGCCAGATCAATGGCGATGATCTGCCCGACCATGCTGTATTGCGGTTTGAAATCAGTCAGGGTGAACTGGCCGCCGTGCTGGGGGCCAGCCGCCCCAAGGTGAACCGGGCGCTGCAATCGCTGCAAGAGGCGGGGGCCATCACCCGACAGGGGGAAGATTGGCAGGTCGCGGTGGCCGCGCTGCTGCAGGCGGCGGACCCTGCGGCATGAAACGCGGCTGGGCGCTGGCGGTTCTGGGGGCAGTGCTGGCTTTGGCGCTGATCTTTGCCCGCCCGCCCGAGGGCCTGCGGCTATGGCAGGAACGGGTGTTCGACCGGGTGCTGCTGGCGCTGCCCCTGTTGCCTGACCGGCGGGCGGTGGTGGTCGATATCGGCGCGCAGGATGATCTGGGCCGGGTCTGGGATCGCATTTCGACCGCCCGGCTGTCCGCCCGGATTGCCGCGTCGCAGCCGCGCGTCGTGGGGTTTGATCTGCTGTTTGCGGGCAGTTGCGACAGGCCCGAAACCGCCGCACTTGCGCGCGGTCTGCAGGCACTTCCGGCAGTGCTGGGATTTCTGCTGACTGATCGGCGTGGCCCGCCGCTGCCCGATCCGCATCTGGCTGTCGCAGGGGGGGCGGAGCTGTGGCAGGCGGAAGGGTCCGATCTGCCCTGCGACAGCTTGCCGGGGCAAAGGGCTGCGATGGTGCTGATGGGTGATGCCGATGCGCTTGTGCGCCGGGTGCCGGTCGGGGTGGCGGTGGATGGGGTGGCACAGGCCTCGCTGCCGGTGGCGCTGGCGGCGGCTGTGGGGGGCGGTCAGGTGCTGGCCGGGCCGGGCTGGCTGCGCATCGCTACGCAGGGGTTTGTGGCAGAGGGGGGCAGTTTGCGCATCCAGCCATCACCCCCTGCCATCTGGGCGGCGCGGCGGGTCGATGCGGCCGAACTGCTGGCCGGGCGGGCCGATCTGCCGCACGGGGCCATGGTGCTGGTGGGATCAAGCCTGCCGCAGCGTGGTGGGCTGCGCCCGACCGCCGCCAGCCCGGTTGCGCCTTCGGTGCAGATCATGGCCGATGCGGTTGAAGGTCTGGTCAGTGGCCACCTGCCCGCGCGCGCCGGTTGGGCCGCATGGCTGGAGGCCGGCTTTGTGCTGCTGGCCGGGCTTGCCGGGTTTGCGATGATGGCGCGGCTGCGCCCGGCTCTGGCGGCAGCGGGCTGTCTGGCGGCAGCGGGGCTTTGGGCCGCGGGCGCGCTGACCCTGTGGCATGCCGGGGGCTGGCTCGTCGATCCGGTTACGCCGGGGCTCGCGCTGCTGCTGGTGCTGCTGGCCGCGCTGGTGGCCCGCGCCACGTTGGCCGCCCGGGCGGAGCGCGCCCTGCGGGCACGGATGGGGCAGGTGATGCCCGCGGCGCTGGTGGCGCGGGTGGCCGCCAATCCGGGCCTGTTGCGGCTGGAGGGGGAGGCGCGGGAAATCACCGCCCTGTTCACCGATATCGAAGGGTTTTCGATCGCAACTGCCGAAATGGGCCCGCGCGAAATGGTGGCGCGGCTGGATGCCTATTTTACCCTGACCTGCGCCATCGTGCTGCGCCACGGCGGGATGATTGACAAGCTGGTGGGCGATTCCATCCATGCCCTGTTCAACGCACCGCTGGATCAACCGGGGCATGAGGCCGCAGCCCTGGCCTGCGCCCGCGAAATCCTGTCCGCGACCGAGGCGTTTCGGGCCGCGCATGGCGGGTTTGGTCGCACGCGGATCGGGCTGGAGGTCGGGCAGGCGGTGCTGGGTGATGTCGGGTTTGGCGGCAAGATCGACTATACCGCTCATGGTGCTGCCGTGAACCTTGCCGCGCGGCTGCAAGAGGTGAACAAGCAGTTTGGCACCCAGATTTGCGCAGGCCCGGAATTGGGTCGCAGACTGGGTCTTGTTCCCTTGGGCGAAATCGAGGTGCGCAGCTTTGGCAGGCTGACGGTCTTTGGCGGCTGACTGCGTCGTGCGGGTTCAGGGCGTCAGCCCCACAAGGGCAAAGGCCGCCGCGATGCGCGGAGCCTTCCACTGTCCCACCGGTCCGGGCGCGGCCCCGGCTGCCGCAATATCAAGCCCGTCACCGGCACCCAGTTCCCGGCTTTCGCCTGCGGCCTGCACGCTGACGCGCCCGCGCTGGACAAAGACGCTGAAGGTGCCGTTCAGTGGCCCGGCGAAGAACCGGGTTCCGCGCACGCCGATCTGGGCAAAGGCCGATTGCACGGTCAGATCGAGCTTTGGCAGATCGTCGGGCCGGTCAAACACCATGGGGCCGCCCACGGTGATGACCCCGCCCAGATCGGCGCTGAATTGATCGATCAGGAACTGCGCCTCGGGGCCAAGCTGGATCTGCGTGCTGGTGAACAGTTCCAGCGCCGCGGTGCTGGCAGCCCCTGTCGCCACGGTATCGCCAACCATCAGGGGATCGGCAGGCATCAGCGCCTTGGGCGCTGCGCCACGCGTCAACGTGGCACTGCCGGTCAGGCCCCGCGTGGTGCCGACGGCCACTTCGGCCAAGGCGCGGGTGGCCAGCAACAGGGCAGGAGCAGCAAGGATCAGGCGACGGGTCGGGTGCATGGGGCCTCCACAGGTTCGGCGCAGCTTGGCACAGGATGCGCCTGTCTGCACGATTCGCTGTTACAGAGGGAACGGGGCATCAGATTTCAGTTCACGCAACGCGATGCGCGACGATACCTGATCGACCCCAGGCAAGCGCAGGATGCTGTCCTTGATCAGGCTTTCAAAGCTGCGCAGATTGGGGGCGACGATTTCCAGAAGGTAATCGTCATTCCCTGCAAGGATGGCCAGTGTCATCACCTCGGGCAGGGCGCGGGCGGCACGTTCGAACTGTTCAAGCCCCTGCTGTGAATGGGTTTTCAGCTTTACAATACACCAGGCCCTGACATCCAGACCAAGGGCTTCGCGGTCCAGTTGCCACCGCTTGCCGCGCAGGATGCCGCGCGCCTGAAGAGCCTGAATCCGCTTCCAGCAGGGCGAATGGCTTAGCCCGATACGATCCGCGATATCGCGGATCGTCAGATCGGGCTCTGTCTGGATCACCCGAAGGATGCGGCGATCAAAATCATCCATAAAGGGAACCCATGTTTCTTGATGGCGACTATCTTGTTTCACTTTGGTCGCATCGACAAGGATGGAATAAGCGCAGGTCGCGCCACCCATGCCCAAATGCGCAACCCTGTTTCCCGCAGTGCCCCCTAGCCTGATCCAACCCAAGGGAGGACGGGATGCAGGTATTCACCCACAGCGAATTTGACGGCCATGAAACGGTGGCCTTCTGCCATGACAAGGCCAGCGGTCTGCGCGCCATCATTGCCATTCACGACACCAGGCTTGGCCCGGCCCTGGGCGGCTGCCGGATGCTGCCCTATACGTCCGAGGCCGAGGCCCTGACCGACGTTCTGCGCCTGTCGCGCGGCATGTCCTACAAGAATGCGCTGGCGGGGCTGCCGCTGGGGGGGGGCAAATCGGTGATCATCGGCGATCCGCGCCAAGACAAGACCCCCGCGCTGCTGGAGGCCTTCGGGGCCTTTGTCGAAGGTCTGAATGGCCGCTACATCACTGCCGAGGACAGCAATACCAGCCCCGCGGATATGGAGATCATTGCCCGCCGAACGGCCCATGTGCGCAACATGGGCTTCGGGCCGGACGACAACCCCTCGCCCGTCACGGCGCTGGGCACTTTCTATGGCATCGAGGTCGGGCTGGAGGTTCTGGGCCTGCCGATGGACGGGGCAAAGGTGGTGGTCGAGGGGCTGGGCAAGGTCGGCATGGATCTGGCGGCGCGTCTGCATGCTGCAGGGGCGCGGCTGGTGGTGACCGATGTGAATGCGCAGGCGGTGGCCGAAGCTGTGGCCCGCTTCGGGGCCGAGGCAGTCGCGCCGGGTACAGCGCATCGCGTGCAGGCCGATGTCTATGCGCCCTGTGCCTTGGGCGCCGGGCTGAACGCCCGCACGATCCCGGAACTGGGCGCGCGCATGGTGGCCGGGGCGGCCAACAACCAGCTTGAAACCCCACAGGATGGCGACCGGCTGCAGGCGCGCGGCGTGCTGTATTGCCCGGATTACGTCGTCAATGCCGGGGGTGTGCTGGGCATCCCGTTGCCGGGTGAAAGGCTGACCATGGCCGAGCGGATGGCGCGGGCGACCGTGATCCAGCGCACCACCCGCGATGTGCTGGATCTTGCGGTGGAGCGGGACATCCCAACCCATACCGCCGCCGACCGGCTGGCGCAGGAAATCCTGTCCGGCGGGGCGATGCGGCTGGCGGCCGAATGATCAGCCGATCCGGGCCAGTGCTGCGCCCTGTGCCAGCACTGTGCCTGCCTCGGCCAGCCGGGTGATGCGGCCTGCGGCCGGGGCCTCGATCCGGGTTTCCATCTTCATGGCCTCCATCACCGCGATGGCATCGCCGGGCTGGACTGCCGCACCGTCATCCACCAGCCAGAGTGTCAGCCGCCCTGAAACCGGCGCGGTGACGCCATCGGGCTCGGGCTCTGGCGGTGCAGATACCGGGGCTGCGGTCAGCAGGCCGGGGGGCAGGCCCAGTTCGTGCCGCTTGCCATCCAGTTCGATGGCCAGCCGGATCAAGGGTGCGGCACTGGCCGGTGTCACGCGTGGTGCAGGGGCGATCAGCGGCCCTTCGGTTTCGATCCAGCCGGTATGCACCTTGAACTCACCCGCGAAATCCGGGTGAGTGATGGCCGCGCGGTGAAAGGGCAGGGTCGATGCGACGCCTTCGATGCGAAATTCGGCCAAGGCCCGCGCCGCGCGCTGCAGGGCCTCGGTCCGGGTGGCTCCGGTCACGATCAGCTTGGCCATCAGGGAATCGTAATCCCCCGGCACGATGCAGCCGGTGGCCACCCCGCTGTCCAGCCTGATGCCGGGGCCAGAAGGCGGATCAAGGCGGGTGATCAGGCCGGGCGTGGGCAGAAAGCCGCGGCCCGGATCTTCGGCATTGATCCGAAATTCGATGCTGTGGCCGCGCGGTTCGGGCGTGTGGTCATCCATCAGCCGCGCGCCTTGGGCCACCCGGATCATGGCGCGGACCAGGTCGATTCCGGTGGTTTCCTCGGTCACCGGATGTTCGACCTGCAGGCGGGTATTCACCTCCAGAAAGGACAGGGTGCCGTTGGCCGATAGCAGGAATTCCACCGTGCCAGCGCCACTATAGCCAGCCTTGGCACAGATCGCCTGCGCCGCGCGATGGATGCGGGCGCGCATCTCGGGCGGCAGAAATGGGGCCGGGGCCTCTTCCACCAGCTTCTGATTGCGACGCTGCAGACTGCAATCGCGGGTGCCCAGCACCTTCACGGTGCCGTGTTGGTCGGCCAGCACCTGCGCCTCGATATGGCGGGGGCGGGTCAGGAACTGTTCGACAAATACCTCGGATCGGCCAAAGGCCAACTGCGCCTCGCGCGTGGCCGAGGCATGCAGATCATCCAGCTCTTCCAGCCGCCAGACGACCTTCATGCCGCGCCCGCCGCCGCCATGCGCGGCCTTCAGGATCACCGGCAGGCCATGGGTTTCAGCAAAGGCGCGGGCCTCGATGGCTGTGACCGGGCCGGGGCTGCCCGCAGCCAAGGGCGCGCCGACCGATTGGGCCAGCGCCCGCGCGGCCAGCTTGTCGCCCAGCCTGTCGATCACCGAAGGGTCGGGGCCGATCCAGATCAAACCGGCCTCTTGCACGGCGCGGGCAAAGGCTGCGTTTTCCGACAGGAACCCATAGCCCGGATGCACCGCATCGGCCCCGTTGCTGCGCGCAATGGCGATCAGCTTGTCGATATTCAGATAGGTTTCAGCCGGGCTGGACCCCTGCAAGGCATGGGCTTCATCAGCCGCCCGCACGAACAGGGCATCCCGATCCGGGTCGGCATAGACGGCAATCGGGCTGATGCCCTCATCCCGGCAGGCGCGCAGGATGCGCAGCGCGATTTCGCCACGATTGGCGATCAACAGGCGGCGGATCGGGCGCAGCGGGGTGTCATGGAACAGGGTCATCAGGCGATCACCTCAAAGGGGCGGGCGGCAGCAAAGCGGATGCGGGCGCCGGGCGGGATTTGCCCGGCCAGCGCCAGGGCATCGGGCAGCAGGGTCGCGATCACCGGATAGCCCCCGGTCAGCGGATGGTCGGCCAGAAAAAGCACCGGTTGGCCGGAATGCGGGATCTGGATGGCCCCGGGGTCGGTTCCCTCTGACGGCAATTCGCGGGGCGCGCGGGTCAGCGCCGTGCCCTGCAGCCGCAATCCGCTGCGTGACATCTGATCGGTGACCAGCCAATCCTGCGCCAGAAAGCTGGCAACCTGATCGGCGGGGAACCAGTCGGTGCGCGGGCCGAGTGTGACGGGCAGCGTGATCAGTTCGCCGGGGCGCGGCAGCGTGGTGTTCTGCGCGGAAAAGGGGTCAACGGCCCGGGCGGGTGTATGGGCAAAGGGCAGCACTGATCCAGCCGTCAGGGCAGGCGGGCCAAAGCCTGCAAGCGTATCGGTCGCGGCGGATCCCAGCACCCGTGGCACGTCAAACCCGCCCCGCAGCGCCAGATAGCTGCGCATCCCGGCAGCGGGGGCGGCGATGGCCAAGACCTCGCCGGGGTCGAGCGCAAAGGGGCGGGCGTGATCAACGGTCAGGCGCTGCGTGGCGGTTTCGATCCAGACCGCGTCAGCCGCCCCGGCCAATGCAAGTGTGGCGGGTTCATCGACCGTCAGCCTTGTGGGGCCAAGGGTGATTTCCAGCGCGGGCAAATCGGGCGCATTCCCCAGCCGCGCATTGGCAGCGCGCAGTGCGGGCAGATCAAGCGCGCCCGACCGTGCCACCCCCAGATGGGCCTGCCCGCTGCGCCCGGCATCCTGCACCAGCAAAGGGAAAGCGGCAGACAGGACATGCAGCCCCTTCTGCGCGGCCTGCGGTGCCGGTCGGGGCGATGTGCCAGCGGTGGTCATGTGGGCGCGGGCCACAAAGCGCACCTCTTGCCCGGGGGCCAGCAAGGCGGGCGGATCGCGGTCCGGGTCCCACATCGGCAGGGTGGTGGTGCCGATCAACTGCCAACCGCCTGGGCTGGCCTGCGGATAGACCCCGCCAAACTGCCCGGCCAGCGCCACCGATCCCGCCGGGATGCGCGGGCGCGGGCTGGCACGTCGCGGCAGGTCAAAGCGCGGATCATCACAGGTCAGATAGGCGAAACCCGGGGCAAAGCCGCAAAAG
Source organism: Gemmobacter denitrificans (assembly GCF_036964905.1). Taxonomy (NCBI): domain Bacteria; kingdom Pseudomonadati; phylum Pseudomonadota; class Alphaproteobacteria; order Rhodobacterales; family Paracoccaceae; genus Gemmobacter; species Gemmobacter denitrificans. The sequence continues at coordinate 240,257 of NZ_JBALHR010000003.1, forward strand.
GCCACCGTCCAGCGCGCCGCCTGATGGGCGGCGATGACGCCCGCCACATCCAACCCCATCAGCCCCGCCACTTCGGCCAGATCCGCGCCATCATAGGTGACCGGGATCTCAACGGCAGGCGCAGACCTCTCTCTGCGCGGTGGCGCGGGGGGCAGGGCGCGGATGCGCGCGGCCAATGCGGCATCGGCATGGGTGCCGGGATGGCAGCGCACCAGCAGCGTTTGCGCCGCCGGGATCAGTTCCGCAACTTCGGGCAGCGCGGCCAGGGTCAGGGCATCGAACAGCGCAAGCGCTGCCGCCAGATCGGGCAATTCGACCAGAAGACTGCGGGGACCGATGGGCAAGAACCGCATCTCAGTGGGTGAATGGGGCAATGATGATGCCTTCCTCTCGCAACCTTTCGCGCAGGCGGGTGGCTATGGCCACCGCGCCCGGGCTGTCGCCATGCACGCAGATGCTGTCGGCATGCAGTTCGACCACGCTGCCATCATGGGCGGTGATCTGCCCGGTCTGGATCAGATGCACCATGCGTTCGGCGATCAGATCGGGATCATGCAGCACCGCGCCGCGTTCGCGCCGCGACACCAGCGCCCCGGTGGGCTGATAGGCGCGATCGGCAAATGCTTCGGCCACAACGCGCAATCCTGCCGCGCGGGCCTGGCCCAGAATGGCACTGCCCGCCAGACCTACCAAAGCCAGCCCCGGATCAATCGCCCGGATCGCCGTGATCAGGGCCGCTGCCTGCGCCCCCCCGGCTGCGATGCTGTTGTATAGCGCCCCATGCGGTTTGACATAGCTGACCCGCGTGCCTGCCACCTGTGCCAGCGCCTGCAGCGCGCCGATCTGATAGATCACATCGGCCATCAGGTCATCGGGGGCCACATCCATCGCCCGGCGCCCGAAACCCACCCGATCAGGATAGCTGACATGGGCACCAACGGCGACCCCTGCCGCAGCCGCAGCCCGCAGGGTGGAAAGGAGCCCGGTAGGATCGCCAGCATGAAACCCGCAGGCGATATTGGCAGAACTGACGACCCCCAGCATGGCGGCGTCATCCCCCATGCGCCATGCGCCGAAGCTTTCGCCCAGATCGCTGTTCAGGTCGATGCTTGCCATGTTTCCCCCGGCTGCTGCGCTGTTGTCCCCCCGAACCCTGTCTTGCCAGAGAGGGCGGTGCGCGCGATGATGCCCCGGCGGCAGGCTGCGCCGCAAGGCCGGGGGTGACATGGATTTCAAATGGTTGGAAGATTTCCTCAGTCTGGCCGACACCCACAGCTTTTCGCGTTCGGCCGAACTGCGCGGCGTGACGCAAAGCGCCTTTTCCCGCCGCATTCGTGCGCTGGAAGATTGGCTGGGCGCCGAACTTCTGAATCGCGACAGTTATCCGGTAACCCTGACCGAGGAAGGCAAGCTGTTTCGTGAAACCGCCGAAGAAGCGGTGCGGATGATCCAGACCCGTCGCGCCGAATTCCGCGACCGGGCGCGCGGGGGCGGGCCGGAAATTTCCCTGACCGCACTGCACAGCCTGACGGTGACCTTTCTGCCCGGCTGGCTGATGCGGCTGCAAGGCGCGGTAGGGCCGATTGCCAGCCGGGTCAAGCCCGAGAATTTTGACCGCTGCATCGCCGAGCTGACCGAAGGGGGGTATGATTTCTTTCTGACCTATCACCATCCGCGCGTGCGAATCCCGCTGGAACCCGACAGCTTTCCGCATCTGGTGATCGGGGCTGACAGCCTGGCTGCCGTGGCTCGCCCCGGCTGGCCCGACCATTGGGCGCGCGACGGGATGCCGCTGCTGCAGTATTCGCGCGGGTCATTCCTTGGGGCGCTGGCCCGGATCGCGCAGGCGCAGGACGGGGCGCCGCGCGTTTATGTCGCCCATACCAACGAGGCCTCGATGGCCGAGGCGATGAAATCCATGGCGGTTGAAGGGCATGGTGTGGTCTGGCTTCCCCGCAGCCTGATCGCGGGCGATATCGCGGCGGGGCGGCTGGAGGTCGTGGCACCGGAACTGCCCATGCAGATACGGCTGTATCGCAATGCTGCCCGGGGCCGGGGTCTGACCAGCCGGGTTTGGGCGGCGGCGGCAGGCTTGGCCGAAGGTTATGCGCAAACCGCATAACCTAGCGCGCATTGGCATTGGAAATGCCTGAAATTCAGGCGTAAATCCCCGCTCGACCGGGATGACCGGCGTATCACAGGTGCTTCCATTCCAATCCTGCATGGCCCCGACGCCGCCGCATGACGCGGGCGGCCGGCCTTGCCGCATGAGGTAGATCATGACCAAGACCCGCAGCGAACACGACCTTCTGGGCGACCGCAAGGTGCCGGCCCATGCCTATTGGGGGGTGCATACGCTGCGTGCGGTGGAGAATTTTGCAATCTCCGGCCAGACAATCGGGCAGGTGCCCGATCTGATCTGCGCGCTGGCTGCGATCAAGCAGGCCGCAGCCATGGCCAATGCCGATCTGGGTCTGCTGAAATCGGCCCGCCGCGATGCCATCGTCGCCGCCTGCGAGGAAATCCGGGCAGGCAAGCTGCATGATCAGTTCATCGTCGATCAGATTCAGGGTGGGGCGGGCACTTCGACCAACATGAACGCCAATGAAGTGATCGCCAATCGCGCGCTGGAGATCATGGGCTATGGCAAGGGCGAATACCGCCATCTTCACCCGAACGAGCATGTGAACCTGAGCCAATCGACCAATGACGTCTATCCCACCGCGCTGCGCCTTGCGGCCTGGGCGGGGATGCACAGGCTGATCGCGGCGATGGCGGATTTGCGCGGGGCCTTTGCCGCGAAGGCGGTGGAATTCTCTGATGTGCTGAAGATGGGCCGCACGCAGTTGCAAGAGGCGGTGCCGATGACGCTGGGGCAGGAATTCAACACCTATGCCATCATGCTGGGCGAAGACGAGGCACGCCTGTCGGAAGCCGCCCAGCTGATCCGCGAAATCAATCTGGGAGCCACGGCCATCGGCACCGGCATCACCGCCCACCCGGATTATGCCGAACGGGTCCGGGCCCGGCTGGCCGAGATCACCGGTATCCCGGTTGTCACTGCGGTCGATCTGGTCGAGGCGACACAGGATTGCGGGGCGTTCGTGCAGGTGTCTGGCGTGTTGAAGCGCGTCGCGGTGAAGCTGTCGAAGACCTGCAATGATCTGCGTCTGCTGTCCTCGGGGCCGCGCGCCGGGTTCAACGAGATCAACCTTCCCGCCAAACAGGCCGGATCGTCGATCATGCCGGGCAAGGTGAACCCGGTGATCCCCGAAGTGGTCAATCAGGTGGCGTTTGAGGTGATCGGGAATGACATGACGATCACCATGGCGGCAGAAGGGGGGCAGTTGCAGCTGAACGCCTTTGAACCGATCATTGCCTATAGCCTGTTCCGGTCCACCAGCCATCTGACAGCCGCCTGCAAGACGCTGCAGGTGAACTGTGTCGAAGGCATCACCGCCAACCGCGAGGTGCTGCGGGCCGGGGTTGAAAACTCCATCGGGCTGGTGACCGCGCTGAACCCCTATATCGGCTATGCGGCGGCAACCTCGGTCGCGCTGGAGGCGCATGAAACCGGGCGCGGCGTCTATGACATCGTGCTGGAGCGCGGGCTGCTGCCCAAGGCGCGGCTGGACGCGATCCTGCGGCCCGAAGAACTGACCCGGCCGCAAAAGATCGTGGCTTGAGCGCAGGCAGCATCGCCGCCATCCTGTGCCCGATCAACTGGGGGGCAGATATGGCCGGGGTGCTGCAGGGGCTGCGGGTGGTCGAGTTTGTGGGCATCGGGCCCGCGCCCTTTGCCGCGATGATGCTGGCCGATCACGGGGCCGAGGTGATCCGGCTGCACGCCAAGGGCGCGCGGCCGGAAATCCCGTTGATGAACACACCCTTTGATGTGCTTGGCCGCGGGCGGCGGTCGGTTGCCTTTGATCTGAAGGCGCCGGGTGGGGTCGATCTGGCGCTTGATCTGATCGGTCGTGCGGATGGCCTGATCGAAGGGTTCCGGCTCGGCGTGATGGAACGCTTGGGCCTTGGCCCCGACATCTGTCTGGCCCGCAACCCGCGCCTCGCCTATGGCCGGATGACAGGTTGGGGCCAAGACGGGCCGATGGCCGCGATGGCGGGGCATGACATGAATTATCTGGGCCTGACGGGCGGCCTGCATGCCATGGGGCCGGCAAGCGGCCCGCCCACCGTGCCGATGAACTATGTGGCCGATTTCGGGGGCGGTGGCATGATGCTGGCCTTTGGCATGCTGGCCGCCATTTTGGGCGCGCGGATGGGTCAGCCGGGGCAGGTGATCGACGCGGCCATGGTGGATGGCGCGGCGCTGATGGCGGCGATGCTGTGGGGCTTTCGTGCCGGTGGGGCTTGGGGGGACGGGCGCGAGACCAATCTTCTGGATGGCGGCGCCTATTTCTACACCACCTATGTCTGTGGTGATGGCCGCTTTCTGGCGGTGGCCTGCATCGAGGCGAAATTCCATGCCCTGATGCTGGACCGGCTTGGCCTGTCTCGCACCGATTTCACCCATATGGATGATCCGGCGCGCTGGCCGGTGCTGAAGGCGCGGTTGGCAGGGATATTTGCCAGCCAGCCGCGCGATCATTGGGTGGCGCTGTTCGATGGAACGGATGCCTGTATCACCCCGATTCTGGATTGGGCCGAGGCACCGGCCCATCCGCATCTGGCGGCGCGCGGCACGCTTATCCCCGTGGCGGGGGTCACGCAGCCTGCCCCTGCGCCACGCTTTGCCGCGACGCCCGCCGCAGAACCGATCCCGGCCTGTCCTGCCGGGGCAGATGGTGCCGCAGTTCTGCACGATTGGGGCATCACGCCGGACCAGATCGCGGCGGCAGTGGCAAGCGGGGCGATCTGATCCGAAGGGTCAGCCCGCCCGGAGCGCCAGCAGGTCTTTCAGCACGTTTTCCAGCATGGCGCGCTTCATCGGTTTGGGCAGATGGGTGTCGAACCCGGCGGCGCGGTAACTGTCGATCTGATGCTGCATCACATTGGCGGTGACGGCGGCGGCGGGCGGGCGCGGCAGGCCCTGGGCCTCGGCCAGGGCGCGAATTTCATCCAGTGCCGCCAGCCCGTCCTTCACCGGCATGGAAATATCCAGCAACAATACATCGTGATGGCCCCGACGCCACAGATCGACCGCTTCCTGCCCATCGCGGGCCAGTTCATAATGCACCCCGAGGGCGGCCAGCAGCGATTTGATAATCAGGCGGTTGGTGGCATTGTCATCGGCCACCAATGCCGTAAGGCCCCTGAGGGAGCGGTTTTCCCCGGCCAATGTGATCGGGGCTGCGGCATCCGGTTCGGGTTGCGCCAGCGGCAGCGGCAGGTCGATCGCAACTGTAGTGCCTGTGCAGGGGGTGCTGTGCAGGGTCAGCGTGCCGCCCATGAGCGTCACCAGATCGCGGGTGATGGACAGGCCCAGCCCGGTGCCCCCGAATTTGCGGGTCGTGCCGGTTTCGGCCTGCTCGAACGGGGCAAAAACCCGTGCGGCCTGTTCCTCGGTCATGCCGATGCCACTGTCCTGAACCTCGATCCGGATCGGACCATCGGCAGCGCCTGTCAGTACCAGCCGCACCTCGCCCTGCGGGGTGAACTTGATCGCATTGCCTAGCAGATTGTGCAGCACCTGCATCAATCGTGTCGGATCGCCCAAACGGGGCACTGCGCAGCCAAGATCGGCCTGAACGGCAAAGGAAATGCCCTTGCCCTGCGCCCGCAGGCAATAGACCGGTTCCAGCCTTGCCGCCAGTTCGGCGGGCGAAAAGGCAATGCTTTCCAGTGTCAGCTTGCCCGCCTCGATCTTTGCCAGATCCAGCAGGTCGTTCAGGATCGACAGCAGCAATTCACCGGATTCGCGGATCACGCCCAGCATGTCGCGGCTGTGGCTGTCTGTCAGCACATCGCCCAGCAGTTCTGCCATGCCGAGGATGCCGTTCAGCGGCGTGCGGATCTCGTGGCTCATGGTGGCAAGGAAGCTTGACTTGGCCCGGTTCGATGCCTCGGCCTGTTCCTGTGCCTGCCGCATCGCGGTGACATCGGTGCCCACACCGCGATAGCCCAGAAAGCTGCCCTCGGCATCGAAGATCGGCTGCCCGCTGATCTGCACCCATCTATCGACTGATGGGCTCTCGGGGTTGCGTATCTTGCAGACAAAGCCGGAAAAGGGCTCGCGCGCAACGATGATCCGCTCCAAGGCGGACCAGTCTGCGCTGGCTGCCACATCTGGTGACGATGCCGTGATTTCGGCCCTGCTACGTCCCAGCACTTTGGCCGGATCGATTCCGGTAAGGCTGCGATAGCTGTCCGACAGGAAGGTATATCGCAGTTCGGCATCCTGTTCCCAGACCCACGACCGGCTGACCTGTGCCACGTCGGAGAACATGGATTGCGCGCGGCTGCGATCTGCCAGGGCCTGCCGCAATTCGGCGGTGGTGGCTTCCAGCGCGGCGGCGCGGGCCTTTTCGGCCGTGATGTCCATGTCCAGCCCTGACAGGATCAGCGCCCGGCCATCCGGCCCGCGCGCCGTGACCCGGCCACGGGATCTCAGCCAGATCCAGTGTCCCTGTTTGTGCCGCATGCGGAACTCGGCCTCGACCTGTTCGACAAGGCCATCGGCGCAATCGCGCAGACGGGCATCGAATTCGGGCCAGTCGTCAGGATGGATCAGCCGTTCCCAGGTGTCGGCATCAATCGTGCCAAGCTCTCCGGGTTCATATCCCAGATTGCGCGTCCAGATGGCGTTGGTTTCCTCGGTGCCATCTTCAAGGTTGAATTCCCAGGTGCCCGCCTGTGCACCTTCGATCACATCGCGCAGGCGTTGTTCCGTGCGGCGGATTGCGGTGATGTCGATCAGCAACGCCACCCGACCGCCATCCGGGGTGCGGCGCGAGATGATGCGCTGCCAGCTTCCATCGGCAAGCTGGCTTTCCCGATCAAAGACCGGACGTTCCGATTGCGCCAGCAGGCGCTGTAGCCACTCTTCGCCGCGGGCTCGTGCTTCGGGATAGTCGCCCCGGTCGATGCGACGGCGCAGCACATCCTCGAATGTCATGCCAGGGGTCAGGCCGCGGCCTTCGATGCGGTGCAGATCGTCGTAGCGCTGGTTGAACAGCACGAGGCGCTGATTGGCATCATAGCAGACAAAGGCATCGGGCAGCGCATCAATGGCGGATTGCAGGCGCATCTGCGCATCCTGCGCGGCCTGTGCCATGGCGCGCAGCCGCACCTCCTGGTCCTTGCGTTCGGTGATGTCGGTCTGCACGGCGACATAGCCGGAACAGGTGCCATCGGCATCAATCAGCGGCTGGATATCGAGATCGAGCCAGTATTCCCGACCGGCCCGATTGCGGTTGCGGATCTCGGCGCGCACGGGGCGGTGCTTGCGCAGGTGTTCGCGGATCATGCGCAATGTGGCTGGATCGGTGCCATCATATTGCACGAAACCGCCCGGGTTATGGCCGCGCACTTCCTCAAGCCGGTAGCCGGTCAGTCGTTCATAGGCGGCATTCACCCATTCGATGCGTTGGCGGGCATCGGTGATCACCACGATATTGCCGGTACGTTCGGCCACATTCATCAGGCGACGCATATGTCTTTCGCGCCGAAGCCCTTCGGTCACGTCGCGCAGGATGCACAAAAGCCCGGCCCGCCCGCCTGCTTCGTGCCGCGAAAAGATCAGCGTGACATGGGCCGGTGCATCCGGGTCGCCATGGGCAAAGCCGATCTCGGGCGACAATCCGCGTTCCAGTGCCGCCTGCACCGCCCCGGCAATCTGTGGCGCCAGCGAAGCGGGGACAAGGTCGGACAGATGTCGCCCTGCCGCAGTATCAGCCTCGAAAGGATACAGGCCACGCCCTGCCGCCATGACCTGCAGGATGCGGCCCTCGGTGTCCAGTTCCAGCACGCGGTCGGGCATCGCCGCAAGTGCGGCACGCAGTTGTGACCGACCCTGATCCCGTTCACGCGCGGCCAAGCGCCGCCACAAAAGCGCCCCGATCCCATGTGCGACGGCCCGCAGAAAGAACTGCGTCTCCTCGCCCGGTGGGGCGACATCTGCTGCGGCCAGATCAAATCCCATCCAGCCGAACAGTCGACCTTCCTGCCGCAACGGGAAGAGTACGACCCTTGTCAGGCCATGTGCCCGCAACAGCCTGTCCAACCCCGAAGGTATATTGCCTTCGGCAGCCCCTGCCATCAGGTCGGCAGGCAGTGCCTGCAGATACGGGCCAACCGGTGCGATCTGATGGGCACACCATTCATGTGACAGATCGAAGGATCCGCCATCGGGTGTCAGCAAAAGCACATCGCCATGGCTGAACCGCCCGATCTGGCCGACCACCCGCAAGGCCCGTTCAACTGCCATGTCGGCGCGCTCGGGCGGCGCGCTGGCCAGCTCTTGCAGAATCGCAACCGTCACCTTGGCCAGCAAGGCGCTTGCCGGTGCAGAAGCGCGCGCCAGTTCATGCGAGGGCGGAAGGGGCAGATTCATCACCACGTCACCAAAAGGGGTACTGGCCTACAAAAACAGGTGCAGCTTAAACAGGCGTAAAGCCCGTCAGGGTTGTGCCACTCAGACTCTTCTCCAGAGGTTAACGATTCGTTGACGGTGCCACGCAAGGCTGCGTGAAACGCCGCGTCCTGCCCTTGCGCCCCGGCGCAGGACGCGTGCATGGCGAGTGGAGGTCAGGATGTATCAGCTTGTACCCGCTGTGGACTGTCTGGCCGATCCCGGATTGGTCTTGATCGCGCAAAAGGAGAAAAAACCTTTGCCGGATGGCCCCTTTATGGGTCATTCTGGCAGCGGGGAAAGTTCTTGCGAGCCAGGACACGGGGTGCAGATCGCTGAGCAGGATAAGGGGGCGGCGGTGGCGCTGCTATCCGGTCCGTTGCGTTTGTTTGCTGCGGATGGGGCAGAGGTCACGCCAAAAGGGCAACTCCGCAAGGCGTTGCTCGCCGTCCTTCTCATGTCCGAAGGGCAGACACGCGCCCGCGCCGCGTTGCAAGAGATGTTCTGGGGCAATACCGACCGGGATCGCGCCGCAGGCAGCCTGCGCACCGCTCTGACCCATCTGCGGCAAGAGCTGGCCCCGCTGGGCGAAGGCGTGCTTCTGGCCGACAGCAACAGGGTCTGGCTTGCCCCCGGGGCGATCCGGGTGGATTGGGGCCCCGATGGTGGGGCGCAACTGCTCGAGGGGCTGGACCTGCGACTGGGCGGGGCGGAAAGCTTTGAGGAATGGCTGCGTGCCGCCCGCGCGGCGCGGCCTGCGCCTGAAACCTGTTTTGCGGTTCCCGCCAGCTCTGCGCCCATGGGGCAATCGGGCGGCAACAGGCGGGCGCGGATCGGGCTGGGGCTTCTGGCCTGCCGAGTCCCACGCAATGCGCCCGACGCGGACCTCCGCGCCAATCTGCTGCTGGACCGGATCGCTGCAGTTCTGGTCGATCTGGTGCAGGCCGAATTGTTCGACTGGCGTGATCGCCCTGTCACCTCTGCGCCGCCGGTCTTTTCGTCGGGCGGTCCCTGCCTGATGCTGCAGATGGTAATTTCTCCGGGTGGCGCGGGGTTTGGTCTGCGCTTGCTGGAATGTGGCAGCAGCCGGTTGTTGTGGACGGCAGAACCGGTGCGGCTGCCCCCGCCCGCCCGAGATGACGGCATCCTTCAGGAGGAAATGGATTTCGTGGGCCGGATGGTCGAACGTCTGATCCCGGCCTGCACCGAACGGATGGACCGCGAAGACCTGCAGATGACGCTGCCCTATCAGGCGCTTGTGTCCATGTTCCGGCTGGACCCGTCAGCGCTGGACGCGGTGGAGGGGCGGCTGAAAGAGGCGTGGCGCGACCGGCAGGAAGCGGTGCATCTGTCCCTGCTGAATTATCTCAGCACGATCCGCGCAGCGGAACATATCGGGCGGGTGTCGCGCGACATGCAGGAGCAACTGGGCGAGGCCGTGCGGCGCAACGAGGCCGAGGGCGGGTTCGGCGCGATCGGGTTGGCCGCCAATGGTTATGCGCTGCTGTTTCACGCGGGCGAACGCAATCTGGCGGGGGAATTGCTGACCCGCGCCGTGCAGATCAGCCCCAGTCAGGCCTTTTGCTGGGACCATCTGGCGCTGTTCCGTTTTGCGACCGGGCAATTGTCCGGGGCGCAACGGGCCTCGGACCGGGCGTTGGCGCTTGGGGGGGCAAGCCCCTTGCGCTACACCTATGACACCACGGCCTGCATGATCGCCTTGGCGCAGGGCGATTATCAGGCTGCGATCCGGCATGGCAACCGTGCTTTGGTGCGCATGCCGCGCTTCAGCCCTGCCCTGCGCTATACGGCATCTGCCATGGGGCATCTGGGTCTGTTGCAAGAGGCGCGGGCGCTGGTGCGGCAATTGCGCAGCATTGCTCCGCGCCACATCCCGCCCGTTGATCCCCATGCGCCCAAGCTGCGGCCTGCCGGGCTGGATGAACGGCTGGACGAAGGGTTGCGTCGCGCGGGTTATTCCTGAGTTTTTCTTTCAGTGCAGTTTTACGATTTCTGACGGTTCATTTTAGCAGGAGGTTTCGGAATGTTGGGTGACGGCTATTCAGGCAGGGCAATCCTGCAGGGCAATGCCCTTTGGGTGAGAGATGAAGAAATCCGGCTGGGCGAAGCGGTGCCGGGCCCGGTTGCCAAGGCGGAGCCGGCACCGGAAATGCGCACGATGGCCCTTGCCATGACAGCGGCCCCCGCGGCGGGTTCTGGCGGTACAGTGGCGGGCGGGCGGCTGAACCGGGGCAATCGGGGGAACAGGGGCAACCGTGGAAATCGCGGCAACCGCGGGAACAGGGGCAATCGCGGGAACCGTGGAAACAGGGGCAATCGTGGCAATCGCGGGATGGAGGGCGACGCCATCATCTTTGATGCGCCGGCATTGCTGGCCCCCTGGAAGGAAAGCGAATTACTGCACAGCCCGGCCGAACGGGCGATCTGGACAGCGATCCCGTTGCCGCTGCCGCCCGGACCGGCGGAAACCGCAGCCGAGATTGCATTACTGCGCCAACGTCTGACCCTGTTGCAAGGCGCTGCCGAGGCCAATCGCCGCGTCGAAATGGTCAAGGAAATGGAGCTGGAACTTTCCGGCTATCTGGTGCCGCTTGGGGTGACCTCGGGCAGCGATGTGCCCGCGACCGAGGAGCTGATGGCGATTGTCGCGCGGCTTGGCGAAGAAATCGGCCTGGTCTACAAGGCCCGCTTCGATCGTCCCCGCCCGCATCAGGTGGACCCGTTCCTGCAGCCCTTTCTACCGGTGCCGGGTCATGCGGCCTATCCGTCGAACCATGCGTTCCAAAGCTGGCTGATCGCGCATGTCATGGCGCGGGTCGTTCCTGAACATCCGGGCATTCCGGCCCTGTTCCGGTCCTGCCGCCGCATCGGGGAAAACCGCGAATGGGCCGGGGTGCATTACCCAAGCGACAGCGCGGCGGGCCGCTTTCTGGCGCGGCGGATATTGCCGGTGGTGGAGCGCGTGCTGAAAGAGCGGATGCTCGACGCCCGCGCCGAGTGGATTTGACAGGGGAGGGACGCGTCATGACCCATACGATACCGACCGGAACCGGCATCTACCCTGAATATCCGGCGCTTTGGCATCTGGTCCAATCCGGGGTGGTCAGCGATCTGACCAGCTTTGCCAGCCCCGCATGGGACGAAGCCGCACAGGCGGCTACCCCCCGGGTGGTTGCGCTGATCGACACGGCCGTCGCCTGGGATCACCCCAATCTGCGCGGTGCGATCGATCAGGCCCTGATGCGCGATTTCTCGGTCGTGGATGAAGGGGCCTTCGTGCTGGCCGATACAGCCCTGTCTGCCGATGATCTGGCCCGGCGTCAGGCCGTGCTGGCGGCGATGCAGCCCGGCGTGCCGGGGGCTGATACCCTGCTGGATGCGATGCGCGCGACAGCCGGGCAACATGATCCGGCATTGGTGGCGGCGGATCCGGTCTTTGGGGCGCATGGCACGGCCATGGCAGGTCTGATCGGCGGTCGGCCCGTGGCGGGTGCGCTGCTGCGTCGCCCTGACCGGCATCTGCCCGATGGCAGCGTGATTGCCGGGGCCGATGATCCCGTCGCCCTGCCCTATGCCGGGGTGCATCCGCTGTGCCGGATCGTGCCCATCGTCACCACTGGCGCGCCCGATCCGGGCATGTGGCGCGCGGCTTTTGCCTATGCTGATCTGATCGGTGCCGATGTGGTGGCCTGTGCATCGATGCTGGATTTCGACGCCTCCGATCCGGGTTGGCAGGCCGCTGATACCACAATCCGTGCTGTGGGGGCGCGGCGGGTGATCCTGGCTGCGGCAGGGAATGATCCAACCGGTCTGGCCTATCCGGCGTCGCTGCGCGGGCAGGATCGGATTCTGGCTGTCGCCGCCACCACGCGGGATGGCGTTGCGGCCCCCTATGCGCCCGGAGGGGCCAGTTTCCATGCGCTGAGCGGCGACTCTCTGTCGCTGGATGCGGCCGTGGTGATCTATGACCCCCACGCCCGGCCCGATCCGGCCGGTGCCGTGTTGCTGCCGGATCAGACGGTGCCGCGCCCGATGCAGCTGGAGGATCTTGTCACCACCGATGTGCCCGGACCGTTTGGCTATAACCCGTCGCCCTTTCCGCATGTGCCGGGCGCAGCCTTGGCGGGTGGAATGGGCGATTGGCATCACGAGATCGGGTCGCTCTATGCGCGCTTCAGTGGCACATCGGCGGCCACGGCGCTGGCGGCGGGGCTGGCAGCTCTGGCCATGGCCAGCACCGGGCCGACGCCCACCCCCGTGGCGGGGGCGGCTCCGATCACGCTGGATGGCATGCGGGGGCTGCTGGCTAGCCTGTAAATCCTTTCGGGCAGGCTTTCGGGCGATGGTTTGCATCGCCAGATGCCTTGCCCGAAGCCTGCCGGTCGTTTAAACCGAACTGGCTGCGGCCCCGTAGCTCAACTGGATAGAGCACCTGACTTCTAATCAGGATGTTGGGCGTTCGAGTCGTCCCGGGGTCGCCAGCATCTCTGCCTCAGACTGGTGACATGGGGGGATTGCAGACCTCGGACAATGCGTCCGGCACTTTCAGCAATGCCTCAAGGCCGCAGTTTCCCTGTGTCAGATCCGCAAGGGTGACCATATCAAGCTCGTGGTAAAAGGCCTCCACTGCGCGGGCGATGTAGCCGCGCAGCCGGCACTCCATCGACAGTGGGCAAGTGTTGCTCGCGCTATCGAAACATTCGGCAAAGGGGTGGCCCGCCTCGAACACCCGAAACACCGCCCCCATCGAAACCTGTTCGGGCGGTCGCGCCAGCCGCAGGCCGCCATGCCGCCCCCGCAGGGTTTCAACAAACCCATGCGCCTGCAGGCCGTTCACCACCTGGAGCAGATGGTTCAGGGACGCATTGCTGACTTCGGCAATCTCGGCGGTGCGCAAGGTCTTGCCTCGGTTCAGGGCGCAGGCCATCAGCACGCGCGCGGCCAGATTGGTCTTTGTGGTAAGGCGCATTGAAGTCCCGAATGCTGTGCAACTTTTCGACAATACGCCATCACCGCCGAAGAAAACTTGATCCAGATCACATGCGTCTTTCGCGGGGCAAGATAAGTCTGATTTGGGAATCAAGTTAAAGGTGCCTCATGGCGCGTGCCAAAGCAGCGACCACTGACCTGCCGACCTTAGGCCAAGCGGGCAGCAAGCTGGCCGCAGGGCTTTCGGTTCTGTCGAGCCTGTTGTGGATCGCGCAAGCCGCCGTGGTGGCGCAGGCTCTGGGCGCACAGCTGGACCACGGGGCGGTCTCCCCGCTCTGGTCGGCTTCCGTGTTTGCGGCCATCGGGATTGCGCGTGCGGTCCTGGGCAATTGGTCAGAGGCATTGGCCCAAGACGCCGCCGATACTGTCATCCGCAGCGCGCGGGACCGGATCGTTCGGGCCGAGGCGCGTCGGACCGATGACAATCCCTTTGGCGGGGCGGGGGCGATTGCGGCGCTTGCCGGAGAAAAACTGGAGATGCTGGGGCCGTTCCTGACCAGGTTCGGGCTTGCCCGGGCACGCGTCATGCTGGTGCCGCCGGTGATCCTGATACTGGCGTTCTGGCAATCCTGGGCGGTTGGGGCGGTCTTGCTGGTTGCGGGGCCGCTGATCCCGATTTTCATGGCGCTGATTGGATTGGCCGCGAAAGAAGCCAGCGCCAAACAGATGGCCGAGATCGGGACGCTGAACGACTTTCTCGTGGAACGTCTGTCGGCATTGGTGGACATCCGGCTTCTGGGGGCGGATGCGGCGGTGATGGCAGGTTTTGCCACACAGGCAGGCGATCTGCGATCCCGCACCATGGCGGTGCTGCGCGTGGCTTTCCTGTCTTCGACCGTGCTGGAACTGTTTGCGGCGATCGGTGTGGCGATGGTCGCGGTCTATGTCGGCTTTTCACTTCTGGGGGCATTGGAATTCGGCGCATGGGGTGGGCCGCTGTCTCCCGAGGCAGGGATTTTCCTGTTGCTGCTCGCGCCTGAGTTCTTTCAGCCATTGCGCGATCTGGCGGCGGCCTGGCATGACAAGGCCGCCGCCGATGCCGTGCTGGATGAAGTGGCGGCCCATGTGGCCGATGCTGGAACCCCTTTGCTTGGCCGTGGCGCTCCGGCGCAGCCTGTGCCGGGCAGACCTGCGGTCGTACTGAGCGGCTGTCACACGCCCTCGGGCAAGGCCTTGCCGGACATCACAATCCAGCCCGGCGAAAGCTTGGCCATCACGGGGGCCAGTGGTACGGGCAAGACCACTGTGCTGCGCCTGATTGCAGGGTTGATCCGGGCCGAACCGGGTACGGTGCAGGTTGCAGGTCAGGTGCTGGGGGCGGCGAATGCGGATGCCTGGCGCGCGCGCCTGGGGTGGATGCCGCAAACCCCGCATTTCCTGTCAGGCAGCCTGCGGGCGAACCTGACCCTCGGGCGTTCGGGCGATCTGGAGCGCGCCTTGACGGTCGCTGCCGCAATCGACGTGGCACAAGCCCTGCCACGCGGACTGAACACCCGGTTGGGCGAGGTTGGTGATGGGCTTTCAGGGGGAGAGGCCCGCCGGATGACCCTTGCCCGCGCCATCCTTGCCGCGCCCGATCTGATTCTTGCGGATGAGCCGACGGCCGATCTTGATCCGGTCACCGCCGCGCTGGTGACCGAAGGTCTTTTGGCCGAAGCCGCACGGGGGGCGACGCTGGTGATTGCAACGCATGATCCGGCGCTGGTCGCCCGCATGGACCGCGTGATCGATCTGGGAGCCGCCGGATGAAACATCTTTGGCCAATACTGAAGATCATCTGGCGCGGCGAACGCAGTGCGCTGATGCGGGGGGCCGCGCTTATGGGCGTTGTGCTGGCCATGGGTGCGGCTTTGCTGGGCCTGTCGGGCTGGTTCATCACGGCATCGGCTGCCGCCGGATTGGCCGGTATGGGGGCCACATTTGATGTCTTTCGCCCCTCGGCTCTGGTGCGCTTTCTTGCCCTTGGCCGGGCGGCGGCACGCTATGGGGAACGGCTTTTGACCCATGACGCCACCCTTCGTGCGCTTGAGGGTTTGCGTTTACGGGTGCTTGCGGCCCATCTTGCCGCGCCGATCGACAGGATGCTGCGTATTCGGGGGGCGCAGGCGCTGAACCGGTTGACCGCCGATATCGATGCGCTGGATGGTCTGCCCCTGCGCGTGGCTTTGCCCTTGCTTGCCGGGGTTGGGGTGCTGGGTTTGGCGCTGGCGGTCTTGTGGTTGCTGGCCGGGCCTGTGCTGGCGGTCTGGATTGTCGGCGGATATGGCCTTGGGGCCTTGTGGGTCCTGCAGCATTGGGGGGGGCAGATGCCGCCCCTGTCGCGCCGGGCCGAGATGGCGGCGCAGGCCTTTCGGGTGCGGCTGATTGATCTGATCCGCGCACGGGGTGATCTGGCGGTGTATGGTCGGCTGGACCAGCAGATGCAGGCGGTTCAATCGGCGGAAGATCGGCGTTTCACGCTGCGCGCGGCGCTGCACCGGGCCGAGCGGCGGGCCGGTCTGGCCCTGTCTTTGGTTGCGACGCTGATTGCATCAGGGGCGCTGGCGCTTGGGTTGGGGGCTGCGCAGGCCGGAACCCTCAGCCCGGCCATGGGTGCGATGGCCTTCTTTGTCGCACTCGCTTTGGCCGAAGTGCTGGCCCCGCTGCGCCGCGCTCTATCGGATTTCGGGCGCATGGTCGATGCGGCGCGACGGATCGGACCTAGCCTTGATCGCGACACATCGCTGACCGGTTCCCACCCGGGTGCCGCCGGTTCGCTTGTCGCGCGGAACCTGACGCTGATCCGTCCGGGTGGGAGGGTGTTGGCGGAGTATGTTTCGCTGACCCTGGCTCCGGCTGAGACAGTGGCGCTGACGGGCCCCAGCGGGGCGGGCAAATCCACCCTGCTTCATGCCTTGGCTGGGCTGCGCCAACCGGCAGCAGGCCGGGTTCTTCTGGGGAATGTCGATCTGCAAGCGTGGTCCGAACCTGCGTTGCGTCGCGCGGTGACCTTGCTGCCCCAGCGAAGTGCCCTCATGGCTGGTTCGGTGGCTGAAACACTTGCCCTTGCCGCACCCGCGCCGGAAAGCGAAATGTGGGCGGCTTTGCGCGCCGTTCATCTGGACCGGGTGATCGCTGCGAAAGGCGGGCTTGCCACGCGGCTGGGCCCGCGTGGGACGGGACTGTCCGGGGGCGAGGCGCGTCGGCTGTCGCTGGCCCGCGCGCTGCTGCGCCGCCCGCAGGTCCTGCTGCTGGATGAACCGACCGAAGGTCTGGATGATCCAACCGCCCGCGCCGTTCTGACTGGCATCCGGGCGTTTCTGCCTGACGCCGCATTCCTGATCGCCGCCCATCGCCCGGCAGAAATCGATTTTGCGGATCGGGTCATTGCCCTGAAATAACTTGTGTCACAGATGCGACTTCTTGATCTGGATCAAGGTCACGACGCTGCTTTACCCCGAAGTATTCGATTATTGGAATTCGTGCCGGCCCGGGGCGCCGACCGATAACTGGAGCAAGAAACCATGGAATTCGGGATCGTCGAGCTGTCGCGGCTGCAATTCGCCATGACAGCCATGTACCACTTCCTCTTCGTGCCGTTGACGCTGGGTCTGTCGATCCTCGTCGCGATCATGGAGACTGTCTATGTCATGACCAACCGCCCCATCTGGCGGCAGATGACGAAATTCTGGGGCACGCTGTTCGGGATCAACTTTGTTCTGGGCGTGGCGACCGGCATCACGATGGAGTTCCAGTTCGGGATGAACTGGAGCTACTACAGCCATTATGTCGGCGACATCTTCGGCGCACCGCTGGCCATCGAGGGGCTGATGGCCTTCTTCCTGGAGGCCACGTTTGTCGGCCTGTTCTTCTTCGGTTGGGACAAGCTGTCAAAGGTAGCGCATCTGAGCGTGGCCTGGCTCGTGGCCATCGGGTCGAACTTTTCGGCGCTGTGGATTCTGATTGCGAATGGCTGGATGCAAAATCCGGTCGGCGCAGAATTCAACCCGATGACCATGCGGATGGAGATGACGGATTTCTTTGCCGTTCTGTTCAACGAGGTCGCGCAGGCTAAATTCGTGCATACCGTCTCTGCCGGCTATGTGACGGCGGCGGTTTTCGTCATCGGGGTATCGGCTTGGTATCTGCTGAAGGATCGCCATGTCGAACTGGCCCGCCGGTCGATCACGGTGGCTGCGGCATTCGGCCTTGCTTCGGCGTTTTCGGTCGTGCTGCTGGGGGACGAATCCGGCTATTCGGCCACCCATAGCCAGAAGATGAAGCTCGCCGCGATCGAGGCGATGTGGGAAACCCATCCCGCCCCCGCGCCGTTCAATCTGATCGGCTTTCCGGACCAAGAGGCGCGCGAGACGCATTATGCCATCGAAATCCCCTGGGCGATGGGTCTGATCGGCACCCGGTCGCTGACTACAGAAATCCCGGGGATCAACGATCTGGTCGCGCAGGCAGAAAGCCGGATCCGTTCGGGCCTCATCGCCTATGACGCGCTGATGCATATCCGCGAGATGCGCGAAGCTGCCGATCCGGCAATCTCCGCCGCGTTCGAAGCACATTCCGCCGACCTGGGCTTTGCCTTCCTGCTGAAGAAGTATGTGGATGATCCGCGGCAGGCGACCGAAGCGCAGATCGTTGCCGCATCGAATGATACCGTGCCGCAGGTGGCGCCACTGTTCTGGGCCTTCCGCATCATGGTCGGGTTGGGGTTCGGCTTCATCGCGACCATGGCCTATTTCTTCTGGCGAGCTTCGTTCCGGCAGATGCGCTATCCCCGCTGGGCGCTGCATCTGGCGGTCTGGATGATCCCCGCACCGTGGATCGCGGCTGAAATGGGTTGGTTCGTGGCCGAATTCGGCCGCCAGCCCTGGACGGTGGATGGTGTGCTGCCGACCGCCATGTCGGTCAGCGCCCTGTCAATTACCGAAGTGGCGCTGACTTTGGCCGGGTTCATCACCTTCTACACCATCCTGTTCATCAGCGAGATGGGCCTGATGCTGAAATACATCCGCAAAGGCCCCTTCCAGGACGTCGCCGAAACCGAGGCCTGGGTGCAACGTCACAATGACCGGCTGGCCGGGCGGCGCAATGCCGACGCCATCGCCATGCCGGCGGAGTAACAATCATGATCCTGCATGAACTTCTCAGCTATGAATTCCTCCGTATCGTCTGGTGGCTGCTGCTTGGGGTGCTTCTGATCGGTTTTGCTCTGACCGACGGGTTTGACATGGGTGTTGGCGCGCTGATCCCCTTTGTCGGCAAGACCGATACCGAACGGCGCATCGCGATCAACACCGTCGGCCCGGTCTGGGAAGGCAACCAGGTCTGGTTCATTCTGGGCGGGGGGGCGATCTTTGCTGCATGGCCGCCGCTATATGCGGTCAGCTTCTCTGGCTTCTATCTGGCGATGTTCGTCGTGCTTGCCGCCTTCATCGTGCGACCGGTGGCATTCAAGTATCGGTCGAAGCGGGATGACCCGCGCTGGCGCAATGCCTGGGATTGGGCGCTGTTTGGCAGCGGTGCCGTGCCTGCCCTGCTCTTCGGCGTAGCAGTTGGAAACGTGATCCAGGGCGTGCCCTTCCACTTCACCGACGATCTGCACACGATCTACGAAGGCGCGTGGTACACCAAGTTCATCGGTCTGCTTGACCCCTTCTCGATCCTGGCAGGAGTGGTGTCCCTTTCCATGCTGGTGATGCACGGCGGGGCGTGGCTGTCGCTGAAGACCGAAGGCCCGGTGCAAACCCGCGCCCGCGCCATCGGATCCGTCGCGGCGCTGGTGGCGGTTCTGGCCTATGCTCTGGCCGGGGTCTGGATGGCATTCGGGATCGAAGGGTATCGGATCGTCGGCGATTATGTCACCGGAGGCCCGTCGAACCCGCTGCATTTCGAGGTGGAGCGCACGGCAACCTGGCTGACGGCCTATGCAGATCGTCCGTGGATCGCGCTGGCACCGATGATGGGTATTCTTGGCGGGGTGCTGACCTTTCTGGGGCTGCGGGCGGGGCGCGAAGTTTCCACGCTGCTGTTTTCCAAGATGGCGATCCTTGGGGTGATCTCTTCGGTCGGGTTGACGATGTTCCCGTTCATCATGCCTTCGTCCAGCGATCCGCAATCTTCGCTGACCGTCTGGAACAGTTCCTCCTCGCATCTGACCTTGTTCATCATGCTGGTGGTCACGGTGATCTTCATGCCGCTGATCCTGGCCTATACGGCATGGGTGTATCGCGTGCTGTGGGGCAAGGTGACCGAGGCCGATGTCACCGAAAACTCCCATTCCGTTTACTGAAGGAACTGAAAATCATGTGGTATTTCGCCTGGATTCTTGGCCTTCCGCTGGCTGCCATCTTCGCCGTGATGAACGCGATGTGGCTGGAACTGAAGGAAGACGAAAAGCTTCTGAACCGCGACGGCCCCACACCGGCGCGTCCCGCGCGGGGCTGATAGTCCTGCGTCCCTGTCGGCAAGGTGGCTGCGTTTCGCCGCCTTGCCGATCCCTTCCCGCTGATCCAGATCGGACCTGAAAAATGACTGTCGCCGAAACCCGACCGGCAGCCCTGTCGCGGCTGGCCCATTACCCTGTCACGTTCTTCGCCATCGGCATGGGGATGATGGGGCTGACGCTTGCCCTCCGGGCAGCGGAACATGCTTTCACCCTGAGCGATCGGGCCTCGACCGCTGCCCTGATCCTGTCTGCGGGGATGCTGCTGGCCGTTGCCATCGGGTATGCGGCCAAGGCGCTGTGGCATCCCGCCGAAATCCGCGCCGAATGGAACCACCCGGTGCGCATAGCCTTTTTCCCGGCGATATCCATTTCCCTGCTGCTGCTTGCGACGGCACTGCTGGAACCTTTGCCACGGGTCGCGCATCTGATCTGGCTGTTCGGCACCGTGTTGCAAGGCGTGCTTGCGCTGTCGGTCATCAGCGCGTGGATCGGCCATCGCGCCTTTCAGGCCGGTCAACTGACACCCGCATGGTTCATCCCAGCTGTCGGAAACGTGGTGGTGCCGCTTGCCGGTGCGCGGCTGGGTTATGGTGAATTGTCCTGGCTGTTCCTGTCCGGTGGGCTGATTTTATGGGTCGTGCTGCTGACCCTGGTGATGAACCGGCTGATGTTTCACGATCCGCTGCCCGGCAAGATGGTGCCCACGCTGATGATCCTTGTGGCGCCGCCCGCCGTCGCCTTTACGGCATGGTTGCGGCTGAGCGGTGAGGTCGGTGCCTTTGGCCATTTCCTGCTGTCGGTCGCCTATGTCTTCGCGCTGATCGTGGCCACGCAGGTGAACCGGTTCCGCCGCATCCCTTTTGCCCTGTCGTGGTGGGCGCTGTCATTTCCCCTGGCCGCCCTGACCATCGCCAGCTTCGGCTATGCCGGGGCGGCGGGATCGGCGGCACATCGCCTGATCGGTGCGGGCCTTCTTGCCCTGCTGGTGGCTGTCGTGGCGGGGCTGATCCTGCGCACGGCACTGGCAATACGGGCAGGCGCGATCTGCCTGCCTGAATGATCCCAACCTGAACATCGGAGACCACCATGCGTGAGAAAATTCTGTCTGCCCTCGCCTTTGGCCTGTGCCTTGGCACTGCAGCCCAGGCTGAGGGGCCCAACAAGCTTGTCACCATCCTGACGGCACCCGAACCGCAGACCCAGTTGATGGCGATGGTTCTGACCATGAACGCCATGGCTGCAGGTGCCAAAGCCGAGATGTTGCTCTGCGGTCCGGCGGGTGACATCGCGTTGAAGGAGGCCCCGGCCAGTGCAACCACCGGCCAGCCGCCCAAGGATGCAAGCCCGCAGGGTCTGATGAAGATGATGATGCAAAAGAACGGTCTGAAGGTGCAGGTCTGTGCCATCTACCTGCCGGGCAAGAAGGCCGATCCGTCGATCCTGCTGGAAGGGGTGACCGCCGCCGCACCCGATGCCATGGGGGCCGCAATCGTCGCACCGGGCACCAGCCTGCTCAGCTTCTGATCGCGTAGCGCGGCCTTTGTCGAGCGGGTCGTTTGGCGAAGGCCACCCCAAGAAGTCAGCCGCAAATTCCACAAACAAATTCGAATAATGGAATTTGTTTGATCCAGATCAAACTGCCAGACCGAAAGACATGGCAGAGATACCAGATATTCCAGAGGGAGGAACACATGAGCCTGACCGGTCTTGCGGCATCGCGTCGCGCCTTTCTGGGCCTTGGTGCAGCGGGTCTGGCAGCGGCCAGCCTGGGCTTGCCCGTTCGGGCCGATGCCATCGCCACCAAGGCGCGGATTGTCATCATTGGCGCGGGTGCCGCCGGAACTGCGCTGGTCAACCGGCTGGTTCAGCGGCTGGACGGCGCGCAGATCACCATCGTCGATGCCCGTGCCGAACATCTGTATCAGCCCGGCCTGTCGCTGGTGGCGGCCGGGTTGAAGCCTGCCTCCTATACCGTGTCGCAAACGACCGACTGGCTGCCCTCGGGCATCACGCTGGTGGCCGAATATGCTGCTGCCATTGATCCGGTGGCAAAGACGGTGGCCACCTCGGGCGGCAAAAGCCTGCCATACGATTTTCTGATCGTGGCCCCCGGCCTTGTGCTGGATCATGATGCGATCCCCGGCTTCTCGCTCGATATGGTGGGGCAGAACGGGATCGGTGCGCTGTATGCCGGGCCTGCCTATGCCGCAAAGACATGGGACGCCGCCCGGAAATTCACCGAAGAAGGTGGCGTCGGCCTGTTCACCCGCCCTGCAACCGAAATGAAATGTGCCGGTGCGCCGTTGAAGCACACCTTCCTGATTGACGATATCGCCAGCCGCGGGGGCGCTGCGGGCAAATATGAAATCCACTATGCTGCACCCCAGCCCGCGCTGTTTTCTGTGCCCATCGTGGCCGAGAAGGTGCGGATGCTGTTCGGCGAGCGGGGATTTACGACACATATGCAGCACAAGCTGCTGTCCATCGAACCGGGCCAGAAACGCGCGACCTTTGAAAAGACAGAAATCGACGCCACCACCAAGGCCAAGGTGAAATCGACGGTCGAGCTGGCCTATGATTACCTGCATGTCATTCCGCCGCAGCGCGCGCCCGAGGTGATCCGCCAATCTGGCCTGTCCTGGGCTGACAAATGGACGGATCAAGGCTGGGTTGAAGTCGATCAGAAAACCCTGCGCCACCTGCGTTACCCGGAAATCTTTGCGCTTGGCGATGTGGCGGGCGTGCCCAAGGGCAAGACGGCGGCCTCGGTCAAATGGATGGTGCCGGTGGTCGAGGATCACCTGATCGCCGCCATTCAGGGCCGCGAAGGGACCGAAACCTATGACGGCTACACATCCTGCCCGCTGATCACCCGGGTTGGCCGCGCGATGCTGGTGGAATTCGACTATAACAACAATCTTGTTCCGTCGTTCCCGGGCATGATCGCGCCACTGGAAGAGCTGTGGATCAGCTGGCTGATGAAGGAAGTGGCGCTGAAAGCCACCTATAACGCAATGCTGCGCGGCAAAGCCTGAGGAGGATGCGATGAAGGAACTGACACTGGAAACCCTGATCGCGGTCTTCGAGGAAATCTTCGGGCGCGGTCTGTTCTGGACCATGGTCGTGGCCGCCCTGATCGTGACAGCGGCCTATGTCTATGTGCTGATCCGCGACCGGTCGATGTCGATGCGCAAGTTTCTGATGGCGCAGCTGTCCATGCCCTTTGGCGCGGTTGCGGCGGTTCTGTTCGTGCAGGCCATGACCCATTCGCATTTGCGTGACATTGGCGGGCCGATTGATGTGATCGTTCTGCTGGGGGTTGCCGTGATGGGGGCCATTGGCGCGGCGATCCTTGTCTATACGGCCCAATCGCTGTTCCGCCTCCGGAAGGCCTGATTGCGCCGACAGGCTTCGGTCATGCCTGACGGTTGCCCGATCCCATCTGTGCCACATGAACCAGAAAGGCCCCGGTGTTTCCACCGGGGCCTTTGTCATTGGCGGAATAGGGCGGCTCAGCCTTCGGCGGCTTCTTCGCGCTCTTTCTTTTCGGGCGCGATTTCCTCGCCGGTTTCCTGATCGACCATCTTCATGCCCAGGCGCACCTTGCCGCGATCATCAAAGCCCAGAAGTTTCACCTTCACTTCCTGCCCTTCTTTCAGCAGTTCGTTCGGGTGGTTCAGCCGCTTGTTGGCGATCTGCGACACATGCACCAGACCATCGCGCTTGCCGAAGAAGTTCACGAAAGCCCCGAAATCGACCAGCTTCACCACCTTGCCGGTGTAGATCTGGCCTTCTTCCGGCTCTGCCACGATCGACCAGATCATGTCATAGGCCTTCTTGATCGCCTCGGCCGAGTTCGACGCGATCTTGATCACGCCGTCATCATTGATATCGACCTTGGCGCCCGAAACTTCCACGATCTCGCGGATCACCTTGCCGCCTGAACCGATCACTTCGCGGATCTTGTCGGTCGGGATGCTCAGCGTTTCGATCTTGGGCGCGTATTCGCTGAAGCCCTGCGGGGCCGACAGCGCCTTGTTCATCTCGGACAGGATGTGCATGCGGCCATCCTTTGCCTGCGCCAGCGCCTGTTCCATGATCTCGGGTGTGATGCCCGCGACCTTGATGTCCATCTGCAGCGAGGTGATGCCGTTCTCGGTGCCCGCGACCTTGAAGTCCATGTCGCCGAGGTGATCCTCGTCGCCCAGAATGTCGGTCAGCACGGCCCATTTGCCGTCATCTTCCAGGATCAGGCCCATGGCCACACCGGCGACCGGCGCCTTCAGCGGCACGCCCGCATCCATCATCGACAGCGAGCCACCGCAGACGGAAGCCATCGAAGACGACCCGTTCGATTCGGTGATCTCGGACACGACGCGGATCGTATAGGGGAAATCGGTCGGAGCCGGCAGCACGGCCTGCAGCGCACGCCATGCCAGCTTGCCATGGCCGATTTCGCGGCGACCGGGCGAACCCACGCGGCCCACTTCGCCCACCGAATAGGGGGGGAAGTTGTAATGCAGCAGGAAGTTCGAACGGGTATTGCCATTCAGCGCGTCGATGATCTGTTCATCTTCGCCCGTGCCCAGCGTGGTCACAACCAGACCCTGGGTTTCGCCACGGGTGAACAGGGCCGAACCATGGGCGCGCGGCAGGATGCCGGTTTCGCAGACGATCGGGCGCACGGTCTTGGTGTCGCGGCCGTCGATACGGACGCCGTTGGTCACCACGTCGCCGCGCAGGATCGACGATTCCAGCTTCTTGATGGCCGAACCCAGGTTGATGTCAGCCTTGTCTTCGTCCGACAGCGCATCCTTGATCGCCGAAACGGCGGCGGAAATCGCGTTGGTGCGATCCTGCTTGTCGCGGATCGCGAAGGCGGCGCGCATCTGCGCTTCGCCCGCAGCCTTCACCCGGCCATAGAGGTCCGAGATATCGGGCGGCGAGAAGTCGAAGGGTTCCTTGGCCGACAGTTCCGCAAAGTCGATGATCAGGTCGATCACCGGCTGCATGGCGTCATGGCCGAACTTCACCGCGCCCAGCATTTCGGCTTCGGTCAGTTCATAGGCTTCGGATTCCACCATCATCACGGCGGTCTTGGTGCCGGCGACGACCAGATCCAGACGCTGTTCGGGTTTCGAACGCAGCTGGGTCATGTCATCCATGGCCGGGTTCAGCACATAGTTGCCATCGGCAAAGCCGACACGCGCCGCACCGATCGGGCCCATGAACGGCACGCCCGAAATGGTCAGCGCGGCCGAGGCGGCGATCATCGCAACGATATCGGGGTCATTCACCAGATCGCAGGACAGAACGGTGGCCATGACCAGCACTTCGTTCTTGAAGCCTTCCACGAACAGCGGGCGGCAGGGACGGTCGATCAGGCGGGAAACCAGTGTTTCCTTTTCCGACGGACGCGCCTCGCGCTTGAAGAAACCGCCCGGAATCTTTCCGGCGGCATAGTATTTTTCCTGGTAATGCACGGTCAGCGGGAAGAAGTCCTGACCCGGCTTCGCCTGCTTGGCGAAGGTCACGTTGGCCATGACGCTGGTTTCGCCCAGCGTGGCAATAACCGAGCCATCCGCCTGACGCGCAACCTTGCCGGTTTCCAGAGTCAGCGTTTCACCGCCCCACTGGATCGACTTTTTCGTGATATGGAACATCTATCATCCTCATGGGAGCCTGCACGGGCCCATCCCGTGTCTCCCGTTAAATGGCGGCCCCATTGCCGCCCGCCCCCCATCCTTGTGCATGCGGCCGGGGGCTGGCCTCACGTCTCAGATGGCGGGGCCATACAGGAAAACAGCGGGTTTGGGAAGGGGGACGGACAGCACACCATCCCGATGACACAGCAGATTCCAGCTTGTCGCGTAAAGGGCGAGCGTTTCATTCGCCCGGCTGAACCCGTTTCATTCCGGGCCGTGGCGGCAGACCCCAGGCCTTGCGGGCCGTCACCAGACGCAGATCATCGGGGTCCATGCCAAGGCTGAGGATCGTGCGGCGGTCATAGCGGGCACGGGCCGCTTCGGCGTCGGGGGCCGTGCCAAACAGCCAGTCGATCCAGCCCGCGCCAGCGCTGACGTGAAAGGTCGTATGGTGATCCTGATAATGATGGGCCAGATGGTCGCGGGTGATTTTCTGCCCGAACCAGCCTTTGCTGACATTCAGATGTGCCAGAGTGTGGCAGTATTCGTAAAAGGCAAAGGCCGAAACCGAACCAAGGAACAGCGCCACAAATGACCCAAGGGCCGCAGCGCCCAGCCCCAGCACCGGCCAGAGCAGCAGCGTGTGCAGCGCGACCGAGATCAGACCAAAGCGCAGAGCATACCAGTTGTCACCGCCGGTAAAGAATTCCGGGTCAGCCGGAAATTCGTGATGGCCGATGTGGCTGCGATACAAGTCGTTGAACAATCCCTGTTCGGTCGGTGGTTTGCGATGCAGCAGGAAGCGGTGCATGACATATTCGACAAACAACTGCAGCACGATGCCATAGGCCAGCGCCAGCAGGAACCACGGCGTCCACCAGACAACCATGGCCACCAAAGCCGCAAGCCACAAGGGGAACAGCCTCTGCAGGCTGCCCATATTCATCAGAACGCGCAGGGTCGGGATCATCGGGTGTCTCCGCACATGTCCATCCAGAATGGACGGGTGCAGCCATCCCGCAAGTGAAACGTGGCGTCAGCTTCATCAAGGCCCGCAGCAGGCCAAAGCAAAACGCCCGCAGCTGGGCTGCGGGCGTTGCAGGAATTCGGCGTCGTGCCGGATCAGCGGCGCAGGCTCAGGCGCGAAATCAGGGTCGCATAGCGCCCCTCGTCCTTGGCCTTCAGATAGTCCAGCAGCTTGCGGCGCTGAGCCACCAGCATCAGCAGACCGCGACGCGAGTGGTTGTCTTTCTTGTGGGTCTTGAAATGTTCGGTCAGCGTCGCGATGCGCGACGACAGGATGGCAACCTGAACTTCGGGCGAACCGGTGTCGCCTTCCTTGGTTGCATATTCCTTGATCAGACGGGCTTTTTCTTCCACGGTGATCGACATCGGGATCTCCTTTTCAGGGTTGGCGTGACGGCGCAAGCCGGGATGTCGTCCAGCAGGGCCCTTGATATCCTGCCCACGAGTCGGTGCAGGGATGGCGGCGTATACGGCAGCTTCACGACGAATGGAAGAAGGAATATGCTTGCCACCTTGCGCGGAGATTGGTTCAAATGCCATTCAATCTTCGCGATGCCATGGTGCTGCTGCCGTTTTTGTGCCATGATCCGCAGGGAAAAACGTCTTCTGTTCCATGAGGTTGGCGGAAAAATGGTTAACGCGGCCCTCGGTGGGG
Organism: Gemmobacter denitrificans; assembly: GCF_036964905.1. Taxonomy (NCBI): domain Bacteria; kingdom Pseudomonadati; phylum Pseudomonadota; class Alphaproteobacteria; order Rhodobacterales; family Paracoccaceae; genus Gemmobacter; species Gemmobacter denitrificans. The sequence goes on from NZ_JBALHR010000003.1 coordinate 267,562, forward strand.
AAGATGATGGTGGAGTGTTGCGATGCTGGGACTGATCGGATTGCTGGGTGCGCTGAGCGCAGGTTTGATGCTGGACGCTATGATGTCAGGATCGTCGCGCGATGGCGAGACTTCGGAAGGCGAGGATGACGCCCCGGAGGCGGAAGAAGACACCGAACAGGCACCGACCGGCGATTTGCTGGATGATCCGGATGACGCTGCGCAGGATGATGGAACCGCCGAACCCGAGCCTGCCGCTACGATAGCGCCGCAAAAGGGCGGGGCTTCTGCGGACCAGGGTGGCGCTTCAACAGCGCGCCCGGCCACGTCTGAGGCAGAGCCGGCACCTGATCCGATCCGGGGAACAAACGGACGTGACGTGTTGCAGGGCGGAAATGGCAACGATTTGTTCTATGGGCTTGGTGGCCTGGACCAAATTTTTGGCCGTGATGGCAATGACACAGCCTATGGCGGGCGCGGTGTTGACTATATCTATGGCGGTGAGGGGGCGGACGCTTTGCATGGCGGTAGCTCTGACGATGACCTGCAGGGCGAAGACGGTCGTGATTCGCTGTATGGCGACGGAGGTCATGATCTCTTGGCGGGGCAAGGCGGCAATGACAGCCTGTTTGGGGCGGCTGGGAACGATACTTTGCTGGGTGGCCAGTTCCGTGATCGCCTGTTCGGGGGGAGTGGAGACGACGAAATCGACGGTGGCACGGGCAATGACACCATGAGGGGTGGGGACGGCACCGATAACCTGTTCGGCAATGACGGCAGGGACCTTCTGCTCGGCCATGTTGACGGCGAAGACGATGATGATGTCGACTTCCTCAACGGTGGGAATGGCAACGATACCATAGTGGTCGGTGCCCGTGATTTTGTTGACGGTGGCGAAGGTTCCGATCTGTTCCAATTGGGCGACTGGCTTGAAGAAGGCGATGCCGCCCGGATCATGGATTACAACCCCGATCAGGACCGGATCGAGGTTGTCTATGACCCGGAAAACCATCCTGATCCGGTTCTGACAGTGAACCGGATTGAAGGCAGCAATGACGTGGAACTGCTGCTGGATGGCATGCCGCTGGCGATGGTGCAGGACGCCGCCGATCTGTCGGTCGAGGATATCAGGCTGGTCGCCGCTTGAGGCAGCGCATTCCCGGGGCGATCAGCCCCGGGTTCCGCTGGCAAACATCGGACCTCCGCGCCAGCGCGGAAAGCCGTAACCGTGAATTTTCACCAGATCGATATCGGCGGCATTTCGGGCAATACCGTCGGCCAGAATCGCCTGACCCTCGGCAGCCATCTCGGCCACGAGATACGCCGCTATGTCCGTAGGAGCGGCAGTCGGCATGATCCGATCTGCCAGCAGCTTTGCCACTGCATCTGACGGTCGCGGAGTGCGGTCGCCCGGCGCATAATCATACCAGCCAGCACCGGTTTTCTGCCCCTTGCGCCCCGCGCGCACCAGCAGATCACCCAGCGTTTCCGGCACATCTTGCCCAGACGCCCTTGCAGCCTCGCGCTGGAGGAAGGCGATATCAAGCCCGCCCAGATCCTGCGCCTCGAACGGTCCCATGGCAAAGCCATAGCTGCGCATGGCGGCATCGATTTTGGCAATGGTCACGCCCTTCCGCAGCAGGGACTCAGCCGCCATCCGATAGCGCTTCAGGATGCGATTCCCGATGAAGCCTTCGCAAATACCGGCCTGAACCGGGATCTTGCCAAGCGCGCGGCCCAAGGCAAACCCTGTGGCCAGAACTTCGGGCGCAGTCTCGGGAACCGGCACGATTTCCAGAAGCTTCATCACATTGGCCGGGCTGAAGAAATGCAGCCCGATGAACCGCGCGGGATTGGGCAGGCCTTCGGCAATCCGGCGGGGGTCCAGATAGCTGGTATTTGTGGCCAGCACTGCATCGCTTCGGCAGAAGCGGCCAAGCGCATCGAACACGGCGTGTTTGACCGACAGGTCTTCGAACACCGCTTCGATCACCAGATCGGTGTCTGACAGGGCGGCATAATCGGTGCTGGGGGTGATGCCTGCCATGCGGGCCTCGGCCTGATCGGCGGTCAGCCGTCCGCGTTTTACGGCCGCGTCGAAAATGCTGCGCAGATTGGCAACCCCACGGGCAAGTGCCTCGGCATCGCGTTCGATCAGCACGACCGGCAGGTCCGCATCGCGCAGCGCAGCAGCAATGCCCGCGCCCATCGTGCCGCCACCGATCACGCCCGTATGGCGCAGTGGCAGGGGAGGCACCCCGGCCAGATGGGCCGGGCGCGGGGCGGCGCGTTCGGCAAAGAAGACATGGCGCAGCGCCGCCGCCTGTTCCGATCCGCGCAGATCAAGGAATGTGGCGCGTTCAAAAGCCAAGGCTTCGGCAAAGGGTGCCTCGGTTGCCTTGCGCAAACAGTCCAGCGCGCGCAATGGCGCGGCTTCGCCCTTGGCGCGGCGGGCGATTGCTGTTTGCTGTTCCGCCCAGAATTCCGGGGCAGGGGCCGCAACCGGGCGTTCGGATATGGGCAGTGGCAAAGGCTGCTCCAGCGCGGTCAGCGTAAAATCCAGCGCACCTTGCAGCAAATCGCCGGTCACCACGGCATCCAGAAGGCCCATTGACTGTGCCTTGGCTGCGCCCAGCGGTTTGCCCGTGGTCACCAGTTCGACCGCTGCGGCAACGCCCGCAAGGCGCGGGGTGCGCACCGTGCCCGAGGCCCCCGGAACGATACCCAGCCCCACCTCGGGCAGACCGACCGACGCCGTATCCAACGCCGCGCGGAAGCGGCAACCCATAGCCACTTCGAACCCGCCGCCAAGCGCCGAGCCATGGATGGCCGCCACCCAGGGCTTGGCCGCCGCCTCGATCCGGTTGACCAGATCAGGTAGGTGCGGCTCCATCGGCGGTTTGCCGAATTCGCTGACATCGGCCCCGGCGATGAAGGTTCGCCCGGCACAGATCAAGACGACCGCGCGGATATCCGGGTCGGCATCGCAGGTGGCGACTGCATCCCACAGCCCTTGGCGCAGGGCTTGCGACAGCGCGTTCACCGGCGGATTGTTCACGGTGACAATGGCGATGGCGCCTTGGCGCGACAGGGTGGTGACGGTCATTTCAGATCCCCAGATAGGCTTCGCGGATGCGCGGATCGGCGATCAGATCTTCCGCCGCGCCAGACATGCTGATGCGACCGGTTTCCATCACATAGCCACGATCCGCAATCTTCAACGCGCCAAAGGCGTTCTGTTCCACAAGAAGGACGGTGACATTCAGCGCCTTAAGGCCCTTCACCACCTCGAAAATCTGCGAAACGATGATGGGGGCCAATCCCATGGAGGGTTCGTCGAGCAAAAGACAGGACGGCCGCCCCATCAGCGCGCGGGCCATCGCCAGCATCTGCTGTTGCCCGCCCGAAAGGCCGCCTGCCGCCAGATTGCGCTTTTCCTTCAGGATCGGGAACATCTGGAAGGCATCTTCCATGTCACGATCCACCCGGTCATCGCTGAACAGAAAGGCGCCAAGGCGCAGGTTTTCCTCGACTGTCAGATTGGTGAAGATCTGCCGCCCTTCTGGCGATTGTGCCAACCCGCGCTTTACCCGCTTGTAAGCGGGCACCTGTGTCAGCATTTCGCCCCGGAAGGTGATGCTGCCGCCCGATACTGGCTGCACCCCTGACAGGCAGCGCAGCAGCGTGGTCTTGCCCGCGCCGTTTGCGCCGACGACGGTGACAATCTCGCCGCTATCGACATGCAGGTCGATGCCATGCAGCACCTCGATCCGGCCATAGCGGGACCGCAGCCCCTCAATGCTGAGCATGATCTGCCTCCGTTCCCAGATAGGCCGCGATGACGGCGGGGTTGCGGCTGACAGTGGCGGGATCGCCTTCGGCGATCTTTTCGCCATGGTCCAGCACGACGATATGATTGGAAATTCGCATGACCATCTTCATGTCATGTTCGACCAGCAGGATCGCCACGCCAGAAGCGGCAACTTCGGCAATCAGATGATCGATTTCTTCGGTTTCGACGGCATTGCAGCCGGCGGCGGGTTCATCCAGCAGCAGAACCCTGGGGTTCAGCGCCAGCGCCCTGGCAATCTCCAGCCGTTTGAGACTGCCATAGGACAGGCTGCCCGCCTCGCGTTCGGCCGCGCGCTCCAGTCCGACCCGGGCCAACAGGGCACGCGCACCGACCTCGGCCTTGCGCGCGCGCGCCCTTGACGATGGCAGGCCCAGAAGATCGGCCAGCACCGGGCCGCGCTCTTGCAGATGGAACCCTGCGATGGCGTTTTCCAGCACGGTCATCGTCTGGAAAATCTGCAGGTTCTGGAAGGTCCGGCTCATGCCGCGACGGGCCAGAAGATGCGGGGAAAGCCCGGTCACATCGTCGCCCAAAAGCCGCACGGTGCCGCTTCCGGGCATGTAAACCCCGGAAATCATGTTGAACAGCGTGGTCTTGCCCGCGCCATTCGGCCCGATCACCGACGTGATCTCGCCCGGCTTTACGGCAAAGCTGACATCGTTCACGGCTTTCAGCCCGCCAAAGCTGATCCCCAGCCCTTCGATGGACAGAAGTTCGGTCATTCGCCCGCCCCCCGGAGTTTGCGCAGGATCGACGGCAGCAGCCCTTCGCGCAGGAAGATCATCACCAGAACCATGACAAGGCCCAGCACCAGTTGTTCATATTCGGCAAAGACAGTCAGCGCCTGCGGCAGAAGCGTCAGGATACCTGCGCCGAAGATCGCGCCCAGAACTGACCCCACTCCGCCCAGCACCGCCATGGTGACCAGTTCGACCGAATGCATGAAGCCCGCAATATCGGGGGTCACGAACTTGTTCTGCAGCGCCAGCAGCGACCCGGAAACCGAGGCATAGACAGCCGAGATCACAAAGGCCGACAACTTGGCCCGCGGCACATCGACGCCAACCACCTTGGCCGCGATTTCGGACCCGTGCACCGCGCGCAACGTGCGCCCTGTGGGGCTGTTGTGCAGGTTCAGCGCCAGCCAGGCCCCGATCAGCAGGGCGATGCCACAGAACGCGTACCAGAACTCGCCGTTGGACAGCGGCAGCCCCCAGTCCTTCAGCAGGCCACGCAGACCCAGATCGGGCACTTCCATACCATCGGGGCCGCCGGTCAGGTCGCGTTCATTGTTCAGAACCATGGAAATCAGAACCCCGAAACCTAGGCTGGCCACGGCCAGGTAATGCCCTTTCAGCCGCAGGATCGGTCGGCCCACCAGCCAGGCCAGAGCGCCCGAAATGGCGGCGCCCGCGATGGCTGCCAGGGCCGGGTGCAGGCCCAGATGCATCGGCGCCAGCGCGCAGGCATAGGCCCCGATCCCGGCGAAACCGGCATGGCCCAGACTGACCTGCCCGGCATAACCGATCAGGATGACCAGTCCGGTCACCGCGATGGCATTGACGAAGATCAGCGCCCCGACGCGGTAGTAATAGCCCGAAGGGAAGAACAGCGGCGACAGGGCGATCAGGATTGCAAGGGTCAGCAATGTGGCGGATTTGGCGGTCAGTTTCATGGCTTACACCCGATCCGTCGATTTGCGGTCAAACAGGCCTTGAGGCATCACGAACAGCACGGCCAGAATGATGATGAAGGCGGCGGCGTCCTTGTATTGGCTGCTGATGTATCCAGCGGTCAGCGCCTCGATCAGGCCCAGAAGAATCCCGCCGACCAGTGCGCCCTTGGGATTGCCCATGCCGCCCAGCATGGCCCCGGCAAAGCCCTTGAGCGCGAGCGCGATGCCGACATCGTAGGATGTAAGCGTGATCGGTGTGACCAGCACCCCGGCCAGCGCGCCGATGGCGGCCGAAAGCGCAAAGGACAGCGTCATCACGAAATCGGTATTGATACCCACAAGCTGCGCCGCCAACCGGTTGTTCGACGTGGCCAGCACGGCCTTGCCCAGCAAGGTCTTGGTGAAGAACACGAACAGGCCCGCAAACACGACCAGCGCACCGCCGATCACCCACAGGCTTTGCGGCAGGATCGTCGCGCCCAGCAGATGCAGCGGATCGTCGCCGGTAAAGGCCGGAAAGCGATGGATCTGCTTGTCGAACACAAGCTGCGCCCCGCCGCGAATGAAGATCGACGCCCCGATCGTGATGATGATGAGCGACACGACCGGTGCCCCGCGGGCGGGTTCGATTGCCAGCTTGTTCAGTGCCACGCCAAGCGCTGCCGTCACCAGAATGGCGATCAGCGCGGCCAAAGGCAGTGGCAAGCCGGCGGCAAATGCAAAGACGGTGATCATCCCGCCCAGCATGACAAATTCGCCTTGCGCGAAATTCACCACGTCGGATGCGTTGTAGATGATGGTGAAGCCGAGGGCGACCAATGCGTAAACTGCACCGACCGTCACCCCCGAAAAGAGGAATTGCATGAGTTCCGACATGCGGGCGCGCTCCGTCAGAGTGGGGGGCACGGGGGCGCCGTGCCTCTGGTCAGAACGGGGCCGCGATGCGCGCGGCCCCGACAGGGGTTACTGAACGATGGTCCAGTCGCCGCCCTTGATTTCCAGCATCTTGAAGGCAGACAGATCAAGGCCGAGGTGATCCTCAGCGCTCAGGTTCACGATGCCGCCAGTGCCGACATAGCCCTTGGTTTCGCGGATCGCATCGCGGATCGCCACCGGTTCAGCCCCGGCCTTTTCCAGAGCGGCTTTCAGGATCATGAAGGCATCATAGGCATGGCCGCCAAAGGTGGACACCGGCGCACCGGTCTTTGCCTGGAAACTGTCGCGATAGCCGATCACCACCGGTTTTTGCGGGTCGCTGTCAGGCAGCAGATCGGCCACCAGCAGGGCGGCGGCGGGCAGGCGCACGCCTTCGGCAGCCTCGGCCCCGGCCAGTTCGATATAGCTTTTCGAGGCAACGCCATGCGATTGGTACAGCGGCAGGCCCACGGCCAGCTGGGCATAGTTGCGCGTCACGATCGACGGGCCCTGACCAAAGCCGGTGTTCAGCACCGCCTGCACCCCATCGGTATTCTTGATATTGGTCAGCTGCGGGGTCATGTCGGCATCCTTGGGATCGTAGGTTTCCTCGGCGACGATCTCGATCCCGTAATTGCCCACAACGCCCTTGCACTGCGCCTGCATCGACGCGCCAAAACCGTCAGTCCCGGCGATCAGGCCGATTTTGGTGATGCTGCGGGCCTGCATGTCTTCAAAGATCTTCTGGCAGGCCATGCGGTCGGTATGTGGGGTCTTGAAGGTGAAGGGCTTCACCGGTTCGATGATATCCACAGCCCCGGCCAGCGAGATGAACGGGATTTCATTATCCTCGGCCACCGGGATGATCGACATGGTCGTGCCGGTGGTGGTGCCGCCGATGATGGCCACAACCTCGTCATCCTCGACCAGGCGGGTGGCGAAGGTGCGCGCCTTGTTCGGGTCGCCGCCATCGTCATACATCACCAGTTCGATCTGTTCGCCGTTGATGCCACCGGCGGTGTTGACTTCCTCCACCAGCATTTCCAGCGTCTTGGCCTCTGGATCGCCCAGGAAAGAGGCCGGACCGGTGGCCGAAAGCGTGGCGCCGATCCTGATTTCGGCCAGCGCGGGCAGGGCAAGGCCAAGGCTGGCCAGGGTGACAAGGGCAGTCGTGGTCAGTTTCATTCGCTTCTCCTCCAAGGAATGACAGGTGGACAGGATCATGCCGCCGGTCGACGCCACATCACGCGGCGAAAGCGGGGGGCAATGAAGGCGGGGTCGGTCAGGCAGGCAGTGCCCGCCGGGTTCACGCCGGTGACGTGAAAGTCACTGAAGGCGGCGGATTGGTTGACGTAGATATTGCCGGTCAGGTTGATCGACAGGTTCACCCCCGCTGCGGTGAAGGCGGCGATGGCACGGGTGATGCGGCTCTCGTCAGTATCGTAAAGGGCTGCCGTGATCGCGCCTTTGGCGCGGGCCAGTGCGGCGGCGCGGCTGATCGCATCATCGGCGGTATCGCAGGCGGCGATAAGGGTAATCGGGCCGAAACACTCCTCTTCCGAGATCGGATCGTCCGCTTCGACCGCCAGCAGCATTGGCGATGCGGTCCGGCCGTCGCCAAGTGGGGCCGAGGCACGGATCACCCGGCCTTTGCTGCCCATCGCCTCAAGCCGTGCGAGGGTTGCCGGGTTGGCAATGGCCCCGGCAATCCCGGCGGCGCGGCCCGGATCGGCCAGCAGCGCATCAATGGCATCGGCCAGCGCCTGTGCAACCTCGTCAAAGCTGCGATGCCCCTGATCGGTGTCGATGCCGCCCTGAGGCACGAAGATGGTTTGGGGCGCGGTGCACATCTGCCCGGAATAGAGGGATAGCGAGAACGCCAGATTTGCGCACATGCCAGCGAAATCATCCGTCGCCGCAATGGTCACGGTATTCACCCCGGCTTCTTCGGTGAACAGATGCGCCTGGCGTGCCTTGCCCCGCAGCCATGCCCCAAAGGCCGACGACCCGGTATAATCCACCAGCTTGACCGCAGGATCAGTGGCCAGCTGCTGTGTCACCTCGGCCCCGGGGGCATCGACCGCCAGCAGGACGGCATCGGCGGGCAGGTCGGCTTCCGTCAATACCTCGCGCAGTACCCGCACGGTCAGCGCCAGCGGCAGGATCGCCGCAGGATGGGGTTTCACGATCACCGGGTTGCCGGTGGCCAGGCTGGCAAATAGGCCAGGATAGCTGTTCCATGTCGGGAAGGTGTTGCAGCCGATGGTCAGCGCGATCCCGGCAGGAACCAGCGCCCAGTGCTTTTCCAGCACAATGGGCGCGGCCTTGCCCTGCGGCTTTTCCCAGCGGGCGACGGCGGCAAAGCGGGTCATCTCGGCATAGGCCAGGGCCACGGCTTCCAATCCCCGATCCTGCGCATGGGGCCCACCGGCCTGAAAGGCCATGGCAAAGGCCTGTCCGGTGCTGTGCATTGTGGCATTGGCCATCAGAAAGCTGTGGCTATTCAGGCGTATCAGGGCCTCAAGGCAGATCCCCACCCGCGTTTCGGGCGTGGCTGCCGCCAGCGCCGGGGCGGCGGTCTGCGCCGCCGCGATCAGCGCCGCAGGTTCCGCCGCCGGATAGGTTATGCGAATCGCCGGTCCGAAGGGGGATTGCTCTGATCCCAGCCGGGCCGATTCGGGATGACCGGGCAGCGCGAAGGGCTGGCCCAATAGCGCGGAAAAGGCGGCATCGCCCTCGGCCTTGGCAGTTTCGCCGTAAATCTTGCCACTGGGAACCTCGGGGAAAGGTGCCCAATATTCACGGGTCTGCAGGGCCGTAAGCGCACGGTCCAGCAGCGCGCGGTGGCGGTTGAACAGGTCTGTCATGCTAAGCCTCCCAGCCGGGCTCCCCCCCCGGCTTGGCTTTATCATTGACCGACCGGTCGGCTTATGCAACAAGATTCTGCGAGGCCCGCGCAAATCCGGCGCGGCAAGGGAGAGAAAAATGTCCAACCCGGAAACCGTGCTGTCGGCGCTGGCCGATGGTGTGCTGACGCTGGTTCTGAACCGCCCTGACAAGCTGAATTCTTTCAACGAAGAGATGCACCTTGCCTTTCGCGCCGGGCTTGAGCGCGCGCGCGATGATGCGGCGGTGCGGGCAGTTCTGATCACCGGATCGGGGCGGGGTTTTTGTGCCGGGCAGGATCTGGGCGATCGTGATCCGCGCAAGGGTGGCCCGGCGCCTGATCTGGGCCGCACGCTCGAGACGTTCTACAATCCCAACCTGCGGCTGATCCGCGATCTGGAAAAACCGGTGGTTTGCGCGGTGAATGGCGTGGCTGCAGGCGCCGGGGCCAATATCGCATTGGCCTGTGATATCGTGCTGGCGGCAAAATCGGCCAGGTTCATTCAGGCCTTTGCGAAGATTGGGCTGGTGCCTGATGCAGGCGGCAGCTGGAGCCTTGCGCGCATTCTGGGGGAACCCCGCGCCAAGGCCCTGGCTCTGACGGCAGAACCGATCACAGCTGAACGCGCTGCCGATTGGGGCATGATCTGGCAGGCACTGGACGATGATGCACTGATGCCCGAAGCTCAGACGCTGGCCCGCAGCCTTGCCGCAGGGCCGACCTTGGGATTGGGGCTGACCAAGCGGCTGATTCAGGCCGCCGCGACCAACAGCCTTGATGCGCAGCTGGATATGGAGCGCGATTGCCAGCAGATTGCAGGCCGCAGCGCCGATTATGCCGAAGGGGTGACGGCCTTTCTGGAAAAACGCAAGCCGGAGTTCCGTGGGCAATGAAACCTGTAGCCGATATGACCCCGCAAGAGCTGGCCGAAGCATCGGCCGCCGCCATGTGGAATGACGACAGTGCAAGCCAGCGGCTGAACATGGTGCTGGATCACATCGCGCCGGGGCATGCCCGACTGTCGATGACCGTGACCAAGGATATGTCGAACGGCCATGGCAATTGCCATGGGGGTTACATCTTCACGCTGGCGGACAGTGCCTTTGCCTTTGCCTGCAACAGCTATAACCAGATGGCGGTCGCGCAGCATTGCAGTGTCACCTATCTGATCCCAGCCCATATTGGCGACCGATTGACGGCCACGGCGACCGAAGTGTCCCGGCGGGGTCGGTCTGGCATCTATGACATCCGCATCACCAATCAGGATGGCGCGCATGTGGCCGAATTCCGTGGCCATTCGCGCACTGTCAAGGGCACCCATCTGCCGGAATGACCGGCCCCGGAATTTCCATAGGGAGGAGAAACCATGGAAGACCTGACCCCGAACCGCAAGGATCTGGACCCGATCGAAATCGCGTCACGCGATGAAATCGAGGCGCTGCAATTCCACCGCATGAAGCGGTCGCTGAAACATGCCTATGAAAACTCGCCCTTCTACCGCAACCGGTTCATCGAGCATGATGTTCACCCCGAAGACCTGAAATCGCTGAAGGATATCGCCAGGTTCCCCTTCACGGTGAAGCAGGATCTGCGCGACACCTATCCCTTTGGCATGTTCGCGGTGCCGCAATCGAAACTGGTGCGCATCCACGGATCATCGGGCACCACGGGCAAGCCGACCGTGGTGGGCTATACCGCCAGCGATATCGACCATTGGGCCAATCTGATCGCCCGGTCGATCCGCGCGGCGGGCGGGCGGCCCGGCGACATCTTGCACAATGCCTATGGCTATGGGCTGTTCACCGGCGGTCTGGGCGCGCATTACGGGGCAGAGCGGCTGGGTTGTACGGTGGTGCCCATCTCGGGCGGGATGACCGAACGGCAGGTCACGCTTATCACCGATTTCAAACCCAGCATCATCATGGTGACGCCCAGCTACATGCTGTCGATCCTGGATGAATTCCGCCGTCAGGGGCTCGACCCGCGGCAATCCTCGCTCAAAGTCGGGATTTTCGGGGCCGAACCCTGGACCAACGCCATGCGCGAGGAAATCGAAGAAGCGTTCGACATGCATGCCGTGGATATCTATGGCCTGTCCGAGGTGATGGGGCCGGGTGTCGCGCAGGAATGTGTGGAAACCAAGGATGGGTTGCATATCTGGGAGGATCACTTCTATCCCGAAATCATCGATCCGGTTACGGGCGAGGTGCTACCCGATGGCCAGATGGGCGAGTTGGTCTTTACCACGCTGACCAAGGAAGGCCTGCCCATGGTGCGTTATCGCACCCGCGATCTGACCCGGCTGCTGCCCGGCACGGCGCGCAGCATGCGGCGGATCGAAAAGATCACCGGGCGCAGCGATGACATGATCATTCTGCGCGGGGTGAATGTCTTCCCGACCCAGATCGAGGAACAGATCCTGAAATGCGCGGGTCTTGCGCCGCATTTCCAGATCGAACTGACCCGGGCCGGACGGATGGATACAATGACGGTACATGTCGAATGCACGCCGGACAGGGTGGATGAAGGCGCAAGGGCGCAATCGGCCAAGGAACTGGCGCATCACATCAAATCGGTCGTAGGCGTCAGCACCAGGATCGAGGTGCGCGATCCGGGCAGCGTTGCGCGGTCGGAAGGCAAGGCCAAGCGGGTTGTGGACAACCGCCCGAAGGAATGACAGCCAAATGCGGCAAGACGGGTGACTTGCGCCCGCCTTGCCGCTAAAGCGGGGAGAAATCCCCCAATTTCGGCCCCGAAGGGCAGGGAAGTGCAGAATGGCGCGGACAAGGGCGCAGGATTTCGAAGAAAAGCAGCGTGGCATTCTGGAACATGCCGCGCGGGTCTTTGCCGAACAGGGCATGGAAAAAGCCTCCATGTCGCAGGTGGCGGCACAGGCGCAAGTGTCAAAGGCGCTCTTGTATCATTACTACCCCAGCAAGGATGCGCTGATCTTCGCGATCATCCACAGCCATCTGGAGGAACTGGACGAAGCGGTCGAACAGGCCGATGATGCCAGCCTGCCACCGCATCAGCGGCTGCGCGGTCTGGTAGGTGCCGTACTGGAAACCTATCGCGGGGCCGATGATCAGCACAAGGTGCAGTTGAACGCGACCTCGGCCCTGTCGGATGCGCAAAAGGCCGAAATCACCGAACTGGAACGCAGGATCGTCCGGCGCTTTGCGGCTGTGCTGGATGAAATCAATCCGGGCCTGAACGACAAAAACCGCCCCTTGCTGACACCGGTCACCATGTCGCTCTTTGGCATGATGAACTGGATGTACATGTGGTTCAAGGAAGGCGGGCGCATCTCGCGCGAGGATTACGCCGATGTGGCAACGACGCTGATCCTTGAAGGGATCAAGGCGGTCAAGTAACCCGCCCGCTGTAATTTCCCGGCCTTGATTGCAACATTGGCCCAGTCGGTCGGCCCTTGCATCGGCGGGCCGGGCGTGAAACCTTGGCCCGGCATGCGAAAGGCCCGGTCATGTTACCCATCCTGTTGAAATGCCTGCCGTTCTTTGCCCTGATCGGCCTTGGCTATCTGGCTGGTCGTACACGGTTCTTCCCGCCCGAAGGGGTGGCGTGGCTGACGAAATTCGTGTTCTTCTTTGCGCTTTCGGCCATGTTGTTCCGCTTTGCCGCAAATCTGAGCCTGTCTGACATCTTTGATCTGCCCTTTGTGCTGGCCTATCTGTCGGCGTCGGTCCTGCTTTATGCCCTTGTGATGGCGATGGCCCGTCTGCGCGGGCGCAGCATCGAGGAAGCCGCGATGGAGGCGCAATGCGCCCAATCGGGCAATACCGGTTTCCTGGGCGTGCCGATGCTGGTTGTGCTGCTGGGGGAACAGGCTGCCGGTCCGGTGCTGATGGTGCTGACGGTGGATATGGTGGTGTTCTCGTCCCTTATCACGCTGATCATCACCGGCGCGCGTGGCGGGGCCTTTGGGGTGCAGACCCTGCAGGCGCTGGCTTTGGGCTGGGTCAGGAACCCGATGGTGGTATCGATCGTGCCGGGGCTGATCTGGTCCGGCATGGCCTTGCCGGTGCCCGGCCCGGTGAACGAGTTTCTGGCAATCCTTGGGGCGGCCGCCACGCCGGGCGCGCTGTTTGCCATCGGCGCATCGCTGGCAGGGCGGGGCGCGGAACGACTGGTGGTAGCGGGCTGGTTGTCAGGGGCCAAGCTGGTGCTGCATCCTGCGCTGGTGGCGCTGGCTGCCTTCTGGCTGTTTCCGGTGGAACCGGTCGCCGCAGGGGTCATGGTGGCCGCAGCCAGCCTTCCGGTCGCCGGGAATGTGTATATTCTAGCCCAGCATTACGGCGTGGCCCCGCAGCGGGTGTCCACCGCCATTCTGATTTCAACCGCCGCCAGCATCCTGACGGTGCCAGCGGTGATCGCCTGGGTGACAGGCTGAGGAAGGGGACCAAATGAAGACAATCAGCGAAAACCGCGCCTTTGGCGGCGTGCAGGGGGTCTATACCCACGCCTCCGCAGCCTGTGCCTGCGACATGACCTTTGGCCTCTTCCTGCCGGAAGAAGCCGAACGGGGCCCGGTTCCGGTGATCTGGTACTTGTCAGGGCTGACCTGCACCCATGAAAACGCCATGGTAAAGGCAGGCGCGCAGAAATGGGCGGCCGAGGCGGGCGTGGCACTGATCTTCCCCGATACCAGCCCGCGCGGTGCAGGCGTGGCCAATGATGATGCCTATGATCTGGGGCAGGGCGCAGGATTCTATGTGAACGCGACCGAAAATCCATGGGCGCCGCATTTCCGCATGTGGGATTACATCACCGATGAACTGCCCACGATCCTGTTTTCCGCCTTCCCGGTGGCCGAAGAACGGCAATCGATCATGGGGCATTCCATGGGCGGTCATGGTGCACTGACCATCGCCATGAGCTTTCCGGGCCGCTACCGCTCGGTTTCGGCTTTCGCGCCGATTGCCTATCCGACGGCGAGCGATTGGGGGCGCAAGCAGTTCACAGCCTATCTGGGCCCGGACGAAACGAAATGGGCCGCCCATGATGCAACCCTGCTGATGCGGAAGCGCGGTTTTGACGGGCCGATCCTGATTGATCAGGGATCGAGCGACCAGTTCCTTGATCTGTTGAAACCCGAAGCCCTGGCCGAGGCGATGGCGGTGCGCAGACAAGGTGCCACCTTCCGCATGCAGAAGGGCTATGACCACAGCTATTTCTTTGTTTCGACCTTCATCGAAGATCACATCGGCTTTCACGCCGCGGCCCTGTATGACTGATCGCTGCATCTATATCGACGCCGATGCCTGCCCGGTAAAGGCCGAGGCCGAGGCCGTGGCAACCCGGCTGCGGGTGCGGATGGTGCTGGTGTCGAATGGCGGTATCCGCCCCTCTGCCAATCCGCTGGTGGAAAGCATCTTTGTGCCCGATGGGCCGGATGAGGCCGACAAGTGGATCGCCGAACGCGCCGGGCCGGGCGATGTGGTGGTGACGGGGGATATTCCGCTTGCCGCGAAATGTGTTGCGGCGGGGGCGCAGGTTCTGAAACCGAATGGCGAGATCCTGACCCCGGCCAATATCGGCAACGTCCTGGCCACACGCGATCTGATGCAGGATCTGCGCAGTGCCGATCCGTTTCGCCAGGGCGGGGGGCGGCCCTTCAGCAAGGCGGATCGGTCGCGCTTTCTGGATGCGCTGGACCGGGCGCTGCGCCGTCCGGTCTAGTTTGGTTGTACAACGGTGCTGCGGCCTGTCGCTAATGGCGCCATGGGCTATCTGTTCATGCCGCCACTGGCCTGCGGGCGCGATCGCGACTCCAGCACCGGCTGGTTTTCCGACACATTGGCCCGGGCCTCGCGCCCGACGATATACAGCCCCGATGCGATGATGACCGCGGCCCCGGCCAGCGTCCAGCCATCCGGGGTTTCGTCGAAGATCAACGCACCATAGATCGTGGCCCAGATCATCTGCGAATACTGCATGGGCGCGACGATCACCGCCTCGGCCCGGCGATAGGCCGCGATGATCAGCAGCGAAGCTACAAAGCCAAAGGCCGCGACAATGCCCAACATGCCAAGATGGGCAATCGGCATCGGGCGATAGACATAGGGCAGCGCCGCACCGAGCACGACAAAATTTGCCACCATCGGATACAGCAACAGCGCGACAGATCGTTCTTTCGCGCCGATCTTGCGCACGATGACCGATGCGAAAGAGGCAGCGACTGCCGCAGTCAGCGCCGCGATATGGCCAAGACCAAAGGCCCCGGCGCCAGGGCGCAGCACGATCAGAACCCCGATCAACCCGGCTACCACCGCCAGCCCGCGCCGGATACCGACCTTTTCCCCCAGAACCGGAATGGCCAGCAGCGTGATGAGCAGGGGGGCCGCAAAGAGGATTGCATAGGTCTGCGCCAGAGGCAGAACCGAAAAGGCGTAAAAGGCAGAAACGCCGGTGATCACCGTGGCCAGGGCGCGCAAGGCGGTCCAACCCGGATGCACCGGGCGCAAATGTCCGTCAGTCCGGTCATTCATCAGCATGATGGTGACCAGCGGAAAGCTGAGCAGACCCGCGAAAAAGATGATCTGGATGGCGTGATATTCCGCGCCCAGAAATTTCACCACCACGTCATGGGTGGCATAAATGGCAAAAGCAAGCAGCGCGAGCAGGGCGCCCCGGACATTCGGGCTCATGATCAAAACCTGTGGGAATAGCGGCCAATGTTGGCGCTATCATCTTCGCAGAAAGCGACAGAAGGCTCAATGACCCGCGCAGCAAAAAGGCCCGCAGGAACGCGGGCCTTGGGGCGTGATTGGACGCAACTCTGCCGGTGCCGGTTCAGGCTGATCCGTCCTCGGTGCGTTTCTTGAACAGCAGGTTTTTCGCCCAGATCAGCGGCAACAGCAGAAGGAACCACCCCTTCTTCAGCAAGGCCAATGCCACGACCAGCAAGCCTGTCTTGGCTGCGACCTTTGTGGCGATCAACCCGCCAATTCCAACAGCAGCAACGGTATCGACGCCTGGCTGAAAATCAGAGTAGCGCGCACCGGTATCGAAATTGATCATGTCCATGATGGAAGGCGCAGCCTTCTGCACTTCCGGCAAAAGGGCCATGCTGGCAATGAAGTTGGCCACAAGCACGCCGTGTCGGCCCAGAATGCGGATGTTGTAATTCAGTGTATTGCCTTCGGTATCGCTGAATTTCAGTTCCTTGGCCCAATGCAGTTTGTGATGTGCGGCATCATAGGCGGGTGGCACGGCCCAGCCGATCACCGAAACCGTCGGATACCCGTTGCTTTGCCGAAGCTCATTCTCGCTACGGGTTTCCTCTTGCATCGTTGCCAGCAACGCATCGGGATCAAGCTCGGCCGCCTCTTCGTCCGAGACATAGCCCATCGGATCATAAGTCAGTTCCACGGCCCATGCTTCGTCAAACGGGCTGGATTTGCCTGGAAAGATCATGCCGAGCGTTTGCGGCGAAGGAGGGTTGCCCCAGAGCGTTTCTATGACGTATTTGGCATCCTCTGCGTCCAGCGCATAAACATCCGGGGTCAGTGCAAGTGTGGCTTTGCCACCGGGCAGCGGCAAAGTGCCATGACGCAATTCAATCTGGCCGGCTCTGGTTGCAATCTCGGCGGGAAGACGATCCTTCAGATCGGGAAACGCCTCGAACAGGGTTTCGGCGGTTGCAGGGAAAGCCATGGCCATCAAAAGGCCGGCAGCAAGAGACAGATTTCGCATCATGCACCACAAAGTAACGGGCCTCATGTGCCCCTCTCTATGCTACTTTCAGTTGCATATACGGACAAGCCCACTCAAAAAAAGTGTCATGCGCGGCGCTGATCGCGTCACCCATGGGTGACGCGATCAGGGGCGTCTGATCCAGCCGGACTGTGGTGTTGACGGTGGCCGCTGGAGTGGCTGTTGCGCATGTCCGCAGTCCAGCCGTGAACCAAAACCGATCTGGCTTGACAAAGACGTGCCGACCTGAAGGGTCATTCACCACATCAGCATGAAAGACCGCTTAGCGCAGAGCCACCCCGTGCGTGGCCATCTGGCGCTCTGCCCGTTCACTTGGTGCGGCAGACAGAGTGCCCCCCTCCACAACAGTGACATCATAGCCACGGTTTCGGGCGGCCAGCGCGGTCTTCAAGACACAGTAGTTCAGGTCAAGCCCAGCGATGCGCAGCTGTCCAACGCCAAGACTGGCCAATAGCGCATCAAGCGCGCCGGTTTCGAAAGCGTCCTGCACCCGTTTGACAAGAACGTGGTCGGCCAAGCCCGCAAATGGCTCGGCCAGTTCGGTGCCCTTGCTGCCTTCAATCGCCTGGCCCTTCATGGCCAAGCGCGCGATGGCTTTGGTCGACGGGATCGACCATTCCTGACGCACCGCGACAATGTGATGGCCCTGCGCCTTTGCAGCGTCGATCTCCCGCAGGATTGCATCCTTGGTAGAGTGCTTGGCCGCGTCGGAATATGGTCCGTGATCCCAGAACACAGATTGAAGGTCGATGAGCAGCAGGGCTTGCTTTCCCCGCTCACCAATCGGCTTTCCGCGACTGACAGCACCGATTTTCCAGATGCCAAAGGCAAGCCAGATTATGCCCAGAGCTACAGCGGAGGCGAGCAGATATCCAAAGATCATTCTGCGTCCCCCGCAAGGTCTTTCAATTTCCCGGTCACGGCGAGCACGATGTTCAAGGCCGCCGCGATGTCTTCATCACTCAAGTCCTTGCCGATCATCTGCATAACCGCCAGTTCCCTGCCGATGATGTCATCGATCAGTTCGCTGCCCAGATCGGTGAGCCCGAAAAGCGGTGAACGCTTGTGGCGTGGATTGGCCCGTTGCTCAACGAAACCGCCAGCGAGTGTTTCGTTCACCATCAACTGCACGTATTGCCGTTTGATTTCGAGCCGGGCTGCAATCTCCGGGACCGTTTGGTCCCCGTGCCGCCGCAGAATTTCCAGGATAGCGCGCATGCGAACGGTAAGTCTGGTTCCCCTAAGCCCGTTCTCAACGCAGGTTTCGGCCGCCTGCATCAAGGGGCGTGACATCCAGACAAGGTTATGAAGATGATGTTCTTTCATGATGACATTGTACATGTCAAAATGACATTTGCAATGTCAATAAATGAGGTGTCGTCATGTGGCCGCATCGGTGCCCTTGTCTTGTGTGACGACACAAGGATGAAGCTCGCGTTAACACCCTGAGGGGAAGCTGCATTACTATTGCGAGCAGGCAAGACGGTCGCGCTGCTCGGCCGCAACTGTCAGACAAAGGCGACCAGAGGAGTGCCAAGGGCAAAGTGGTATCATTGCGGACGAAGCGGTCGTTGCCTGTCTAAGCCTGCTGAGGCAAAGTTGGATTGAGCGTCGCGGTTGCAAGGAGAATCCGGAATGAAGGCCAGAGTGATGAGCCTAGACATCCAAGGTACACACGGTGAAGCCTATTGGCCCGAGAACCGGGAGTATTTCTGCGCTCTTTTGGACATCACAATCGGCCCTAGCGAAGGTGACGCGGGTGATATCTTCCAAGCGACGGTGTGCTCGCCATCATGGTTTGCAGACAACGTCCTGAAAACGTGGCGCGAAGATCCAACGCACGAGTATGTCGAACCTGCTCCGCAGTTTGGCAGGCACTACCTCTTTGCCAATACATTTGATGAAGAGACCATTCGATCTGCCGTCGAGAAATGGGTCGGAGACCAAGCCGCTGGTGATTGGCCGACGTTGGCTCAACGTCTCTCACGCAATTTGGCATGGGAGTTTGAGGATTACCAACCCTACCAAGAAGACGCGAGCGGGTAGTCTGATTGTCCGCACTGGGCTCAACTGTAGATAATCCGCGACCTTGAATGGCCCGTGGGATTTGTCGGAAAACCACGTCCATCTTGCAAGCCTTGGTGGCGTCATTCCTGCCACGAGAGGGCCGAGCGGGGATCGCCCGCTCGGCCCATAGCTCTTACAGGCTCGCGTCCAGCGCGGCGATGATGGCATCGCCCATGGCGGAGGTCGAAACCGGGGTGCCACCCTCGGGGCCCATCAGGTCGGCGGTGCGGACGCCATCGGCGAGGACTTTCTCGACCGCTTTTTCCAGACGGGTGGCTTCGGCACCCAGATCGAAGCTGTAGCGCAGCGCCATGGCGAAGCTGAGCACGCAGGCGATGGGGTTGGCCTTGCCCTGGCCCGCGATATCGGGGGCGGAGCCGTGGACGGGCTCATAGAGGGCTTTCGGGCGGCCATTCGCCATCGGCGCGCCGAGCGAGGCGGAGGGCAGCATGCCGAGCGAGCCGGTCAGCATGGCGGCAGCATCCGACAGCAGGTCGCCGAACAGGTTGTCGGTCACGATGACGTCAAACTGCTTGGGCCAGCGGCAGAGCTGCATGGCGCCCGCATCGGCATACATATGCGACAGCGCGACATCCGGGTATTCCTTGTCATGCACTTCCTGCACGACCTGACGCCACAGGATGCCGGATTCCATCACATTGGCCTTCTCCATCGAGCAGACCTTGTTGCCGCGCTTGCGGGCCAGTTCAAAGGCCGACCGCGCGACACGGGCGATCTCGGATTCGGTATAGCGTTGGGTGTTGATGCCCACACGCTCATTGCCTTCGGTGAAGATGCCGCGGGGTTCGCCGAAATAGACGCCGGAGGTCAGTTCGCGCACGATCATGATATCCAGACCGGCGACGACCTCTTTCTTGAGCGAGGAGAAATCGGCCAGCGCGTCAAAGCATTGGGCCGGGCGCAGGTTGGAGAAGAGGTCCATCTCCTTGCGCAGGCGAAGCAGGCCCCGCTCAGGCTTCACGCTGAAATCCAGATTGTCATATTGCGGGCCGCCCACGGCACCCAGCAGCACGCAATCCACCGCTTGCGCCTTGGCCATGGTGTCATCATGCAGCGGCGTGCCGTGCTTGTCATAGGCGCAGCCGCCGACCAGATCTTCGCTGACGTCAAAGGCGATGCCGCGCTTGGCGTCATACCAACCGATGATCTTTTTCACCTCGGCCATGACTTCGGGGCCGATGCCGTCGCCGGCAAGGATGAGGATGGAAGGATTGGCCACGATCGGGGCTCCCTTGGGCTGCAGATGGATCGTGGCTGGCCTAGCGGTTGCGCGCCACAGGGTCAAGCAGGCTTGGGGGAAATGCGCAGATCATGGGGCGGGAAGAGCAATATCCACCCAGACCGGATAGTGGCGCGAGGCGGATTGCAGGGCTGCAATCAGCGGGTCGGTGGCTGCGGGCCACAAGACACCGGCCTCGGTCACCCGCAGATCGGCCGATGGCAGGACATAATCCACCCGCAGCCCACCGGGCCCTTTGGGATAAAATGCCGTATCCAGCGCCGGGTCGCCCTTGTGGGTGGGTTCCACCCTGCCATGTTCGCCGCGTGGGGCCGGGTCTTGCAGGCGCGGGTCGCCCAGCAGGGCACGCAATGCGCCCGGGCGGCCTTCGCCATCTTGCGGATCAAGCCCGGCCTCGCCCATCAGGATGAAGGGGGGCTCTGGGGCGGGCGCGGGCAGGGCGCCATCCAGCAGGCGCAGCCAGAAGGCGGTTTCATCGTGATTGCGCCGTCCGTTGCGGTCTTCCGGCCCGTCAAAGACCGGCGGCGTTGCCGACCAGGCCAGCACCGTGATCGCCCCGCCCTCTGGCATAAGCACCGGCACTTGCCAATGCCCGGTGCTGGACAGCCGCAGCCCCAACCGTTCCAGCCCCGTCATGTCGGGCGGCAGATCGGCGGCGGGCAGATCGGCCCATGGAAAGCCGGAATGATCGACCAGATCGCCCAGCGGCAGGCGGGACAGCAGCGCCATTCCGCCCTGACCGTGAAAACGGCCATAGCCCATGGCATCGCGGGCCTCGCCCAGCTTTCCATTGCGGTCCAGATCAAAACCGGTCGGCATCCCGGCATTGGGAGGCGCGGCCAGCCGATAGGGATAACCCGCCCCATTCGCTGCAAGCCGGTCGGCCAGCGCCATCAGCGCCGCCGCGGCCATGTCGAAATCAACGCCAGTCAGCAGCAGCACATCGGCATCCAGCGCCACGATCACCTGCACCGCCGCATCGACCTGTGCATCGCCTTGCAGGATATCTTCCAGCAGCAGCCCCGGGCCCTTGCGCGTCAGATCGGCGTGCCATGTTGCAAAGCGCAGGGGCTCGGCCCCGACGGGTGCGGCAAACAGCGCGGCGATCAGGCCGTAAGATAGCCTTCGCCCGCCAGTTCGCCCGCCAGGCGGCGCTTGTCGCGGATCATCGCGGCGATCTTGCCCATGGCAATCCCGCGCATGAACAGGCTTGCCGGAAGGAAGGCCCATGCGGTCATCGTCCAGATCAGGGTTTGCGGGGTGGTCAGCGTTAGCGGCTCGAACCCGGTCGATCCGATCTTGACCACGGCGGGAATAAGGAAGGGCAGCAGGAAGCCAAAGGCGATGTTGATGCGGGCATCCCGTTCCAGCCTGCTGACCACATCGCCACCGGCTGTCGGATCGAAAGTGGGCAGGTTGACCCAGACATTGAAGGCCCCGGTGGTGGAGGGCCAGCTTTTCAACTTCAGCAGCAACACGAAGATCGCAAGCCCGATGGCAGAGATGGTATAGGCCATGCCCGCCGCCGTGCGCACCGCGATGACCTGCAGTTCCGATGCGCCATCCGCCATCATGAGGGTGGCCAGCCGCACCGGCGAATAGGGGAAATCCAGCGCATGACCGATGAGCAGCCCAAGCGCGCTGACAAGGGTGGACAGGGTTGTCGGCTCTATGCTGGCCTTGCTGATGACGGTCAGGGCAAAAACCGTGAAGAACAGGATCAGAAAGCGCACCCGGTTGAAGGGCGGGGCATCGCGGAATTCTACCAGCCCGGGATAGGGGGTCTTGTATTCGGCAAAGGTCAAGGCACCAGCAAACAGCGCGATCAGCGCCACCATCTGCTTGCCATCAGACCCTGCCCCGGGCAACAGCACTGAAGGCGTGGCGACCAGCACCATCACCAAAAATGCACGCAACGCGGCCCCTGCCAGCCGTGACACCACTTCCCTGCCTTTCTCGCCCCGGATGGAAGCGGTGCTTTGCCGCGTCCTTGCTCCGATCATGTTCCGCACATTGTGGCGGACTGCCTCAATCTTGCCCAATTTGTGCCTTCTTTCGTCTCGCAACGCAACGATCAGATCGATAACACATGGTTAATATGGCGTTTCCTTGGTCAGGGTGTCGCCAGATTGCATCAAGAAAACGATGAAAAAAGGGCCACTTGTGCCTGTGGCAGCAAGTGGCCCCAAATCTTGTATCTTGCGCAGACGGATCAGAGCCAGGGGCGCTGCGTGGCTGCCTTGGTTTCGAATGCGTCGATGCTGGCGACCTTTTCCAGCGTCAGGCCGATATCATCAAGGCCGTTCATCAGGCAATGCTTGCGGAAGGGATCGACGTCAAAGCCGAAGCTGACCCCATCCGACGTGCTGACGGTCTGGCTTTCCAGATCGACCGTCATCCGGGCATTGCCGCCCTTGCGCGCGTCTTCCATCAGCACATCAATGGCGTCTTGCGGCAGGACGATCGGCAGAATGCCGTTCTTGAAGCAGTTGTTGAAGAAGATATCGGCAAAGCTGGTGGAAATCACGCAGCGGATGCCGAAATCCAGCAGGGCCCAGGGCGCATGTTCGCGCGACGAGCCGCAGCCGAAATTGTCGCCTGCCACCAGTATTTCAGCCTTGCGATAGGCCGGCTGGTTCAGCACGAAATCGGCAATCTCGTTGCCTTCGCGATCATAGCGCATTTCATCGAACAGGTTCTTGCCCAGGCCTGACCGCTGAATGGTCTTCAGGAACTGCTTGGGGATGATCATGTCGGTGTCGATATTGACCAGCGGCATGGGCGCCGCGATGCCGGTCAGTTTGGTGAACTTTTCCATTCGTTCCGGTCCTTATGCGGTTTCGGCCATCAGTTCGCGCACATCGGTCAGGTGACCGGTGATCGCGGCGGCGGCGGCCATGGCCGGGCTCATCAGATGGGTGCGGCCCTTGTAGCCCTGGCGGCCTTCGAAATTGCGGTTCGAGGTCGAGGCGCAGCGTTCGCCCGGGGCCAGCTGGTCAGGGTTCATCGCAAGGCACATGGAGCAGCCCGCCAGACGCCATTCAAAGCCCGCATCGATGAAGATCTGTGCCAGACCTTCTTCTTCGGCCTGCGCGCGCACGAGGCCCGAACCCGGCACCACCATGGCCCGCATTCCCGGGGCGACTTTCTTGCCTTTCAGCACTGCCGCAGCGGCGCGCAGGTCTTCGATCCGGCCATTGGTGCAAGACCCGATGAACACGGTGTCGATCTTCACATCGGTCAACTTCTGCCCGGCAGTCAGGCCCATATAGTCCAGCGCGCGGGCGACCGCCTCGACCTTGCCGCCAGTGAAATCGGCGGGCGAAGGCACAGTTGCAGTGATCGGCAGCACGTCTTCGGGCGAGGTGCCCCAGGTGACCAGCGGGGCGATGTCTTCGCCCTTGATCGTCACCACCTTGTCGAAATGCGCGCCATCATCGGTGAAGAGCGTTTTCCAATAGGCCAGCGCAGCTTCCCACTTGGCGCCCTTCGGTGCATGCGGGCGACCCATGCAATAGGCAAAGGTCTTTTCATCGGGGGCGATCAGACCCGCGCGGGCGCCGCCTTCGATGGCCATGTTGCAGACGGTCATGCGGCCTTCCATCGAAAGTTCGCGGATCGCCTGACCACAATATTCGATGACATAGCCGGTGCCGCCTGCGGTGCCGGTGGCACCGATCACGGCCATGGTGATGTCTTTCGCAGTCACACCGGGACGCAGGCTGCCGGTGATTTCCACCTTCATGTTCTTGGATTTCTTCTGGATCAGCGTTTGCGTCGCCAGAACATGCTCAACCTCAGACGTGCCGATGCCATGGGCCAGCGCACCAAACGCGCCGTGCGTGGCGGTGTGGCTGTCGCCACAGACCACGGTCATGCCCGGCAGCGTCCAGCCCTGTTCCGGGCCCACGATATGCACGATGCCCTGACGGACATCCGACACCGGATAGTAATGCACGCCGAAATCGCGGGCGTTCTTGTCCAGCGCCTCGACCTGGATGCGCGATTCCTCGTTCGCGATCACGCCCGACACGCGGTCCAGCGTGGTGGGGACGTTATGGTCCGGCACGGCAATGGTCTTTTCAGGGGCACGCACCTTGCGGCCCGTCATGCGCAGGCCTTCAAAGGCCTGAGGGCTGGTGACTTCATGCACCAGATGCCGGTCGATATAGAGCAGGCAGGTGCCGTCATCGGCCTGATGGACAACATGGTCGTCCCAGATCTTGTCGTAAAGCGTACGCGGAGCGGTCATGGCTCTCACCTTCATCAATGGGATAGCTGTGGGATGGGGGAAGGGCGCCTTCGCAGAAAAGGCCGGATGCGGCATCAAAGCCGGGCAAGCACCGTGCGGGTCATGCCGAAGAACCGGGCCGGAAGCCGCGCGTGATCGGTGATGTTGAAGTAGATGAACCCGCTCATGGCCTGTTTCATACGCCCGAATCCCCGATCAAGGCAAGCCACCACGCGCGAATGCGAGCTGTCCCGCAGGCTATCTGGCTTGCGGGACAGCCTCCAGCAGATCGCCCGGCTGACATTCCAGCACAGCGCAGATGGCCGCCAGCGTCTCGAACCGGATGCCCTTGACCTTGCCAGATTTCAGAAGGCTCAGATTCGCCTCGGTGATGCCAATTCTTTCTGCCAGTTCACGCGATCGCATCTTGCGCCGCGCCAGCACCACATCCAGCCGCACAATGATGTCCACTCTGGTTGCGGGTTCATTGTCAGACAAAACCCCGGTTCTCCTCTGCCTGTCGCGCTGCCTCGGACATGGCCCAGCCGATCACCACCAGCAAGCCCCCCGACAGTGCCAGCCACAGCATTTCCGACGTGATCGCCAAGGCGATACTCCGCTCGCCCGGGCCGTTGTCCCATGTAAGAGCCAATGTTTGCAGCGGCATCAGCAGCGCCTGCACCAGCGCCAGTGCCGCAAGCCCAGCCCCGGCGCGGCGGATATGGGCGGCGGCGGCATCGCTCAGTGCCGCGCCAGCCGCATAAAGCCCGAACAGTCCGCGCATCTGCCACAAGACCCAGATCATTGGCCCTAGCGACAGCGCGCCCAAAGCCAGCACGATGGTCGATTTCGTCCCGGTCAGCGCCGTGCCTGCGGGCAGCATAGGCCAAGCTCCGCCCATCCACTCGGGCGACGTCGCACCTTGCCAGGCCCAGACCGCGACCAGCAGCGGCAAAGCCGGGATAAGCACGGTCACCAGCAGGCGCAAGGCCCATAGCAGCCGGCCAATGCGAGGGGGAAATTGCGTCAACATATCTTTCTCCTTCTCATTATTAATTTATTGTAATGCAATAAAAATATGCTGTCAAAAGGAGAATCGCCATGCGCGTTGCCCATCTGCTTCCCTGTGTTCTTGCTGCCTGCTCCAGCCTGTCGCCAAGCGCGCTGATGCAAATGAAGACACTGGATCCGCTAACGGTTGACCCGGCATCCATTGAGGTTGCGCTAATCTTGCCGCCCGGCTTGATGCCTCGTCCCGGTGGGACCCGGCTCGAGATGTCGGCGGCACGGGATGCCCACAATCTGGCTGAGAGCTTTACGCTTGTCTCGCGTCCGTCGCCCGAGATTGCAGCGCCGGACGGGGGGCAGGCCGTGGCGTTTGCGCTTCCGGCCGAAGGCGTGGCGCGGATGCGCGCCGTCCAGTCTGCCGTCGCCGCCTGGCCGCAGGGCGGCGCGGGAGAGGGCGCGCTCGGGATCGGCCTCGATGCCTGCCTGTCTGCGGGGCCGCTGGCGCCCGATGCCGAAGGTGCGGTGATGATCCGTCTTGCGAAGGGGAGCGACTTTCTGCCGCTGGTCCCGCCCATGCCAATCGCGCAGCTGATCGGGCCTTCGGGCATGGCGGCGTTGCAGCCCTGCCCCTGAAACACGCCGTCACCTTGCCCCGCTGCGGCAAAGCGTGTAAGCGCCACCCCTTGTCTTGACGGGGCCGCGCATTGAGTCGCGGCGCCGCAGGTGTTACCTTGAACCGTGATGACCCCGGCGCCGGGGCGATTGGCGCGTTATCTGGAGGACGTTGTCCTGTCTCATTCTGATCCTACGACCGGGCTTCCTGTCGGCCCTCGGGCAGTGCGCGCGATCGACGCCGATCCGCCCAGCGAAACCCTGCTTGCCCGCATCATTGCCTCGCTTGAAGATGACAAGGCCGAAGACATCGTGCAGATCGATCTGCGCGGCCGGTCCGACATGGCCGATTACATGGTCATCTGTTCGGGCCGTTCGACCCGGCAGGTCGCCGCCATTTCCGAAAAGCTGATGGATCGGCTGAAGCAGGACTTCGGCCGTCTGTGCAAGGTGGAAGGCAAGGAAACCGGCGATTGGGTGCTGATCGACACGGCAGATGTCATCGTGCATGTCTTCCGCCCGGAAGTCCGCGAATTCTATCAGCTTGAAAAGATGTGGCTGCCCGCCGATCAGCAGCGGCCTGCGGCCAGCAAGGCCTGATGCGGGTGCATCTTTGTGCCGTGGGCCGGTTGCGTACCGGCCCCGAGCGCGACCTGATTGACGATTATGTCACGCGGTTCGACCGCACAGGCCGGGCCTTGGCGCTTGGCCCCTTTTCGGAACATGAGGTCGAAGACCGCAAGGGCGGCGGCATGGAAGCCGAGGCTGCCCTGCTTGACCGCGCGCTGCCGTCGGGCGCGATGCTGGTCACGCTGGACGAACGCGGGCGGGTGCTGTCGTCGCCGGAATTTGCGGAACATCTGGCGCGCTGGCGCGATGGCGGGCGGCAGGATCTGGCCTTTGTCATTGGCGGGGCGGACGGTATCGCGCCGGGCCTTCGGGCGCGGGCTGATTTTTCCATCAGCTTCGGGCGGATGGTCTGGCCTCATATGCTGGTTCGCGTCATGCTGGCCGAGCAACTTTATCGTGCTGCGGCCATTCTGGCGGGCACACCCTATCACCGGGCCTGATCTGCGGGCTAGAAGGATCATCTGATGGACTATAGCGCATCCAAACCGGGCAAGCCGTCGAAGAAGGCCCCCAAGCATCTGGAACATAACGAACGTGGCACGGCGAAAACCCCGTTTGACGCCAAGGCTGACAAGGCGGCCCTGCTGGCCCGGTTGAAGGCCGCCGCCGAGGCGAAGAAGCAGGAAGGCTGACGGCGCTGCCCAAGGCCAGGCCGCAGCGCCCGGTTGCAAGGCGCCCCGGCCCGGCATAAAACCCCTGCAAAGCAAGGAAAGGCCGCGCCATGACCCCTCCGAAACCCGTGATCCTGTGTATTCTGGACGGCTGGGGCCATCGTGAAGAGCGCGAGGCCAATGCCCCCGCCCTGGCCCATACCCCCAATTTTGACCGGATATGGCGTGATTGCCCACATGAATTGCTGATCACCCATGGACCCGATGTGGGGTTGCCGCGCGGGCAGATGGGCAATTCCGAGGTGGGCCATACCAATATCGGCGCAGGCCGAGTGGTGGCGATGGATCTGGGCCAGATCGACCTGGCCATCGAAGAGGGCAGTTTTGACCGTAACCCGGCTCTGACCGACTTCATCGCCACGCTGCAACGTACGGGTGGTACTGCGCATCTGATGGGGGTGGTGTCGGATGGCGGGGTGCATGGGCATATCCAGCATGTGCTGGCGGCGTGCCGGGTGATTGCCGGGGCCGGTGTTCCGGTAGTGCTGCATGCGATCACCGACGGGCGCGATGTTCCGCCCTCCAGCGCGGCGGGCTTTGTGGCTGATCTGATGGCGGGCCTGCCCGCAGGTGCCCGCGTAGGCACGGTGATTGGCCGCTACTGGGCCATGGACCGTGACAACCGCTGGGATCGGGTCAGCCGGGCCTTTGATGCCATGATCAGCGCGCGTGGCGAACAGGCCGAAACCCCGGCAGAGGCCGTGGACAAGGCCTATCAGCGCGGCGAAACCGACGAATTCATCGCCCCTACCGTCATCGGTGCCTATGCCGGTGCGCGCGCTGGCGACGGTGTGTTCTGTCTGAACTTCCGTGCCGACAGGGCGCGTGAAATCCTGTCCGCACTGGGCGAGCCGGGCTTTGCCGGATTTGATGCCAGCGCCCGGCCCGAATGGGCGGCGCTGCTGGGGATGGTGGATTATTCGACGACCCATAACGGCTTCATGACCACCTGTTACCCCAAGCAGGAATTGGTGAATACGCTGGGCGAATGGGTCGCCAGCCATGGCCGCAGCCAGTTCCGGCTGGCCGAGACCGAGAAATACCCGCATGTCACCTTTTTCCTGAATGGCGGCAAGGAAACCCCTTCGGCGGGCGAGGATCGTTTCATGCCGCTGTCGCCCAAGGTCGCGACCTATGACCTGCAGCCGGAAATGAGCGAACCCGAGGTCGCAGCGCAACTGGTTGGCGCGATCGACAAGGGCTACGATCTGATCGTGGTCAACTTTGCCAATCCCGATATGGTGGGCCATACCGGCAGCCTTGAAGCGGCAATCAAGGCGTGCGAGGCGGTGGATGACGGGCTGGGTCAGGCACTCGCGGCGCTGGATCGCGTCGGCGGGGCAATGATCGTGACGGCGGATCATGGCAATTGCGAAGTGATGGTCGATCCCGAAACCGGCGGGCCGCACACGGCCCATACCACCAATCTGGTGCCGGTGATCCTTGTGGGCGGGCCCAAGGGCGCGAAGCTGCGCGCGGGCGGGCGGCTGGCCGATCTGGCCCCCACCGTTCTGGAATTGATGGGTTTGCCCCAGCCTGCGGAAATGACCGGAAAAAGCCTTATCGCATGATCTGCCGCCGCGCTGCCATCCTTGCTGCCCTGCTGTGTTTCGCCCTGCCGGGCGCGGCCCAGGCTGTGACGGTGGCTGAACAGGCGCAGGCGGCTGCAGCCAATCTTCAGGCGGCGGTGGCTGAACTGGATCAGGCCCGCGCGGCGCGCGACCGGGTGCAGGCTCTGACCCGCACCATTTCGGCGTATGAACAGGGGCTGGGGGCACTGCGCGAAAGCCTGCGGCAGGCGTCGATCCGCGAGGCGACCCTGCTGATGCAGTTCGAAGCCAAACGCGACCGGGTAGCGCAGCTTGTGGCGGTGCTGGGGCGCATTGAATCCGATCCAGCGCCGATGCTGCTGCTGCACCCATCGGGGCCGCTGGGAACCGTGCGATCAGGCATGATGATCGCCGATGTCACGCCCGCCCTGCAGGCCGAGGCCGAGGCCTTGCGTGCCGAACTGACCGAAGTGCGTGATCTGCGTGCGCTGCAGGTTGCGGCGGGCAGAACGTTGGCCGACGGTCTGCGCGCGGCGCAAGAGGCGCGCACCGCGCTCAGCCAGGCGATATCGGATCGCACGCAACTGCCCAAGCGCTTTACCGAAGATCCCGAGGTGCTGAAGGGCCTGCTGGAAAGCGCCGATACGCTGGATGCCTTTGCGGCAGGTCTGGCCCTGAACGAAACCGAATCCGAGGGGATGCAGGATTTCGGCTTTGCGCATGGTCAATTGCCGCTGCCGGTTCTGGGCACGCTGCTGCGCCGCCCGGATGAGGCCGATGGTGCAGGCATCCGCCGCCCCGGCATGGCGCTGGCCACCCGCAAACGGGCGCTGGTCACGGCACCCTGGCCCGGCACGATCCGCTATCGCGGCCCGCTGCTTGATTTCGGAAACGTGATCATCCTTGAACCCGGTGCAGGCTATCTTCTCATTCTCGCCGGGCTTGATACGGTCTATGGCGAGGTGGGCGAGGTCATCGCCGGCGGCGCACCGCTTGGCCTGATGGGCGGAGGCGAACCGGGGATGGACGAATTTCTGGTCTCGGCGCAGGATGGCGGCGGTGCGCGGGATACCGAAACGCTCTATGTGGAATTGCGGCAGGGCGGCGAACCCGTCGATCCCATGCCATGGTTTGCGGCGACCGCGCCGTTGGCAGAGGCCCAACAGGTGCCTTGAAGAAGGATAGAAGATCTTGGCGATGAAGAAATTCGTGATGGCCGCCCTGTGCGGCACCGTGGCAGGCGCCGTGCTGACCACCCAGCTGGCCGGCCCGCTCATCGCGCAGGAGGCGGCCAAGACCAGTTCGGTCTATGAACAGCTGGATCTGTTCGGCGACATCTTCGAACGCATCCGCGGCCAGTATGTCGAAGAGGTTGAAAGCAAGAAGCTGATCGAAGCGGCGATCAACGGCATGCTCACCTCACTCGACCCGCATTCCAGCTATTTGCCGCCCGAAGACTTTGACGACATGCAGGTGCAGACCAAGGGCGAATTTGGCGGTCTTGGCATCGAGGTGACGCAGGAACAGGGCTTTATCAAGGTCGTCTCGCCGATGGATGATACGCCCGCCGACAAGGCTGGTATCCTTGCGGGCGATTTCATCACCCATGTGAATGGCGAAAGCGTACTGGGCCTGACCCTGGATGATGCCGTGGACAAGATGCGCGGCGAAGTGGGGTCGGAAATCATCATCACCGTGGTCCGCGAAGGGGTGGAAGAACCCTTCGACGTGTCCATCATCCGCGACACGATCAAGCTGACAGCCGTCAAGGGCCGGGTGGTGGGCAATGCCGTGGTATTGCGGATCACCACCTTCAATGACCAGACCTTCCCGGGGGTGGAAACCGAGTTGAAAAAGGCGGTTGAGGAACTGGGCGGGGCCGACAAGGTTTCCGGTCTGGTGCTTGATCTGCGCAACAATCCGGGCGGCCTGCTCAATCAGGCCATCGCGGTATCGGATGGCTTCCTGGAGAAGGGCGAGATCGTTTCGACCCGTGGCCGCAACCCGCAGGATGGTGAACGCTTCAACGCGGCCGAAGGCGATCTGATCGGTGGCAAGCCGATCGTGGTGCTGATCAATGGCGGTTCGGCCTCGGCGTCGGAAATCGTCGCGGGTGCCCTGCAGGATCATCGCCGCGCCATCGTGGTGGGCACCAAGAGCTTTGGCAAGGGATCGGTGCAATCGGTGATCCCGCTGCGCGGTGAAGGGGCCATGCGGCTGACCACGGCACGGTATTACACGCCGTCGGGCCGGTCGATCCAGGCGCTGGGCATTTCGCCCGATATCGTGGTGAACCAGCCGGTCAAGAAAGAGGGCGAACAGGGCACCGAAGCGGCGGCGCTGGAGGCGGAAGCCAAGGCCCGCAGCGAGGCCGATCTGCGCGGCATCCTGTCGAATGACAGCATGACCGAGGATGAAAAGCGCCAGTATCAGGAAGAACAGGAAAAGGCCGCCGAAGCGGCAAAGCTGCGCGACGAGGATTATCAGCTGGCCTATGCGGTGGATATCCTGAAAGGCGCGTCGGCCATCGCCATCAAACCGCAAGAATAACGCAAAGGGGGGCCGGGCGACCGGCCCCGATCAAACGCAATGACCATTGACCCCGCCGAACTGCCCTATCGCCCCTG
Source organism: Gemmobacter denitrificans (assembly GCF_036964905.1). Lineage (NCBI taxonomy): Bacteria > Pseudomonadati > Pseudomonadota > Alphaproteobacteria > Rhodobacterales > Paracoccaceae > Gemmobacter > Gemmobacter denitrificans. The sequence continues at coordinate 299,265 of NZ_JBALHR010000003.1, forward strand.
CGTGGGGGTTGTGCTTGTCAACCGTGACGGGTTGATCTTCACCGGCAACCGCAAGGACAGCAGCACCCCTGCCTGGCAGATGCCGCAAGGGGGCATTGATGACGGCGAAAAGCCCCGCAAGGCCGCACTGCGCGAATTGTGGGAAGAAACCGGTGTGACCGAGGACCTGGTAGAATTCATCGCCAAGACCGAGGACTGGGTGACGTATGACCTGCCGCCCGAATTGCTGGGCAAGGTCTGGGGCGGCAAGTATCGAGGGCAAAAGCAGAAATGGTTCCTGTTCCGCTATCTGGGCTCTGACGCGCAGGTGAACATTGCCACCGAACACCCGGAATTCGACCGCTGGCAATGGACCCGGGCGGATGAGATGATAGCCTCCATCGTGCCCTTCAAACGCGCCGTTTATGAACAGGTGGTCGCGACCTTCCGCCCCCATCTGGCCTGATCCTGCTGGCAGATTTGCGGGTGTTGACCGCAATCATGGGGTGATCCATGCTTGCGGCAGGACCATTGCCGGTTGGAGGGGGAAATGCCTTTGGCTCTTTACACCTTCGGGATGTTCATTGCCCCTGCGGAAGATCCGGCGAATGACGGCTTTCATGCATTGAACGATCCCGTGCTGCAGGCAGTCGATCAGGCCCCCGGTCTGATCGCGCGATCAGGCTATGCCTCTGATCTTGATGGAAGCTCCTGGGGCCCCGAGGTCTATCCGCGCTTTTACCAGGAACGCGGTGACGGCTGGTCCCCGGCGACCTTGTCGCTTTGGGCCGATCCGGAATCGCTGTTTGCCTTCACCTATCATGGGCTGCACGCGGCTGCGTTCCGGCGCGGACGGGAATGGTTTGTCAAACCGCAATGGCCGCCGCTGGTGCTGTGGTGGCACGAAGGTCCGGCCTATCCGACATGGGCCGAAGGGGTGCATCGGCATGAACACCTGCATGACCACGGCCCCAGCCCGCAGGCCTTTACCTTGAAACACGCCTATGACGCGACCGGCGCCCCTCTCACGCTGGACAAGGATCGCATCCGGCGGTTACGCGATACGCAGGGCTGACGGCGCTAGAGCAAGACCGGGGAGCGATCCCCGCCGGCATAACGGCGCAGCACTGCAGGGTAGAGGTGGTGTTCCTGCACCAATACCCGCGCGGCCAAGCTGTCTGACGTATCACCCGGCAAGACCGGCACCCGCGCCTGCCCGAGGATTGGCCCGTCGTCCAGAATGGCCGTTACCTCATGCACCGTGCAGCCCGCCTCGGTATCGCCGGCTTCCAGCGCGCGCTGATGGGTGTGCAGGCCGGGATATTTCGGCAAAAGCGATGGGTGAATGTTCAGCATCCGCCCTTCGAAGCGGGCAACGAAATCCGGTGTCAGCACCCGCATGAAGCCCGCAAGGCACAGGATATCGGGATTGGCCGCCGCGATGTGGCGCAAAAGCTCCGCCTCGAAGGCCGCACGGTCACGGCCAAAGGGGCGATGGTCCACCGCCGCAGTGGGCACGCCCAGGTCGCACGCCTTCACCAGACCGTCCGCCTGCGGATCATTGCTGGCGACCAGCACGGGCCGCGCCGGGTGGTCACCGGTCATCGACCGGACCAGCGCCAGCATGTTGGAGCCACCCCCCGAAATCAGGATGGCGATGCGTTTCACAGCAGGCGGCCCGTATAGATGACACCTTCGCCTTCGACCACGCGGCCCAGACGCGTGACGGTTTCGCCTTCGCTGCGCAGCAGGGCTTCGATCGCGTCGGCGCGGTCAGCCGCCACGGTGACGATCATGCCGATGCCGCAGTTGAAGGTTTTCAGCAGTTCGGGTTCCGTCATCCCCGCCGTTTCCGCCAGCCAGCGGAAGACCGGCGGCAGGGCCCAGGCAGATAGGTCGATTTCGCAAGCTAGGCCTTCGGGCAGCACACGCGGCGGGTTTTCGGTCAGGCCACCCCCGGTGATATGGGCCAGCGCATGCACGCCCCCCGCGCGCACTGCAGCCAGCGCCTGTTTTACATAAAGCCGGGTCGGGGCCAGCAGCGCCGCACCCAGATTGCCTTCCCCAAACGGGCAGGGCGCATCCCAGCCCAGCCCCGAAAGCTCCACCACCTTGCGGACAAAGCTGTAGCCGTTGGAATGTACCCCGTTGGAGGCCAGCCCCAGCAACACATCGCCCGCCACCACGCCCGACGGCAGATCGCTGCCGCGTTCCATCGCGCCCACGGCAAAGCCTGCAAGGTCGAAGTCGCCCTTGTGATACATGCCGGGCATTTCTGCCGTCTCGCCGCCGATCAGCGCGCAGCCCGATTGCACGCAGCCTTCGGCGATGCCTTCGATGATGCGGGTGGCCTGATCGACATCAAGCTTGCCGGTTGCAAAGTAGTCCAGAAAGAACAGCGGTTCCGCGCCCTGGCAAACCAGATCGTTCACGCACATGGCGACAAGGTCGATGCCGATCGTGTCCACATTGCCGGTATCGATGGCGATGCGCAGTTTGGTGCCCACGCCGTCGGTGGCCCCCACAAGGATCGGGTCGTTGTAGCCGGCGGCCTTCAGATCGAACAGCGCCCCGAACCCGCCGAGCCCCGAAACGGTGCCGGACCGGTTGGTGCGTTTGGCAGCAGGCTTGATCCGGTCCACAAGGCGGTTGCCCGCATCGATGTCCACGCCCGCATCGGCATAGGTCAGTCCGTTCTTCTGCGTCATCTTGGGCCCCATCCAGACAGGCGATTCACTTGCGCCTGCGCTTAACGCAAGCGCGCCGATGGGGCCAGCGGTTTTGCCGCACATCCCCCATGTGGGATGCGGTGCGGGCCTTGCGATCACACTTGTGGCGGAACAGCCGAGGGTGGAATGGGCGGCGGTGGAAAGAGATGATCATAGGCCCAGTTGAAGGCCAGCGCATAGACCATGTAGAACAGCGCAAACCCGAGATCGAGCAGAAAAGCCTCCCACAGGCCGACCTGCAACCACCATGCGATGAAGGGCATCAAGACCGCCAGCAGCCCGATTTCGAACAGCACCGCATGGCCGATGCGCATCACGAAGGTCTTGTCGGTCTTTCCCCGCGCGGCCAGCAAGGTCCGGTCAAAGCCCCAATTGTACAGATAGGTCCAGATCACGGCCAGAAGGGCACTGCCTGCAGTCACCACACCCAGATGTGCCATCGGCATATCCAGCAGCAGGGCCGCAAGTGGCGTGATGATCAACAGACCAAGGATTTCGAACAGCAGCGCATGGCGCAAACGATCGCGGAAGGTACGCATGAGACAAGCTCCGGTTGGCTACGGCGGGCCGTCCCGCAGGCAATCTGTTCTTGAAGGTCGTCCTTCTGGGGCAGAAGATAGGCGATGCGGCACAGAATGAAAAGGCGCGCGGGCCGCGCCATATCAGAGAAAGCCGATCACCAGATTGCCGCGCTTGCGCCCGGCTTCTGCAAAGGCATGCGCTTCGTGGATCCGGTGGAAGGGTATGGCCGTATCGACCACCGGACGGAAGCGGCCTTCTGCAGCAAGGCGGGCAAGCTCAGCCAGATCTGATCTGCGTTCCGGGGCGGGGCCGGTCAGGATCTTGCGCCGCCGCAGCGGATTTCCCAGCCCCGACAGCATGTCTGGCAGACCTGCTGCCAATGCCGCCAACCGCCCATCGGGCGCAAGGGCTGCTGCCATGTTGCGCAGTGTGGCGGTGCCGGTGGTGTCAAGGATCACATCCCATTGACGCCCCGGCGCGCGAGCATCGAAGCCTTCCGCCTCCAGCATCCCGGTCTCCAGCCGTGCCATGATTTCCGCCTGATGTCTGCGAACAAGCCCGGTCACCTCGGCGCCAAGCGCGCGCCCGATCTGCACCGCCGCAGAGCCCACGGCTCCGGCGGCACCCATCACCAGCAGCTGTTCGCCGACCTGCAGTTGCGCCCTGTCCCGCAGGAAATGCAGCGCCGTCGTGCCGCCAAACCCAAGCGCCGCCGCCTCGGCCGGGCTGAGCTGTGTCGGGCGTGGGATCACGGCACCCTCAGCCTGCAGAACACAAATCTCCGCATGGGCCCCGGCCCGAAGCCCGGTCATGGCCACCACCTCGTCGCCGGGTGCAAAGCGGGTGACGCCCGGGCCACAGGCGATGACACGGCCGCAAAGATCATGGCCCAGCACGGCATGGCGTGGCCTGTTCCACCCCAATGCCAGCCGGGCCAACAGGCCAAGGCCCGGCGGAAAGCGACCCGCGCGAATACGCAGATCGGCGGCGCTGAGTGTGCTGGCAATCACCTTGACGGCAATCTGGCCGGGCCCGGGCTGGGGGTCGGGCATTTCGACAATCTCAATCACCTCGGGCCCACCATAGGCCCTGACCCGCGCCGCGCGCATGGGCTTCTTCCTTTACCGGTTCAATCTGTTCGCGCGGGCAGGCTGACGTGCAGCTCACCCAACGTCAACGGGCGCGCTGGCCTAACCAGACATATTTCGGCGACTTTAAACCTGTGGTTTATTCGTTTTCTGGCGTTCCCGGGCAGAAATATACAGCGCGCACCCAATCAGAACCGCAACACCTGCAAAGGTCCAGCCATCGGGAAAATCACCGAAGAACCACCAGCCGACCGCGACAGCCATGACCATCTCGGTATAGGCCAGCGGGGCGAGCAGGCTGGCTTCGGCGCGGTCATAGGCCATGACGATCAGGAAATGACCCAGGGTGGCAATCAGCCCAAGCGCCACGAACAGTGCCCATTGTGCAGGGCTGGGCCAGAGCCAAACAGCCCAGACCCCGGCGCTGACTATCACAGTGCCGATCAGGCTGGTCTGGAAGGTGGTGACCATGGCACTGTCACGCCCCGCCATCCGCCGCGTCAACAGCATGTAGAGCGCAAGCGCGGTGCCCGAGGCCAGCGCTAGCGCCATGCCAGGATTGAAACTTTGAAATCCGGGGCGAATGATGATGAGCGTGCCGACAAAGCCCACAGCAACAGCACTCCAGCGTCGCCGCCCGACAGTTTCGCCCAGTATCAGGGGCGACAATGCCGTGACCACCAGGGGCTGCACGAAAAAGATGGCCAGCGCATCGGCAATGGGCAGGAATTTCAGTGCGAAGAAGAAACAGAAGGTCGCGGCGATCAGGAACCCCGCCCGCAACGCGTGCAGCGCGGGCCGGTCAGGCCAGAGCCGACGCGGCCCGCCTTCGGCCAATGCGAAGGGCAGCGTCATCACTGTGCCCATGACCATGCGCGCCCAGACGATCTGCAGGATCGGAACGCCCTGCTGGCCCAGAACCTTGGCCACCACATCCAGAAAAGGCAGGATTGCCATGGCCGCCAGCATGAGCCCGACCCCCGCCAATGTTCCCTGCCCGCTGCGCATGTTTCCCCCTGCCTAGCCCCCTTGGTGGCACAGTGCCACGCCGCTGGATCGCCCCAACGCGACCTTTGTGCCGCTTTTGGCGAAAGCCTCTTTCCGCACCGGGGCAAACCTGAAACAATATCCTGAAGAACAACAACAAGAGCTTTGCCATGGCCGAACCCCGCACCCCCCGCCTTTGCGTCCTGATTGATGCCGACAATGTGCCTGCAAGCTATGCCGACGCGATCTTTGAAGAAATTGCCAGCCTGGGCGAGGCTTCGGTGCGCCGCATCTATGGTGACTGGTCGGCACAACGGCTGGGGGGGTGGGCGCGCAAGGTGGCGGCACTGGGTCTGGTGGCGGATCAGCAATTTTCGAATACCAAGGGCAAGAATGCCTCGGATATCGGTCTGGTGATCGCCGCCATGGATTTCCTGCATTCCGGCCTGTTTGACGGTTTCGTGCTGGTCAGTTCCGACAGCGATTTCACCCGTCTGGCCGCGCGCATCCGCGAACAGGGGCTGGATGTCTATGGCATCGGCGAAAAGAAGACGCCCGAGGCCTTTCGCATGGCCTGCAAGCGGTTCATCTATGTGGAAAACCTTGGATCTGACGAGACCGAGGAAGCCCCGGCGGAACCCGCAAAGCCGGGACAACCGGCTGAAGCGAAACCTGCCGGTCGGCGCGAAAAGGAACCGCCGCAAAATGCCATTCCGCTGATTGCCGCTGCCATGCGCGCCATCGACCCCGAAGGTGAATGGTATTCCCTGGGGCAGGTCGGCCAATATATCACGCAGGCCAACCCGGATTTCGACACCCGCACCTATGGCAGCGCGAAACTGTCCGATCTGATCCGCAAGATTACCAGCCGGTTCGAGGTAAAGCCCGGACCGGGTGGTCAGTTGCTGGCGCGCGACCGGTCGTAACCCGCGCTAGCTGTCACGCCGCCCGACATAGCGCGACCAATGCGGCATGGATTTCACCCCGCCGCCCACATGAATCTGCCCCGGCAGGTCATAGCCCGGGGGAAACGGGCCCGCGTCGGGAAAGCGGTAATGGGTGTCGTGGATGCAGGCATCCGGGCGGATCAAAGGCCAGACCATATCGGCCAGAAAGGCCTGATCGGCAAAGCGGTTGTCAAAATAGCGCGGTGCTGCGGCCAGCGTGGTGCGGATATCGGGAAGAACGCCAGCCACCCCGCCCCACATGCCCGCCAGCATCAGTTCCATATGGTAAAGGTGGTCGCGCATGACGTGAAAGCGCTTGCGCGAGAACAGCCAGTCCTGCACCGCCAAAAGCTCCTTGGCATTCAGGCGGCTGTCTGCATCACGGCAGAGAAAGACATTCACCCCCGGATCATCCGAGGCCAGAAACCGCCACATCGGGCGCAGCCGGGCATCGTCGGGGCGATCCATCAGAATGACCTGCGCGCCATGTGCGCTCAGGGCCTCGCGGGCATCGGCCGGGACGGAAGTGTCGCAATAGAAGCGCGCTGTCCAGCCGACATAGAGATGCGGCGCGATCTGGGCATTGATGATCGCGCCGGTCACATATTCCGGCCGGTCGCCCCACAAGGAAAAGGCTATGATGTTTCGGCTGCGCCGATCGGGATCAAAGCTGCGTCCCCAGGGGCGCAGGGTCTGCCCGGCCCATGGGGTTGTTGCAAAGCTCTCCATGGCGCGCCGGTCCTTCTGCTGCAGATTGCGCAGCCCTTCGATCTGCGCCTCGGCCATCGCGCCGCAGCGCCAGAGCGACGTGACCAATGCGTTGCGCGTCGGTGCATCTTCGCGCAGGGCAACCGATTGCCGCAACGGCGGGACAGCTTCGGCCCAGCGGCCTTCGCGCTTGAACAACGTGCCCAGCATGGACCACCCGTCAGGATCGTTCGGATGGGATTGGCAATAGGCTGCAAGCACAGTCAGCGCCGTGTCAACCTGTCCGGCATCGCGCAGGGCAAGCCCTTGATGCAATTGGCCCCGCCCGTCTGGCGCCAGCGCAGCGGCCCGGGCAAAGGCCTGCGCGGATTCGATGAACCGGGCTTCGGATTTGAGCTTGCGTCCTTCGGACAGCCAATGGGCAGCGTCAGATACAAATGGGGCAGGAACGAGCAAGCGGACACCTTTCAGGGTAGAGTGTGTCCAGCTTAATTCAGCCCTCGGTTTGCGGCAAGCTTCGGACAGGCGTGCGAACGCCTGCGAGGCGAAAGGATGGGCAGCAAGCGATGCAGGTCAGTCGCGCGCGGGGACTGCATACCGGGCGAGGAACATCTCTACCGCGCCCCGGACGACCTTGTCGGCATCGGCGGGCGGGCAGCAGGCGCTGACGCCGAAAATCACCTGTTCATGCAGGGTGACCTTGCACAGGGCCGCGAATTGATCGGCAGCAAAGGTCAGATCATCAATCACCAGCTCGCCGCGCGCGACGGCCTTTGACAGATATTCAACCAGCCGCTCCCGCACCAGAATGGGGCCGGAATGATAGAATTCATGGCCCAGTTCCGGGAACCGGTCCGCTTCGGCGACGCAGATACGAAACACCCGATTGGCGAAATCTGAGGTGAGAAAGGCGACCAGCCGCCGTGCGGCCTCGGTCAGCACAACTCGGGCCGGGGCGGATTGGTCGATCAACTGCACCGCTTCTTCGGCCTGGCGGCGGCATTCGGCCTTGGCCACTTCCATGAACAGCAGCCGTTTGTCGGGGAAATAGCTGTACAGCGTGGCCTTGCTGACCCCCGCTTCGCGCGCGATGTCATCAACCGAAGCCCCTTCGAATCCGCGTGCCAGAAAGATCGCCCGCGCACCCGTCAGCACTTGCTGAACCTTGCGGCCCTTGCGGATGGCCTCGTCTGCACCCTGCCGCGCCCCGCTTTGGGAATGGGCAGGTTCGTAAGGGGGGGCTGGGTTGCGGGTCATGCCCGGAACACTAACCCAGCCCGCCCCGGCCCGACAAGTCGCCTTGCGCTGCGTCACTTGGCCGGGTCTGGGCAGGGACTGGTGCCCGACGGATCAATGCAGCCGCGCGAAACCGGTGCAGGGTCTTCGGGGAAGCTCAGGTCCGGCAGCACAAAGGGTGCGCCTTGGGCGCTGGCAAGGCCCGGGGCCATGACCGGGATAAGGGCGAGCAGCAGGGCAGGAAGCAGTTTCATCGCAAACTCCATGACTGAACCGTTCAGTTCAGAATCAATATTGAACCGAACGGTTCAGTTTGCAAGTGATTCTGAACTGAATAGTTCATTTTGTCGTGGTTGCCTTTTCGCAGCGGGTGGATAGATTAGAAGTATTCTAAAAAGGTGCCCCATGTTCTCTGCGCTCTCCCAACGCCGCCGCTTTTCCGATCTGTCAGAGCAGGATGTTCTGGCCTTGGCGATTTCCTCCGAAGAGGATGACGCCCGCATCTACCGCAGCTTTGCTCAGCGTCTGCGGGCCGATTACTCCGCGACGGCAGCGGTTTTCGATGCCATGGCCGAAGAAGAAGATACCCACCGCCAGCGCCTGATTGATCTGCATCGCGCCCGGTTTGGCGATGTGATCCCGTTGATCCGCCGCGAACATGTGGCCGGATACTACGCGCGCCGACCGGTCTGGCTGCAACAGACACTAAGCCTTGACGCGATCCGGTCCGAAGCTGCGGGGATGGAAGCACAGGCCGAGGCGTTTTATCTGCGCGCGGCGCAGGCCACGCAGGATGCCGCGACCCGCAAGCTTTTGGGCGATCTGGCCGCAGCAGAAGGCGGACACCAGCGCAAGGCCGAGGGGCTGCAGGCTGCGCTGCCCGAAGAGGCCACCGCCGAGGAAGACCGCGCCGCACATCGCCAATTCGTGCTGACCTGGGTTCAGCCCGGATTGGCCGGGTTGATGGACGGATCGGTTTCCACCCTCGCGCCGATTTTTGCCACGGCTTTTGCGACACAGGACACCTGGACGACCTTCCTTGTCGGTACGGCGGCCAGTGTGGGGGCGGGGATCTCCATGGGCTTTACCGAAGCCGCACATGACGACGGGGTTCTTTCTGGCCGGGGCAGCCCGTGGAAGCGGGGCCTCGCTTCGGGCGTGATGACCACATTGGGCGGCATGGGCCACGCGCTGCCCTATCTTATCCCCGAATTCTGGACGGCGACGACCATCGCCATGGTGATCGTGTTCGTCGAACTCTGGGCGATTGCCTGGATCCAGAACCGCTATATGGAAACTCCGTTCCTGCGGGCAGCCTTGCAGGTTGTGCTGGGTGGTGCTTTGGTCTTTGCGGCGGGGGCCCTGATCGGGGGCGGTTGATCCCGCACCGGAGGGAGGAGGGTTCATGTATCGCAAGGGTGAGGTGAGCTATCAGCCATTGCCGCTGCCAGACCGGGTGCAAATGCCCGACGATCAGGCTGTGGCCGAGGCCGAGCGATTTCTGGCCTATATGCGCCGCCGTCATTCGGTGCGGGATTATGACCCGAGGCCGGTTCCCGAAGCGGTGATCGCTGCCTGTATCGCCGCAGCAGGCACGGCGCCGTCGGGCGCCAATCACCAGCCATGGCATTTCGCGGCCATTGCCGATCCGGCGATGAAGGCACGCATCCGTGCTGCGGCCGAAGAGGAGGAACGCGCCTTCTATGCCGGTGGGGCAGGGGATGAATGGTTGGCCGCGCTGGAGCCGATCGGAACCGGTGTGTCAAAACCCCACCTGACCGATGCGCCTTGGCTGATCGTGGTGTTCGCGCAGCGATATGGCATGACCGAGGACGGTGCGCGCTACAAGAACTACTATGTCCCCGAAAGCGTGGGAATTGCCACCGGCATGTTGATTACGGCCCTGCATCATGCCGGGCTTGTCTGTCTGGAACATACGCCCAATCCGATGAAATTCTTGCCGGAAATGTGTGGCCGACCGGAATCGGAAAAGGCCGTGATGATCCTGCCGGTGGGTTGGCCTGCCGATCATGCCACGGTGCCGGCCGTGGCCAAGCGCAAGAAGCCTCTCGACGCGATCATGACGGTGTTTCGCTGACCTTTGCGACCTGTGTGGTTTGCGGTCTGACGGACTGGCCGAACAAGCGGGGTTTCATGGGAATGGCCAGCGCGCCATTCCCTATGGGTGTTTGTTGGTGTGGTCTCTCTGCTTTTGGGGTGTGGGCGCAGGGTGCAAAGCGGCACAATCCACTTGTGAGAGCAGATGTTAACCGCGCGGCAAGTTCACAGGTCCACCGTGAAACCTTGTGGGGCGGTGTGATTCGGCCCCCTTGTGCAAAGGATCCGCTTCATGTCCCGAAATCTACTGACCGTACTCTCCTGCATGGGCGCTGTCTTTGTGGCCTCGGCCAGCGCCGCGCAGGACTTCCAGCCCGCTCTTGAAAGCTACTACGCCGAAACCCTCTCGGCTCTGGCGACGGATGCGACCCTTGCTGCCGCGATTACCGCGCAAAACGCGCAAAACGGCGGACTGGATCAAGCCGCGATCGATGCGCTTGATACCGCCTGGCGGGCCGAGGTCGGGACTGCAAGCACGCCGACCATCACACCCGTGATCAGCAATGCCACATCCGATTTCCTGCGGGGATTTGTCGAACAGTCGGGTGGACGTATCACCGAAATCTTCGTGATGGATGCAAAGGGCCTGAACGTCGCCGCCTCTGCCGTCACGTCGGACATGTGGCAGGGCGATGAAGCCAAATTCTCTGAAACCTTCGGAAAAGGCGCCGGGGTTGTGCACTATTCCGAGGTTGAGAACGACGAATCCACAGGGCGCTATCAGGCCCAGATTTCCTTCACTGTGGTTGATCCTGCGACGGGTCAGCCGATTGGTGCAGTGACGGTTGGGGTCGATGCCGAATCCTTGATGTGAACGAAGGCAAGGGCGAACCATGAAAAACGATGTAGCGGCTGCCCCTCTGACCGGGCTTGCTGCCCTGTTCCGCAGGGCTTCCCTGAACCAGAAAGTCACATTTCTGATCGGCCTCGCGACAGCTATTGTCTGCATTGCGAATATCGCCCTTGGGTATCGTTCCACCGATACCATCACCCGAACATCGTCCATCCGGTTTGCCGAAACGTCGTTGGCGGGGCTGAGCTATCGTTCCGCTGGCGCGCTGCGTTTCGGGGATGCCAAGGCCATTCAGCAATTTGTCGATCAATTGCGCGAAATGGCTGGCCCCGATTTGCGGCTGGTTGTGGTCACGGGGCCGGACGGTGCCGTGATGGTAACGGCGGGCGAGGCGCCGGATGCTGCGGTGGGAACTGTGACCGAAGCCGCCCGGCAAGCCACTTCGGCGGTGACCGAACCACTGCCATCGGGCGAGTTCATCACCACGATGAAGGTGTCCTCTCCCGATGGCAAAAACCGCGTTGGCGGTATTTCTACCCTCTGGTCAACACAAGAGGCGTTGGCCATCGCGCATGACGGAGATGTGTTGAACTGGGTGATAGCGGGCGGGATTTTCATCGCCATGCTGGGCATCAGTGGATGGGTCCTGCAGGTTAGCCTGTCACGACCGATGCGCGCGCTTGGGGCCACTCTCGATCACGTGGCGCAGGGGAATTATGACCAACGTGTGGAAGGGACCGACCGGCAGGATGATCTGGGTTTCATGGCCCGACAGATCGACAATCTGCGGCTCAAGCTGCACGAGGCACAGCAGCACGAGGCCGCACGGCGTGAAGAACAAAGCCGCAGGATCGCCGATCTGGAGGAACAAAACCAGGTTGTTGCAGGGTTGCGCGATGCCTTGGGGGCACTGGCCCGCCAGGATCTCACCAAGCACCTGGATCGCGTGTTCCCCGCCGCCTATGAACCTTTGCGGCACGACTACAACAGTGTGCTCAAGGCGTTGACCGAGATCATCCTTCAAGCCCTGCGCACCGCGAATGAGATGGTGAATGGCACCGAAAAGCTGGCGGCCTCTGCCGAGGAACTGGCCCAGCGTTCAGAGGGGCAGGCCGCGACGCTGGAAGAGACGGCGGCCTCGATTGCCGAGATTGTCTCTGCTGTTCAATCGTCCGCATCGAATGCCGATAGCGCAGCAGTTGTTGTGCGCGACACCGAAGATCGCGCAAGACAATGCGAAGAAATCGTGCGCGGCGCTGTCGACGCGATGACCATGGTCGAAGCCGGGGCGAGTGAGATTGCCCAGATCATCTCCATGATCGAGGATATCGCCTTCCAGACCAATCTTCTTGCGCTGAACGCGAGCGTCGAGGCGGCACGGGCCGGAGATTCAGGTCGGGGCTTCTCGGTCGTCGCCGCCGAAGTGCGCACTCTGGCCCAACGGTCATCGGCGGCGGCACAACAGATCAAGGGGTTGATCGATACCAGTGCCGTGCAGGTCGACAATGGGGTGAAACTGGTCAGAAAAGCCGGTGAAACCATGTCGGGCTTTGCGGTGCAGATCTCGACGATCAGCAATCTGGTTGCATCCATTGCCCATTCTTCAGGGGAACAGGCGCGCAGCATGGCCGAAATCAATTCGGGCGTCAGCATGCTGGATCAGGTCACCCAGCGGAATGCCGCGATGTCGCAGGACACGTCATCATCTGTGCAGCAGTTGCGGCATCAGGCCGACCAGCTTCTCAACAGCCTGTCGCGCTTTGCGATAGAACCCGGAAAAGCGCAGTTCCGTCATGCTGCGGAATGATCTTGCCGGCAGGGTGAGCCTGAAAGTTCGCCTACCCTGAACACTGTGTCGGGCTGACGGTGACGTATAATCCGATTTTGCCGTCCGGCTTGGCAAGGCGGGTCTTTGCCCCTATTGCAGGCAGCAGCGAACATGGACCCGGGTGCGACCCCCGGGTGGCTCTTCCGGCCGCCAATCCGCCGGACCACCTGAACCGATAGCCGGATCAAATCTTGGCGCGATCATCCAGCATCGCGCCAATAAGGATACCCAGAAATGAATTCATTCGATGCTTACCGAGCCCAGTGGTTTGGCAATATCCGTGCCGATCTGCTGGCTGGGCTTGTCGTTGCCTTGGCTTTGATCCCCGAGGCGATTGCCTTTTCCATTATTGCGGGCGTTGACCCCAAAGTGGGGCTTTATGCCAGCTTTTCCATCGCCGTGCTGATCGCGTTTGTCGGCGGGCGGCCCGGCATGATTTCCGCTGCGACCGCCGCGACGGCTGTGCTGATGGTCACCCTGGTGCGCGATCACGGGCTGCAATATCTGCTGGCCGCCACGGTTCTGACCGGGCTGATCCAGATCGCCATGGGCCTTCTGAAGCTTGGCTTCGTCATGCGCTATGTGTCGAAATCCGTGATGACCGGGTTTGTAAACGCGCTGGCCATCCTGATCTTCCTTGCCCAGCTGCCCGAGCTTGATCCCCGGCTGGTCAACGGACTGACCTATGTTCTGGTCGGGGCCAGCCTCAGCATCATCTATCTGCTGCCTTATGTCACCAAGGCCGTCCCATCCCCCTTGGTCGCCATCCTGGTTCTGACAGCCCTGACGCTGACCTTCGGCTGGGATGTGCGCACGGTGGGTGACATGGGGGCATTGCCCGATACATTGCCGGTTTTCCTGATCCCCGATGTGCCGTTCACGCTGGAAACCCTGTTCATCATTCTGCCCTATTCCATGGCCATCGCTGTCGTCGGCCTTTTGGAAAGCCTGATGACCCAGAACCTTGTGGATGAACTGACTGACACGAAATCCGACCGTAATCAGGAATGTATCGGTCAGGGGATTGCCAACACCGCGACCGGATTCATCGGCGGTATGGCTGGTTGCGCGATGATCGGGCAAAGCATGATCAATGTGAAATCGGGCGGGCGGGGCAGGCTGTCGGCCTTTACGGCGGGCGCGGTGCTTCTGGTACTGGTGGTCTTTCTGGGGGAATGGGTTGCGCAGATCCCGATGCCTGCGTTGGTCGCAGTCATGATCATGGTGTCGATCGGCACTTTTTCCTGGGCCTCCATCCGAAACCTGACCCGTCACCCGCGGTCATCCTCTGCCGTGATGATCGCGACGGTGGTCTCCGTGGTCTATACCCATAACCTTGCCATCGGCGTTCTGGTCGGGGTGTTGTTGTCGGGCATCTTCTTCGCCAGCAAGATCGCGCAACTGTTTGCCGTCACATCGACGCTGTCGCCGGATGGACGTGTACGGACCTATCGGATCATCGGGCAGCTATTCTACGGCTCGGTCGAGGATTTCGCGGCGGCGTTCGACTTCCGCGAGGCATTGGACAAGGTGAATATTGATGTCAGCCATGCCCATATCTGGGATATTTCATCAGTTCAGGCGCTGGATATGGTCGTGCTGAAATTCCGGCGTGCCGGGGTCGGGGTCGAGATCATCGGTATGAACGAAGCGTCTGAAACCATCGTTGACAAGCTGGCCATTCATGGAAAGCCGGATGCGCTGGACAAGCTGATGGCGCATTGACGGGACAAAGGGGGGGCGCAGCGGCGCCGCCCCTATTTCGCCCTTTCCTCGACGCGGATGATGCGACCGTCTTCCAGCGTCAGGATGCGGTCGGCGGCGTCAAGGATCCGGTTGTCATGGGTGACCAGCAAGGTCGTGGTGGCACGCGCCTTGCCCATGCGCTTCAGCAATTCCACCACATCTGCCGCACTGTCCTTGTCCAATGCGGCCGTCGGCTCGTCTGCCAGAACCAAAGCAGGGTTGGCAACCAGCGCGCGCGCGACAGCCACCCGCTGCTTCTGCCCGCCTGACAGATTGGCGGGCAGATAGTTGACCCGATCCGACAAACCGACAAGGCCAAGCACATGGGTTGCGGCCTGGTTTGCCAGCCGGTTCGCCACCTTGCCCTGCACCTGCACCCCCATCATCACGTTCTGGGCAGCAGTCAGGCTTTCGTGCAGGTTATGTGCCTGAAAGATGAACCCGAGCCGCCGCCGCAGGGCGGTCAGATGCGCATCGGTTGCGCCGTTCAGCTCCTGCCCCAGAAGCCGCACCGAACCATCCTGAACCGACCGGAGGCATCCGATCAGCGTCAGCAATGTGGTCTTGCCCGATCCTGACGGCCCCATGAGCACGGTCAGACTGCCACGTTTCAAAGTCAGGTTCACATCGAACAGCGCCTGTCTGCTGGCCTCGCCCTTGCCGAACCAGTGGTTCAGGCTGTGGATTTCGACAATGGTGTCGTGCTCCATCTTGCCCTCAGAACAGATCGGCCGGATCGGCGGCAGCCAATCGGCGGGTGGCGATCGCCCCGGACAGGGCCGAAAAGACCACCGTGCCCACAAACACCGAAAAGGCCATGGAAAAGGTCATGGCCAAGGGCAGATTGGTCATCATCCCCATCAGTTTCAGGATCAAGCTGCCAAGGGTCAGCCCGGGGATGAAACCCATGAGGCCCAGAACCAGCGCCTCCTCCAGGACAATTCCAAGAAAGAACCCGGGCGCATAGCCCATGGCCTTGAAGGTGGCATATTCCCGCAGATGGTCTGACACATCGGTGGACAGCACCTGATAAACGATCACGATTCCGACCAGCACACCGATCAGCACCCCGAAACCGAAGATGATGCCGGTGGGGCGTTTGGTCTGCTGATAGCGCAGATCCTCGGCCGCCGCATCGGAATAGCTGCGGATGCGCAGACCGGGATCAGAGATCAAGACTTTCAGCCGCCGGATCACGGCCTCAGGCTCGGCGCCGGGGCGCAGCGACAGAAGAATATGGTCCGGGGCCGCCGATCTGCGGGCCGGGAACAATGACAGAAAGGTCTGGTCGGACACCAGCATGTAGCCATCGCCGCTGAAACCTCCGCCACCGGCAAAAGTGGTATAGGCCGTGATGGTGCGGCCCTGTGTTTCAAATGTCAGCGGCGATTGCGGGCGCACTGCCGCCGCCTCATCCCTGTTCAATCCCCGGGCCAGCCGGTCCAGCAGTGCCGCATCCTTGACCTTCAGGAAGTTGATTTCGGCGGTAATTTCGGTCGCCAGAAATCCGGGCTTGGCCGGATCGATGCCAAAGGTGGTGAGGCTGATGTCCTTCGCCCCCCGGTCCCATGCCGCATTGGCAAGAAACAGCCCCATCCCGTCGGTCACATCCGGGTCGGCCATCGCTTGCAACAGCCATTGCCGCGCAACATTTCCGCCATCCGTCAGGGAATTGGCGTCTTCTGCCGAAATCATCACATCGGCCTGAAACAGTTTGTAGGGCCGATAGGTCGCAGCCGCCATCGAGTTCATGATGCCCAGTTGCACAAAGACCAGCACATTGGCGAAGGCCACACCGGCCAGTGCGGCCGCAAAGCGGGGGCGGTTATGCGTCAGTTGCAACCAGCCGATCGGCAACCGCCCGAACAGCGCATGAAGGATCCGGATCATGGTGCGGCCTTGGTGTCGATCCGCGCAATCGCCTCGAGATTGGTGAAGCGGGAGGCCAGATCGGACGAGGGCGCATCCAGTGCCACCAGAACCCGGATCACCCGGGCATCCTTGTTTTCGGCGGCATCATCCGAAATCAGACCCTGCCGCCCAACCATCAGCCCGATGCTGTCAACCTTGCCCCGCAACGAGTGGCCAAGCGCGGTCGCGGCCAATTCCACCGCCTGACCGGTGCGCAAGGCGGTGATCCGATCCTGCCAGATCTCCACCTCGGCCATCATCTGGCTGGTATCGCCCATTTCCATGATCCCCTCGGCCGGTGGCCGCTGGCCCGGCGTCGCGTGAATATCCAGTATTGTGCCCGAAATCGGTGCGACAACCTCGGATCGCGCGAGATCCAGTTTGGCGCGCTGAAGATCGGCCTCCGCTGCCTCCAGATTGCGGCGTGCCACGATGACATCGGGTTGTTCATCCAGCGCAAGGGCGGCATAGCGCGTCAGGGTAGCTTGCGCCCGGATCACCGCAAGCCGCGCCCCCTCGGCGGCAGTTCTGACCGAATCCAGCGTGGCTTCGGTGGCGATCTTGCGATCAAACAGGGCTTCGGTCCGCGCCAGCGTGGCTTCGGCCTCGGTCGCATTTGCGATGGCCTGATCCAATGCGGCCTGCGCCTCATCCCGGCTGGCCTGAACCGTGGCGCGAATTTGCATCAGGGTCGCCTCGCGCACAGCCAGGGCGGCCTCGGCCATCAGGACGGCGCTGTCCAGCGCAACCCGGTTGTCCAGTCGCGCCAGAACAGTGCCCTTTTCAACTCGGTCGCCAATCGCCACCAGCACCTCGGCCACGCGCGCATCCCCGGCACCGAAGGGCGCTGCCACGACCGACACATCCCCCCGCGGCATCAGCCGCGCAAGCCCGACGACATCGGTGGGCAACATGGTTGCGGCCATCTTGGGGGGCAGGTCGATGTCGGGCGGAATCGCGATGGGCGTGTCAGACCCGCCGCCCGGCTGCAGCCCAGTAAGGGCATAGAATTTCTGCAGGCCTGGCGGCTGGAAATACATCCCCAGAACTGCGCCCGAAAACAGGAAGACAGGGATCAGAAACACCAGCAAATAGCGTTTGCGAAACCAGCGGCGTCCGGGTGCGGCCCGATCCGGCGACAGGGGCAGTTCGAGCGGCAGGTCAGGCTTGGCTGGGTCTGTCATGGATACTCTCGGCTTGGCGCCAGACAAACGCCATGGCGCAGCGTTTCCGTCGCAGGAATTTGCAGGCAGATTTGGGTGCTTGTCAGCCCGCCTGGAACGGTTTTGGTCAAAGGTTGCATTTGGTCACGCATATGCCTTGGCCGGGTCTGCATAGGCCATTCCGCCTGACTGACGCTTGATCCAGATCAGAATGGCGGAATTAAAGTCAGATGTGAGTTGCAAGTTATCCGTCCTGTCAGCTTTGCGCCACAGGGGCCGGCTTTCGCCCGGGCCGGTTCTGGCGGGGGCGGCTGTTCAGGATTTGCCTCGGCGGGCCACCACCCGGGCGCGCCACAGGGTGAAAAGCGCCGCCGCCATGACCAGTGCCGCGCCGATCACCACATTGGGGGCCAGCGTTTCGCCAAACAGTGTCAGGCCCATCAGCGCGATGAACACCAGTTGCAACAGCGCGAAGGGCTGAATATCGCCAGCCTCTGCCACCTCATAGGCCTTGATCATCATGTAATGCGATGTGATCCCGGTCAGGCAAAGCGCGCCCATCCAAAGCCAGTCGGTCGCACTGACCGGCTCCCAATACCACAGGCCCGGCCCGGTGATGGCGATTGCGGCCACAAGGCCAGTCCAGAGAAAGCTGGTTCCGGTCGCATCGCCCTGCGCGACATAGCGTGTCAGCAGGCCATACAGCGCAAACATCACCGCGCAGAGCAGTGGCAGTGCCGCCCAGGGCGAAAAGACTGCCGTGCCAGGCTGCAGGATGATGAGAACGCCAACAAAGCCCACACCAATGGCCGACCAACGCCGCCAACCAACCTTTTCGCCCAGAATTGGCCCGGACAAAGCGGCAATGATCAGCGGATAGCTGACAAACACCGCATGGCTGGCAATCAGGCCCAGTTTCACGAAGGCCAGGACCATGAGGCAGATTTCGACAATCAGGATCAGCCCGCGCGCCAGTTGCAGCATCGGGAAGCGCGAACGCAGCTGCCCCACGATCCCGCCGGGCTGCCGCGCCGAAAGGGCGAGCGCAAAGGCGGCAAAGAACCAGAAGCGGATCATCACCACCATCAGCACATTGTATTCGCCGGCCAGGTGGCGCGAGATGCCATCCTGCACTGCAAAGACAAATGAGGTGGCCGACATCAGCAGGATGCCCAGCCCGGTATTCTGGGGGGCGCGGGTCATGTCGTGCGGCTCTGCAGGGTCGGGCTTTGTTCAGATCGGGCCTGCCAGAGCATCCACAAGCCTGCCGCCACGATGATGATCGTGCCGATCACGACCTCGGGGCGCAGTGTTTCGCCATAGACCAGAATACCGATGACGCTGACAAAGCCGATCTGCAGATAGGCAAAGGGCTGAACCGCGCTGGCCTCGGCCGTGGCATAGCAGCGGATCAGCAGCCAATGGCCAAAGGTCGCCAGCGCGGCATAGACCACAGTCAGCACCCAGTCGGTGCCGGTCATCGGTTCCCACAATGGCAGGCCAAGGGCTGTCATCATGCCCGCGCCAAGGATGCCCGACCAGAACAGGTTCACAAAGCTGCTGTCGCGGCGCGAGGTCAGGCGGGTCAGCAGGCTGTAAAGCGCGAACATCAGCGCCGCCGCAAGCGGCAACAGCGCAGCAAGCGTGAAGACCCCCGATCCCGGGCGCAGGATGACCATGACCCCCGCCATGCCGATGCCGATGGCCAACCAGCGCTTCCAGCCCACCTTTTCGCCCAGCACGGGCCCGGACAGGCCCGCGATCAGCAAGGGGCAGATGGCAAAGACCGCATGGCTTTCGATCAGCCCGATCAGCGTGTAGCCCCAGACGATGACACAGATCTCGCCCACCAGCAGGGCGGCGCGCGCCAGTTGCAGCACGGGGTGGGCCGTTCGGATTGCGGCGCGGAACCCCTCGGGGCGGCGCGCGGCCTGCAGGGTCACAAACCCCGCATAGGCCCAATACCGGATCATCACGATCATCAGCACCGAATAGGCCCCGGCCAGATGGCGTGAAAACCCGTCTTGCAGGGCAAAGACAAAAACGGCGGCAATCATCAGGGCGATGCCCCGGCGGGTATTCTGTTCTGTCATGCCAAGCCCCGCAGGGTTCCCGTGCTCATGTGGCGCTTGCGTCCGTGGCCGGGCGCGCGGGTGACAGCGAAACCTGCCGTCTCCAGCGCGCGGCGCACATGGCCTGCGGCGGTGTAGGTGGCAAAGCTGCCACCGGGGGCGGTATGGGCGGCGACCTCGGCCATCAGGTCTGCCGCCCAAAGCTCGGGGTTCTTGGCGGGGGAAAAGCCATCCAGAAACCAGGCGTCAGCGCGGCCCTGCCAAAGTGGCAGGGTGGTACGGGCATCGCCAAGGATGATCCGTGCCGAAAGGCCGGGCAGCTCGATCCGGCAAAGGCCTTCATCGGGGCGGGACCATTGGTCCAGCATCGGGGTGGCTGCGGCATGGGCCTCGGGGAAATGCCGCAGCGCGCGGTCCATATCGTCGGCGGTCATCGGGAAGGCTTCGAAACTGGTGAAACGCAGGGTGCCAGGGCGGCGCAGCCCGGACCACAGCAGATGCAGCGCAAGCAGATTGAGCCCGGTGCCGAAGCCCAGTTCCGCCACATGGAACCCGTCGCAGAGCCGATCGGCCAGCCGGTTGCCCTGCAGAAAGACGTGGCGTGTTTCGGCCAGCCCGTCATTCAGGCTGAAGTAAGGGTCGTCAAACCGGGTCGAGACGGGTATCACGCCGTCGCGCCAATCAAGCTCGGCCCCGGGATCGGATGGCATGGGTTTTGTCCTTTGAATTCGGCGCGACACTGGGGAAAGGACGCGGAAATGGCAAGGCAGGATATGACGGTTCCCGAGATCACGGTGCGGGGTGGCGGCATCTTCGGTCTGGCCTGCGCCTATGAACTGGCCCGGCGCGGCGCGCGGTTGCGCTTGATTGATCCCGCCGGAGTGGCTGCCGGGGCCACGGGCGGGTTGGTTGGCGCATTGTCACCACACATGCCGGAAAACTGGAACCCGAAGAAACAGTTCCAACTGGAAAGCCTGCTGGCGGCAGAGGCGTTCTGGGCTGGCGTTGCAGCCGCAGGCGGGCACGATCCGGGCTATGCCCGGTCGGGCCGGTTACAGCCGCTGGCCGATGCGGCGGCCGTGGCGCAGGCCGAAAGGCGGGCCGGATCGGCCGGCGAATTGTGGCGGGGCGCGGCAGTCTGGCGGGTGGTGCCCGCCTCCGGGGCTGCATGGGAGCCCGCAAGTCCCACGGGGGTTCTGATCCACGACACCTTGTCGGCCCGGTTGTCACCGCGTCAGGCGGCGGCATCGCTGGTGGCGGCGCTGCGCGCCTTGGGGGCCGAAGTGATCGAGGGGCGCGATGCCCCGGATCACGGGCTGGTTCTGCATGCGACCGGCTGGCAGGGGCTGACCGAACTCGGGTTGGCCCTGGGCCGTCCGGTCGGATCGGGGGTCAAGGGGCAGGCAGCGGCGTTCCAACTGGCAGTGGCAGATCAACCCCAGCTTTACGCGGGTGGGCTGCATCTGGTGCCCCATGCCGATGGCACGGTGGCGGTGGGATCGACCAGCGAAAACACTTGGGCGACTGCCGATGCCGTGGATGATCAGCTTGAGGCATTGATCGACAGCGCCCGCGCGCTGGTGCCTGCGCTGACCGAAGCGCCGGTGGTCGAACGCTGGGCAGGCATCCGCCCCCGCGCCCGGAGCCGCGCGCCGATTCTGGGCGGCTGGCCGGGGCGGCCCGGGCATTTCATCGCCAATGGCGGGTTCAAGATCGGCTTTGGCATGGCCCCCGGCGTGGCCGCCGTGATGGCCGATCTGATGCTGGAGGGGCGCGATGGGATTCCGGATGGGTTCAGGGTTGAGGACAGCCTGCGCTGATCCCTGACGTGGCCCGCCCTGTTTGCAGGGCGGGCGAATTGTTCAGGCCGTGGCCAGCGCGCCAATCAGCGCATCGATATCGCCCTTCTGCTTTTTCAGCAGGTTACCGATTTCTTCGCGCTCCGAGGCGAGCATGTTCACGCCTTCGATGATGATGTTGAAGAACAGATCACGGCCAGACTTGTTCGACACATGCCAGCGCAGATCGAACGGCGCTTCGCCCTGCAGTTTCGCCACCGAGATCACCTCGAAATAGCTTTTCAGCGGCTTGGCATCGACCACCTCAATCTTGCCGCCAATGAATTCACGGAAGCGGCGTCCGTATTTGCGGCTGACATAGGTCTGATAGGCCTTGGTAAAGGCCTTCATCTGCGCGGGCGAAGCCGAGCGGGCAGCAGGACCAAGGGCCGACCGGGCAATCGCCGCAACATCGGCGTATTTGGCGAAGATGCGTTCAAAGTCGCCATACATCGCCTGTTCCGATTTGCCGGAATTGATCACGCTGTTCACATCGCCGATTGCCCGGTCGATCAGCGCCCGGGCCGACGCCAGATCAAGCGCGGCAGCGCTTTGCGGCAGCATGGACAGGGCCGCACCGGCCATGAAGGATGCGCCAAAGGCGCGGCGGCTGAATTGGGTCATCTCACATCACTCCGCATAAGGGTCGATGAAATCGTCACTGGCGGCGGTATCCGCCGAAGTCTGGCCAAGCTCGAACCGGCGATTCTGCAGATAGAGCAGGCGCGCCTGCGCGTAGCTATCGGCGGAATCATACAACACCGAATCTATGGTTTCTGCAAAACGGTCGCGATCCCCGAGCCGGGAGCCGACCTTGGTTGCCGTGGCATAGTATTTTTCCGGGGTTGGCAGGATCAGGCTGACCGGATTGGCCGCAATGTCCACCACCGTGCCCAGCGTGTCGCGCACGGTCGAGGGGCCAAGGCCCGGTAGTTCGACGTAAGGCCCCTCTGCCATCCCCCAGACATGAAGGGTTTCGCCAAAATCGGTCTTGTCATGGGTCAGACCCAGGGCGCTGGCCGGATCGAACAGACCGGCAAGCCCCAGGGTGCTGTTCAGCGCAAAGCGCAGGGTATTGTTGGCCGCCGCCTCGCCATCGCCCTGCAGGATGCCATTCACGACATCGCCCGGCAGATCGAGATTGCCGGCGAAATTCGAAATACCCAGCTTGGCTGGTTTGGGCAGCGCAAAGCCATACACCTTGGACGTCGGGCGCACCAAGGCACGGTCGATCCCGCGATTGACAGCGTGCATCGCGCGGTTCGTGCCCTCGTAAGGGTCATACGGGGCGGCGGCAGGCTGAGGGGCGGCACAGGCCGACACCAGAAGCGAAACAATCACGCCCAAAGTGCCTTTTTTGTGCAACATTGCAAAACTTGGTGAAAAACGCATTTCGATCTGCCTACCGTGCCCCGCGATTGCGGGCTAACCATAGTGTCCCGTGCCGGAAGGCAAGGGATAAGCCGGTTGAATGGCGTTGACAATTGCAAAGCGTGGCTTCCTTGTGACGCCACATTCACGATAGGGCGTGGTTCACGCGGATTTGTTCGGAAGGAGTGGCACAGGATGAGCAGGAACGAGACGGGGTTGAATGTGACCCCCGGGCTTGCGGAATTGCGGGCCGCCCGACGAGAGGCGAACGGGCTGCTGCTGGTCGTCTTTCTGTTCAGCGTATTCTTCAACCTGCTGCTGTTCACCGGCCCGCTTTACATGCTGCAGGTTTATGACCGGGTGCTGGGCAGCCGGTCAGAGGCCACACTTCTGGCACTGACGCTGCTGCTGATCTTCCTGTTTCTGGTGATGGGCGTGCTGGACCATGTCCGCGGGCGCATCATGGCGCGGGTTGGTGCGGCCTTTCAGGCACGTCTGGAGCGTCGGGTATTCGAAGCGGCGCTGAAGCGGATGCAGGTGGCCCCTTCCGATCCTGCCGCAACGGCGGCGCAGCGCGATCTGGAATCGGTGCAACGGTTTCTGGCCTCGCCCGTTTTGCTGGCTGTGTTCGATATTCCCTGGACGCCGCTGTTCATTCTGGCGGTGTTCATCTTCCATCCTTGGATGGGCTGGCTGTCGGTGATCGGCGGAATCATTCTGGTGGTGGTCACCATCATGAACCAGCGTGTCACCAAACAGCCGATGCAGAAGGCCAACAGTGCCTCGATCGCGGCGGATCGCATTGCCGACAATCTGAAGGCCGAGGCCGAGGTCGTGCAGGCTTTGGGTATGCAACAGGCGGGCTTTGACCGCTGGCAGCGGGCACGGACCGTGGCGCTGCGGGAAACCATGTCGGCTGCGGATCTGGGCGGCAGCTATTCCACGCTGACCAAGACATTCCGCCAGTTCCTGCAATCGGCCATGCTGGGTCTGGCGGCGCTGCTGGTGCTGAAAGGTGAATTGTCACCCGGGGCGATGATTGCCGGGTCGATCCTGATGGGCCGGGCGCTGGCCCCGATCGAAATGGCCGTGGGCCAATGGTCGGTGGTGCAGCGCGCGCAGGAGGGCTGGTATCGTCTGGCAGAACTGCTGACTCGTGTGCCGCAGGAACAAGCGCGCACCCAATTGCCCCGCCCAAAGGCCCATCTGGAGGCGCAAAACCTGACCGTGGTGCCCCCGGGCGAGGCCTATGCCACGCTGCGCATGGTGAATTTCGTGCTGGCCCCCGGGCAGGCACTTGGCGTGATCGGGCCGTCGGGATCGGGCAAATCGACGCTGGCACGGGCGCTGATCGGGTCGTGGCGCCCGGCGGGCGGCAAGGTGCGGCTGGATGGGGCTTCGCTTGATCAATATGACCCGGATGTTCTGGGCAGTTATGTGGGCTATCTGCCGCAGCGTGTGACGCTGTTCGAAGGCACGATTGCCGAGAACATCGCCCGCCTGAAGGGCACGCCCGACGGTTTGAAGGTGGTGGAGGCCGCCAAGAAGGCTGCCGCGCATGACATGATCGTCAAGCTGCCCGAAGGCTATGACACCCGGGTTTCGGCCTTGGGCGGGCGTTTGTCGGGCGGGCAGATCCAGCGCATCGGGCTGGCGCGCGCCATGTATGGCGATCCGGTCATCATGGTGCTGGACGAGCCGAACTCGAACCTCGACAACGAAGGGTCGATGGCGCTGAACGAGGCGATCAAGCAGATGAAGGCGGCAGGCTGCGCCATTCTCATCATGGCGCACCGTCCTGCCGCCATTCAGGAATGTGATCTGTTGATGGTGATGGAGGACGGCACCCGCCGCGCCTTTGGCCCGCGCGATCAGGTGCTGCGCGAGATGGTGAAGAACCACACCGAAATTGTGAAGAATACCGGCCCCGGAGGCGTGACATGACCGAAGCCAATTCCAGCGCGGAAAAAGGGGCAACCGTACCGGCCAAGGCGGCCGAAACGGCGGTGGATCGCAAACCGGCCCCGGCTGCACCACCAGTGGCGGCAACACCTGCAGGCCTGCCTGCCGGATTTCCGGCTGGCATGGCAATGGGGGCAGCGCCGGGCGGCCCTGCGCGGCCCGAATGGTCGGCCCGGCGGCAGGTCATCGCCGGGCTGCTGACGCTTGCCGTGCTGGTCGGCGGCTTTGGCGTCTGGGCCGTATCCAGCAATATCGCGGGGGCGGTGATCGCCTCTGGCCAGATCGAAGTGGAAAGCCACCGGCAGGTGGTGCAGCATCCTGATGGCGGTGTGGTCGAAGCGATTGCCGTACAGGAAGGCGATACTGTGAAGGCAGGCGATCTGCTGCTGAAACTGGATGGATCGGTGCTGCAGCCCGAACTGGCCATTGTCGAAAGCCAGCTTTACGAACTGATGGCCCGCCGCGCCCGGCTGAGCGCCGAGCGGGATGACGCGACCGAGATCACCTTTTCTGACGAGTTGATCGCGGTGTCGAAAGACCGGCCCGACGTGGTGGAACAGATGCAGGGGCAGGTGCATCTGTTCGATGCGCGGGCCGACACGCTGGCGAAACAGACCCAGCAGTTGGGCGAACGCAGGGCACAGGTCAACAGCCAGATCAATGGCATCACGGCGCAGGCCGATGCGTTGAAAAGCCAGCTTGCGCTCATTCAGGAAGAACTGGCCGATCAGCAGGCTTTGCTGGACAAGGGGCTCGCCCAATCCAGCCGCGTGCTGGCACTGCGGCGCGAAGAGGCGCGGATGCTGGGGCAGGTGGGCGAACTCGCGGCCTCGCGCGCGCAGGCCGAGGAAAGCATTTCGGAAATCGAGCTGGAAATCCTTCGGCTTGCCGCCACGCGCCGGGAAGAGGCCAATACCCAGCTGCGCGACATCGGCTTTCAGGAACTGGAACTGGCGGAACGCCGCCGCGCCCTGATCGAGCGCATCTCGCGGCTGGAAATCCGCGCGCCGGTGTCCGGCATCGTGCTGGGCCTGCAGGTCACCACCCCGCGCGCGGTGCTGCGCCCTGCCGATCCGGTGCTGTATCTGATCCCGCAGGATCGCCCGCTGGTGATCGCGGCGCAGGTCTCGCCCTTGCACATTGATCAGGTCTATCCGGGCCAGCCGGCCAAGCTGATGTTTTCGGCCTTCAATTCCCGCACGACGCCGGAACTTCTGGGCCGGGTATCGGTGGTATCGGCGGATGCGCTGCAGGATCAGGCCACACAGATGAGCTATTATCGCGCGGAAATCGTGCTGGAACCGGGCGAACGGGAAAAGCTCAAGGATCTGGTTTTGCTGCCGGGGATGCCGGTCGAGGCCTTCATCAAGACCGAAGACCGCTCGCCGATGGCCTATCTGCTGAAACCCTTTACCGATTACTTCAACCGCGCCTTCCGCGAAGATTGATGCGCAGATGCCGGATTGCGTCGGGGGCGGCCTTGCCGCCCCTTTCGCTTGCGGCTAGCCTTTGGCGCAAAGCAACAGGAGGCCCCATGTCCATCGACGCCCGTCTTGCCGAACTCGGTATCACCTTGCCCGAGCCGCCGAACCCGGTGGCCAATTATGTGGGCTATGTCATCACCGGAAATCTGGTGCATGTGTCCGGCCAGATCAGCGCCGATGAAAACGGCCCGATCAAGGGCAAGCTGGGGGCCGACATGACGGTGGAGCAGGGCGCCGAAGCGGCCCGCCGCTGCGCGATTTCGCTGCTGGCGCAGGCCAAGAAGGCCTGTGGCGGCGATCTTGGCCGGGTCACCCGGCTGGTGAAGCTGGTGGGATTTGTCAATTCTACCCCCGACTTCGTGGATCAGCCCAAGGTGATCAACGGCGCATCGGACCTGATGGTTGCCGTTTTGGGCGATGCCGGGCGCCATGCCCGCGCGGCAGTTTCCGCGCCTTCGCTGCCACTGGGCGTCGCCGTGGAAATCGACGCGATTTTCGAGATCGCCTGATGCAGAACCCCGCCCTGCCCCCCGCATTCCTGCATCTGCCGATTGCGCATCGGGCGCTGCATGATCGCGCGGCAGGGCGGCCCGAAAACAGCCCCGGCGCCATTCGTGCGGCAGTGGCGGCGGGCTATGGCATCGAAATTGACCTGCAGCTTTCTGCCGATGGCGTTGCCATGGTCTTTCACGATGAACGGCTGGACCGGCTGACCGGGGCGACTGGCTGGGTCAAGGATCACAGCGCCGATGATCTTGGCGCGATCCGGCTGACCGATGCCGAGGACGGCATTCCCACGCTGGCGCAGGTGCTGCAGCTTGTCGCCGGGCAGGTGCCGCTGCTGATCGAGGTGAAGGACCAGACGCTGACCCCGGGGGGCTGCATTGGCCCGCTGGAACAGGCGACGGCCACCGCGCTGGCGGGCTATGCCGGGCCGGTGGCCCTGATGTCGTTCAATCCCGACAGCGTGGCCGAACTGTCCCGGCTGTGCCCCGGCCTGCCGCGTGGGCTGACCACCGGGGCCTATGATTACGAAGGCTATGCACCACTGCCGCCTGCGATCTGCGATCATCTGCGGGCGATCCCCGATTACGACCGGGTCGGGGCCTGTTTCATCAGCCATGAGGCCAAAGACCTCGCCCGCCCGCGCGTGGCCGAACTGAAGGCGCAGGGGGCCGCCATCCTGTGCTGGACGATCCGCAGCCCCGAGGCCGAGGCCGAAGCGCGGCGCTATGCCCAGAACGTGACTTTCGAAGGCTATCTGGCGGCACGCCCCTGACTGCGCCGCAGCAGGAAGGGGCAGGGCATTGCCTTGACTTTCGCCCAGCCCCGGCCAGCTTTGGCGCAATCGCCCGCGCGTCCCCTGTCGCCGATACGAGGCCCCCGTGACCGAAGCCGCCCCTGATGAAGCAACACTGGCCGAAAGCATTCTGGATGTGGCCCCTGCCGATTGGGATGCGCTGGCCAATCCGGGGGGTGGGCGGCCCGCTGACCCGTTTCTGACCCATCGGTTTCTGGCCGCACTGGAAACCTCGGGCTCGGTCGGGCCGGGCACCGGCTGGACAGCGCGGCCTCTGCTGCTGCACCGCGCCGGGCACCTGATTGCCGCCGCCCCGCTTTACCTGAAATCCCACAGTCAGGGGGAATACATCTTTGATCACGGCTGGGCCGAGGCCTATGGCCGCGCAGGCGGACGCTATTACCCCAAGCTGCAGGTGGCGGTGCCCTTTACCCCGGTGACGGGCCGCCGTCTTCTGACCCGGCCTGGGCATGAAGCCGAAGGCCGCGCCGGGCTGGTGCAGGCGCTGTGCCAGATCGCGGCCGGCAACCGTCTGTCATCGCTGCACATCACCTTCTGCACCGAAGACGAGGCGGCAGAAGCCCCGACGCTTGGCCTGATGCCCCGGATCAGCCAACAGTTTCATTGGCACAATCAGGGTTATGGCTGTTACGAGGATTTTCTGGCCACGCTGGCTTCGCGCAAGCGCAAGGCGCTGCGGCGGGAGCGTGAAATCGCCAATGGCCATGGGCTGACCATCCAGACCCTGACCGGCGATGCCCTGCGCCCCGAACACTGGCAGGCCTTCTGGGCCTTCTATCAGGATACCGGCGCGCGCAAATGGGGGCAGCCCTATCTGACCCGCGCCTTCTTTGACGCGCTGCAACGCGACATGCGCGATGATGTGCTGCTGTTTCTGGCCTGCGATGGAGACCGGCCCGTGGCGGGGGCGCTGAATTTCATCGGGCGCGATTGTGTTTATGGCCGCTACTGGGGCTGCATCGAGGATTACGCCTGCCTGCATTTCGAACTGTGCTATCACCGCGCGATCGACTGGGCCATCGCCCACGGCCTGCCCCGGGTCGAGGCGGGGGCACAGGGCGAACACAAACTGGCGCGCGGCTATCTGCCGGTGGCCACCCATTCGATGCATTGGATCGCCGATCCGGGGTTTCGGGCTGCTGTCAGGGATTTCCTGCAACGTGAGGCCGCAGCTGTAGGCGAAGAGATCGAAGTGATGACCGCCTACGGCCCCTTCCGCCGTGGCCCCGGCCCGCAAGACGGGGCCGAATGACCTGTGGCTGGTCAAGCCGACGCAATCATGCAACCCTGCCCAAAAGAGGTGCCGCCATGAACCGACTGACGCTTTACACCAACCCGATGTCGCGTGGGCGGATTGCCCGCTGGATGCTGGAAGAAACCGGCCAGCCCTATGAGGTGGTGGTGCTGGATTATGCCACCACGATGAAGGAACCGGCCTATCTGGCCATCAACCCGATGGGCAAGGTACCCGCGCTGACCCATGGCGACCGCGTGGTCACCGAAGGCGCGGCAATCTGCACCTATCTGGCCGATGCTTTCCCCGAAGCCGGGCTGATGCCCGAAGATCGCGCCGGGTTCTATCGCTGGATGTTCTTTGGGGCCGGGCCGCTGGAAGCGGCGGTGACCAATGCTGCATTGCAGGTGGTTGTGCCTGCCGAACGGCGCGGCATGGTCGGCTATGGATCGCTGGAAAAGGTGGTGGCCACACTGTCCGGCCATCTGGCGGGGCAGCCCTATTTCCTTGGATCGCAATTCACTGCGGTTGATGTTTACGTCGGATCGCAGATCAGCTGGGGCCTGCAATTCGGCACCCTGCCCGCCGATCCGGTGCTGGCGGATTATGCCGCGCGGATCACCGCGCGCCCGGCCGCCCTGCGCGCCAAGGCGGCCGATGATGCCCTGTTGGGGCCCAAACCATGACCGCCGCGCGCCTGACCGGGGCAGAGCGGCAAGACGCGCTGCCCGCGCTGACCGCAACTGGCTGGCAGGTGCTGGCTGACCGCGATGCGATCCGCAAGGTCTGGAAATTTCGCAGCTTCTCGGATGCCTGGGGATTCATGTCCCGCGTCGCGCTGGCCTGTGAAAAGGCCAATCACCACCCGGAATGGCGCAATGTCTACAATATCGTGGATGTGACGCTGGTCACCCATGATTGTGACGGGCTTTCGGCGCTGGATTTGGCGCTGGCGCAGAAAATGGACCGTCTGGCCGGGGCGGCCACGGTGCTGGGCCCCGACGATCCATTGGTCTGCGCCTGTCAGACGCGGTGATCGAAAGGACAGTCGGACGACTTTGAAACGCATGCGCCAAAGTTTCTGACAGTGTGGATCACAACAGCGCACATAAATCGGGCTGTTTGCTGCCCGGCCTACGCCAATGCCAAGGAAGGATATCCAGATCCGAGGCGCTGGTCGGTGTATCTGTCATCCCCTGTCATGGAAAAAATCGTGGATTTGCTGGGCCATCGCTGCGGAAATCCCGTTGACGGCCATCAGATCCTCGACTGCCGCGCGGGCTACGGCCTTGGCGCTGCCGAAATGCGCCAGCAGCGCCCGTTTCCGGGTTGCTCCTACCCCCGGCACTTCGTCCAGCGGTGTGGCTGTGGTGGCCTTGGCGCGCTTGGCCCGATGCGCGCCGATGGCCCATCTATGGGCTTCGTCGCGCAGGCGCTGCACAAAATACAGGACCGGGTCGTTACGTTGCAGGGCAAAGGGGGGCTCGCCGGGGCGGTGGAATTCTTCCTTGCCATGGTCCCGATCCACCCCTTTGGCCACGCCGATGAAAGGCAGATCATCAATGCCCAGTTCTGCCATGATCTCGGCTACGGCGGACACCTGCCCGGCGCCACCGTCGATCAGCAGCAGGTCGGGCCATAGTTCGGTCTTGCGTTCGGGGTCTTCCTTCAGAAACCGTTCGAAGCGGCGCGTCAGCACCTCTTTCATCATGCCGAAATCATCGCCCTGCGCCCCCGCCTCGCCCTTGATGTTGAACTTGCGGTACTGGCTTTTCAGGAACCCTTCGGCCCCCGCCACGATCATGCCGCCAACGGCATGCGCGCCCTGAATGTGCGAGTTGTCATAGACCTCGATCCGTTTCGGCGGGGCCTCCAGATCGAAGGCTTCGGCCAAACCTTGCAGCAATTTGTTCTGGGTGGAGCTTTCGGCCATGCGCCGGGCCAGGCTTTCGCGGGCGTTACGATGGGCGTTTTCGACCAGCTCGGCCTTTTCGCCCCGCTGCGGCACGGCCAGTTCCACCTTGCGGCCTGCACGATCCGACAGAAGTTCCGTGACCAGATCCTCGTTTTCCACCGGATGCGACAGCAGGATCAGGCGGGGCGGCTCTTTCTCATCATAGAATTGCGCGAGGAAGGCTTCGAGGATTTCCGCCTCTTCCGCGCCCGCGCCGGTCTTGGGATAGAAATCCTTGTTGCCCCAGCTTTGATTGCCGCGGATGAAGAACACCTGCACACAGGCCTGCCCGCCGTCCAGATGCAGCGCGACCACATCTGCCTCGGCCACGCCACGCGGGTTGATCCCTTGCGCTGTCTGCACGGCGGTCAGCGCCTTGATCCGGTCGCGAAGGGCTGCGGCGCGTTCATATTCCATCGCCTCGGCCGCCTCGGCCATGGCCTTTGCCAGATCGGCCTGAACGCTGGTGGATTTGCCTTCCAGAAACCGGCTGGCATCGTCCACCAGCGCGGCATAATCGGCTTCGGATATCTTGCCGACACAGGGCCCGGCACAACGCTTGATCTGATACAGCAGGCAAGGCCGACTGCGCCCGGCATACATCGTGTCGGAACAGGTGCGCAGCAGAAAGACCCGTTGCAACTGGTTCAGCGTGCGGTTCACCGCGCCCGCGCTGGCGAAGGGTCCAAAGTAGCGGCCCTTGTCCGATCGTTTTCCGCGATGCTTGCGGATCATCGGGAAGGGGTGGCCCGTGGGGATCAGGATATTGGGAAAGGACTTGTCGTCCCGCATCAGCACGTTGTAGCGCGGCTTCAACTGCTTGATGAGGTTCTGTTCCAGGAGCAGCGCTTCCACCTCGGTGCGGGTTGTCAGGAACATCATGCTGGCGGTTTCCGAGATCATCCGCGCGATGCGCCCGGAATGGCCCGAAGGGCGCGCATAATTCGACACACGCGCCTTCAGATTACGGGCCTTGCCGACATAGAGCACCTCGTTCGCAGCGTTCAGCATGCGATAGACGCCGGGCGATCCGTCCAGCGTCTTGAGATAGTCCTGAATGACCTCATGCCCGGTTTTTCCCGGCGCTGGCAGCGCATCATCCTGCACGAAAATCCCTCATCCCGGCTGCATCGATTCCCGCCCCTTGGCTGCAATGATACCGGGGCGGGGGCAAGAGGAAAGCTTTCCCCAGTTTCTGTGGATAACTATGCGGAGAAAATCTGGAACCCGGCAGATTTTCCTTGTTTTTGGCTGGTTTCGTTGCGCTGCCTAATTTTTGTGCAGATTTATAATGCATTGATTCTGAAAGAAAAGAAATTGCACAATTGGCAAGCACCTGAAAAATCAAGACTTTCTTGACGTTTTCGTAAACGCAGTGCGAAAAGTGGACAACTCGTCGCGGTCACCTTCCCGAAGGTCACTCAACCCCCAGAACGTCGGGGGTTTTCCAGCCCAGATGCTGCCCGCCATCCACGCACAATAGTTGCCCGGTAACCCCCGGCGCATCAAGGAAATATCCAAGCGCCGCCACGATATCCTCGGGGTTCGATCCACGCCCCAAAACGGTGTTCGCGCGCTGTCGGGTAAAGTGGTCAAGGCTTTGTCGCCCCCCTTGCAGGGTAGGGCCGGGACCGATGGCATTTACCCTGATGCGCGGGGCCAGCGCTTGCGCGGCCGTCTGTGTCAGCGCCCAAAGCCCCATTTTTGCCAGCGTATAGGTCATGAATTCCGGCGTCAGCTTGCGGACGCGCTGGTCGATCAGGTTCACCACCAACCCGGTGGCAACTGGTTCACCGCGCCCGTCGCGCCCGGTCTCGGGGGCTTGCGCGGCAAAGGCCTGCGTCAGCACGAAGGGCGCGCGCAGGTTGCTTTCCATATGTCGATCCCAGCTTTGCCGGGTGGCGCTGGTCAGGGTATCATATTCAAAGATCGAGGCGTTGTTTACCAGAACGGTGAAAGGGCCGCCCAAGGCTTCGGTCGCACGGGGGAACAGGCTTTCGGTTTCAGATTCGACCAGCAGATCGGCCTGCAGCGCGACGGCGCCGCGGCCAAGCGCCTGAACCTGTGCCACGGTTTCCGCAGCACCCGCTGCCGAACCAGCGTAATGCACGGCCACATCATAGCCGCGCCCTGCCAGATAGACCGCCATGGCCTGCCCCAGCCGCTTGCCCGCCCCGGTAACCAGCGCCCGCATCACGACACCAGCGACAAGGTATAGGCGATATAGGCCCCAACCAGGCCGATCCCGGCGAGCTTGCCAATATCCTGTTTGAAGAAAACGAAGGGCACCAGAAGCAACGAGACAGCCAGCATGACCCAGTTGTCAAAGCTGAGGATTTGGGCCGGAACCTCCATCGGGGCGATGGTCGCGGTGATGCCCAGAATACAAAGGATGTTGAAGATGTTCGATCCGATCACATTGCCGATCGCCACATCGGCCTGTTTGCGGAAGGCCGCCATGACGCTGGTCACCAACTCGGGCAGCGACGTGCCGATGGCGACAAGGGTCAGGCCGATCACGGTTTCTGAAACGCCCATTGCGCGGGCAATATTTGATGCACCTTCCACAAGGAAGGATGCACCGAAGCCCAGGCCAATCAGGCCGCCGATGATGAAGCCGGCAATCTGCCAGACCGGCATGTGATCGTCTGCCGGCAGATCATCGGGCTGGGCATCACGATGCGCGCGGGCCTGACGGATATTGTCCCAGATCGAAAGGGCAAGGCAGGCAAGCAGGATCAGGCCGTGCCACCAGGTGATCGGGCCGAACTGGCTCAGCACCACGAACAACACGGCAGTGGCCAGCATCACGACATAGCCGCGCCGGGTATCAATCCGGCTTGTGTGAATGGTGGCGATCAGCGCGGGCAGACCGAGGATCAGCAGGATATTGGCGATGTTCGATCCGACGACATTGCCAAGCGCGATCCCGGCCTGCCCGTTCAGCGCGGCATTGACGGAAACCAGCAGCTCGGGTGCGGATGTGCCAAAGGCAACAACGGTCAGACCCACGATCAGTGCGGGAATCCCCAGTTTCAAGGCCAGCGCGACAGCACCTTTCACCAGCCCATCGCCACCCAAGACGAGCAGGACAAGCCCCGCCGCCACATAGAGAAGATCCATTCCCACCGTACTATCCCTTGTTCGCGCCGCAGGGGCAGGGCCCCTTGCCGATCCTGTGCCGTCCGCATTTAGGGCAGGTTTGCGCCTTCACAAGTCTGCGAGCGGCATTTCCGACCCGAACCTTGAAGATCATCCCAAGCCCTGCCATGGCCGCCAGAAAGATCAGGATGATCTTGACAAGCATCCGGTTACAGCCCGAACCGGGCAAAGGCTGCGCGATCCTCGATCGCGGCCAGGGTGCCATCGACCGCCGCGCCCGTCAGCCGTTGCATCAACCCGCGCTTTGCCCCCATCGGCACCAGCTTCACCTTGTCGCCATGCAGGGCCTTCATCTTGGGCACCAGATGGGCCACCCCATCGGCCAGCCCCAGATCGACAGCTTGCTGCCCCACCCAGACATCGGCATTGAACAGGTCCGCCGCTGCATCCAGCCGGGCGCCGCGCCGGGCCTGCACATGGGCGATAAACGCCTTGTGGATCGGTTCTTGCAAGGCACGCAGCCTGGCCTCGTCTTCCGGTTTGGCAGGCAGGAAGGGATCGGCCAGCGATTTGGACCGCCCGGCGGTAACGACCCGCCGTTCGATCCCCTGCCGCTGCATCAGGTCGTGAAAACCGAAACCGGCAAAGATCACCCCGATGGAACCGACAATCGAACTGTCATCCACCCAGATTTCATCCGCCGCGCAGGCCAGCCAATAGCCGCCAGATGCGGCAACATCTTCGACGAAGGCATGAACCTTGACGCCCTTTTCATCGGCCAGACGGCGGATGCGGGCGGCGATCAGGCTGGATTGCACCGCCGAGCCCCCGGGCGAGTTGATCACCAGCGCAAGGGCCGTGGGCTTCATCCTGAAGGCCCGCTCGATCAGGGGGGCAAGGGCGGCATCGTTCAGCCCGGCGCTGAAGCGCCCGCCACTGCCGATGGCGCCCTGCAGGCGGATCACCGGCACGACCGGCGGCTTTTTCACAAAGGGGATGCGGAATGTCATGCCCAAGGATGTAAGGGTCGGCGGGCAGGCAAGCAAGGCCGATGGCGCATATAAGGATCGGCGATCCATCCGCCTTGCGTGGCTGGCGATGACCTGCCAAGACTGCCCCATGATCGACAAGCTGGAAATGTTCATCGCGCTGGCCAATGAGGGCCATTTCGGACGTGCTGCCGAAGTTTGCCGCGTGACCCAGCCCACTCTGTCATCGGCCATCAAGCAACTGGAAGATCAGCTTGGTGTGCAACTGGTTTTTCGCGGATCGCGGTTTCAGGGCCTGACCCCCGAAGGCCAGCGGGTGCTGGATCGCGCCCGCCGCATCGTAGCCGACACCCGGGCATTGCGCGACGAGATGCGCAGCCTGAAACAGGGCCTTGCAGGCAATCTGCGCATCGGCGTCATTCCGACCGCCTTGCCCATGGTGGCCAGCCTGACCGCACCCTTCACACATCGCCATCCGAATGTGGGTGTCACGATCCTGTCGCGCACCAGTGCCGAGATTCTGACCGGGCTTGAACGGCTCGATCTGGATGCGGGCATCACCTATCTGGACAATGAACCCCTGGGCCGGGTGGCGCAGGTGCCGCTTTACACCGAGTTCTACCGCCTGCTTTGTGCGACCGGCAGCCCGCTGGCAAATCGCGACCGGGTGACCTGGGCTGAATTGGCCGATCTGCCCCTGTGTCTACTGACGCCCGACATGCAGAACCGCCGTATCGTGACGCAGCATCTGGCCGAGGCCGGGGTGCGGGTCAGCCCCGGGGTCGAATCCAATTCCACCATCACCCTGCTGGCCCATGTGATGACGGGCCGCTGGCTGTCGATCCTGCCCAAGAAACTGGCCGATCTTTTCGCGGCGTCGGGTGGATTGCGCGCCATCCCGATCGTGAATCCCGAGGCCGAACATCTGGTCGGCCTTGTGGCGCCGCATCGCGATCCGCCGACCCCGCTGATCGCGGCCCTGTTGGAAACGGCGCGGCGGGCGGCCGAGGTGAAGGGTTGATAGGTTTTATCTATCAACTGACGACTTTCCATTATTGAATTTCAATCAACCCCGCGTCACCTTGGGTAAAAGCCAACTTTGCCTTGCCAGAGGTCAGCCATGCAGGACGATGCCGCCATCATCGCGCGGGTGAATGAAATCATCATCGCGCATCACGGGATGGAAGGGCCGCTTCTGCCGATCCTTCATGCCATTCAGGCCGATTTCGGCCATGTGCCGCAGGCCGCGCTGCCGGTGATCGCGCAGCACCTGTCGCTGTCCAAGGCCGAGGTGCATGGCGTGATGAGCTTTTATCACGACTTCCGCGAACAGCCCGCAGGCAAGCATGTGGTCAAGCTGTGCCGGGCCGAATCGTGCCAGTCCATGGGCGCGGATCGGGTGGCCGCCCATGCGCAGCACCGTCTGGGGATCGAATGGCACGAAACCACGCTGGATGGGGCCGTGACGCTGGAACCGGTGTTCTGTCTGGGCCTGTGCGCCTGCGCGCCCGCCGCCATGGTCGATGGCCGTCTGGTGGGCCGGGTCGATGAGGCGCGGTTCGATGCCTTGCTGGAAGAGGTGCGCTGATGCTGACGATCTATGTTCCCCGTGACGCAGCGGCCAAGGCGCTTGGTGCCGAAGAGGTGGTTGCCGCCATCCGCGCCGAGGCAGATCGCCGTGGTCAGGCGGTCACGATCATCCGCAACGGATCGCGCGGGATGGTCTGGCTGGAACCGCTGGTCGAAGTGGTGACCGATCAGGGCCGCATGGCCTTTGGCCCCATGGTGCCAGGTGCAGTTGCGCAGATTTTCGACGGGGGTCCGCTGGCGCTTGGCCGGACGGAAGATCTGCCCTGGATGCGGGCGCAGACCCGGCTGACCTTTGCCCGTGTCGGCGTCATCGACCCGCTGTCGCTGGACGATTACAAGGCGCATCACGGGTTGAAGGGGCTGGAACGCGCGCTGTCGCTGTCGCAGGCCGAGATCGTGGCCGAGGTGACGGCATCGGGCTTGCGCGGGCGCGGTGGCGCGGGGTTCCCGACCGGCATCAAATGGAAAACCGTTTCCGACGCCAAGGCCGATCAGAAATACATCGTTTGCAACGCGGATGAGGGCGACAGCGCCACCTTTGCCGACCGGATGCTCATGGAGGGCGACCCCTTCACGCTGATCGAAGGCATGGCAATTGCGGGCATCGGCTGCGGCGCGACCAAGGGATATGTCTATATCCGGTCCGAATATCCCGATGCGATCGAAGTCATGTCTGCCGCCATCGCCATCGCCCGGCGCGAGGGCCTGTTGGGGGCCTCTATCCTTGGATCAGGCCGCGCCTTCGACATGGAGGTGCGCGTCGGAGCGGGCGCCTATGTTTGCGGTGAAGAAACCAGCCTGCTGAACAGCCTTGAAGGCAAGCGCGGCACGGTGCGCGCCAAGCCGCCGCTGCCCGCGCTGGAAGGTTTCATGGGCAAGCCGACGGTGGTGAACAATGTCATTTCGCTGGCATCTGTCCCGGTCATCTTTGAACGCGGGGCCCAGTTCTATGCCGATTTCGGGCTGGGCCGGTCGCGTGGCACCATTCCGCTGCAGATCGCGGGCAATGTGAAGCATGGCGGCTTGTACGAAATCGCCTTTGGCCTGACGCTGGGCGAGATCGTGGACAAGATTGCCGGTGGCACCGCCACGGGCCGCCCGGTCAAGGCGGTGCAGGTGGGCGGGCCGCTAGGGGCCTATTTCCCACGCGCGCTGTTCGATACGCCCTTTGGCTATGAGGATTTCGCGGGCAAGGGCGGGCTGATCGGCCATGCCGGTCTGACCGTGTTCGACGACAGCGCCGACATGCTGTCCATGGCGCGCTTTGCCATGGAGTTCTGCGCCATCGAATCCTGTGGCAAATGCACCCCCTGCCGCATCGGCGCCGTGCGCGGCATGGAAACCATCGATAGGATCGGCAAGGGCGATGCAAGTGCCGTGCCGCTGCTGACCGACCTGTGCGAGACGATGAAATCCGGCTCGCTCTGCGCGCTTGGGGGCTTCACGCCCTATCCCGTGATGTCTGCCCTGACCCATTTCCCCGACGACTTCGCCGCCAACGCCAAAGAGGCCGCCGAATGAAAGACTTCATCATCCCCGACCGCGATTTCGGCACGAAAGCCTCGAAATCGAAAACCATGGTGACGCTGACCATCGACGGGTTCGAGGTCACGGTGCCCGAGGGCACAAGCATCATGCGCGCCGCCGCCGAGATCGGCATTTCGGTGCCCAAGCTGTGTGCGACCGACAGTCTGGATGCCTTCGGGTCGTGCCGGCTCTGTCTGGTGGAAATCGAAGGGCGCAATGGTACCCCGGCCTCCTGCACCACGCCGGTTGCCCCGGGCATCAAGGTGCAGACCCAGACCGGCAAGCTGAAACAGCTCCGCCGCGGGGTGATGGAGCTTTACATCTCGGACCATCCGCTGGATTGCCTGACCTGTGCGGCCAATGGCGATTGCGAATTGCAGGACATGGCCGGGGCCGTGGGCCTGCGCGATGTGCGCTACGACGCGGTGGACACCCATTTTCGCGCCCGTAACACCAGCGGCGAGGCCAATCCGCAATGGTTGCCCAAAGACGACAGCAACCCCTATTTCAGCTATGATCCCAGCAAGTGCATTGTCTGCTCGCGCTGTGTGCGGGCCTGCGAAGAGGTTCAGGGCACCTTTGCGCTGACGATCGAAGGCCGGGGCTTTGACAGCCGGGTGTCATTCGGGGCGAAATCCGACAATGCGCTGGCATCGGATTGCGTGTCTTGCGGGGCCTGCGTGCAGGCCTGCCCGACCGCGACGCTGACCGAAAAGTCGGTGATCGACATCGGCACGCCCGATCGCAGCATCGTGACGACCTGCGCCTATTGCGGCGTGGGCTGCCAGTTCAAGGCCGAAATGCGCGGCGACGAACTGGTGCGCATGGTGCCCTACAAACATTCGAAATCGAACCGGGGCCATAGCTGCGTGAAGGGGCGCTTTGCCTATGGCTATGCGAGCCACAAGGACCGCATCCTGAATCCGATGATCCGTGACACGATCAACGACCCATGGCGTGAAGTCAGCTGGGCCGAGGCGATGGAATTCGCGGCGAACCGGATGAAGGCCATTCAGGAGAAGTATGGCCGCCAGTCGGTCGGCGTGATCACTTCCAGCCGCTGCACCAATGAAGAAGCCTATCTGGTGCAAAAGCTGACCCGTGCGGTGTTTCGCAACAACAACACCGATACCTGCGCCCGTGTCTGCCATTCGCCCACCGGCTATGGTCTGGGCCAGACCTTCGGCACCTCGGCCGGTACGCAGGACTTCGACTCGGTCGAGGCGGCGGATGTCATCATGGTGATCGGCGCCAACCCCCATGCCGGCCATCCGGTCTTTGCCAGCCGGATGAAGAAGCGGCTGCGGCAGGGTGCCAAGCTGATCGTCATCGACCCGCGCCGTACCGAAACGGTGGAAGGGCCACATTACCGCGCCATGCACCATCTGGCCCTGACGCCGGGAACGAACGT
Source organism: Gemmobacter denitrificans (assembly GCF_036964905.1). Classification (NCBI taxonomy): domain Bacteria; kingdom Pseudomonadati; phylum Pseudomonadota; class Alphaproteobacteria; order Rhodobacterales; family Paracoccaceae; genus Gemmobacter; species Gemmobacter denitrificans. The sequence goes on from NZ_JBALHR010000003.1 coordinate 338,875, forward strand.
GGCTATCGTCTCCGCGCTGGCCCATGTCATCGTGACCGAAAAGCTGTACAACGAGGACTTCATCCGCAGCCGCTGCGATTGGGATGAATTCCAGGATTATGCCGAATTCATCAGCGATGCGAAGCACAGCCCCGAGGCGGTGTCACTGCTGACCGGCGTTCCGGCCGAAGAAATCCGCGGTGCGGCCCGGCTTTATGCCACCGGCGGCAATGCGGCGATCTATTACGGGCTGGGTGTGACCGAACACAGCCAAGGTTCGACCACCGTGATCGGCATCGCCAACCTTGCCATGCTGACCGGCAATATCGGTCGCCCCGGCGTGGGCGTGAACCCGCTGCGCGGCCAGAACAACGTGCAGGGCAGCTGCGACATGGGGTCATTCCCGCATGAATTGCCGGGCTATCGCCATGTGAAGAACGCCGACGTGCGCGCGATCTATGAACAGGCCTGGGGCGTGACCATCGACCCCGAACCCGGTCTGCGTATCCCCAACATGCTGGATGCGGCGGTCGAAGGCAGCTTCAAGGGCCTGTATTGCCAGGGTGAGGACATCCTGCAATCCGACCCCGATACCAAGCATGTTGCGGCGGGTCTGGCGGCGATGGAATGCGTGATCGTGCATGACCTGTTCCTGAACGAAACCGCGAACTATGCCCATGTCTTCTTCCCTGGATCGTCCTTCCTGGAAAAGGACGGCACCTTCACCAATGCAGAACGCCGCATCAACATGGTGCGCAAGGTGATGGCACCGAAGCAGGGCTATGCCGATTGGGAAGTGACCCAGATGTTCGCCCGCGCCATGGGGGCCGACTGGACCTATACCCACCCGTCACAGATCATGGCCGAAATTGCCATGACCACACCGAGCTTTGCCGGGGTCGATTACGAAAAGATCGAAACCATGGGATCGGTGCAGTGGCCCTGCAACGAAAAGGCCCCCGAAGGCACGCCGCTGATGCATATCGACGGGTTCGTGCGCGGCAAGGGCAAGTTCATCCGCACCGAATATGTGGCAACCGATGAAAAGACCGGACCGCGCTTCCCGCTGCTGCTGACCACCGGGCGTATCCTGAGCCAGTATAACGTCGGCGCGCAGACACGGCGCACCGAAAACGTGGTCTGGCACCCGGAAGACGTGCTGGAAATCCACCCGCATGATGCCGAAAACCGTGGCATCCACGAAGGGGATTGGGTCCGTCTGGCCAGCCGGTCGGGCGAGACCACGCTGCGCGCCACGATCACCGACAAGGTGTCGCCCGGTGTCGTCTATACCACCTTTCACCATCCGGTGACGCAGGCCAATGTCATCACCACCGATTTCTCGGACTGGGCGACGAATTGCCCGGAATACAAGGTGACAGCGGTGCAGGTCAGCCCGTCGAACGGCCCGTCGGAATGGCAGGAAGAATATGCTGCGCAGGCCACGCTGTCGCGGCGGATCGCGGCGGCCGAATGATGGACAGCCACCGCCCGCTTCCGCGTCTGGCCTTCACGGCGGGGGCCTTGCGCCCCGGCAGCCGTGACCTGCCCGAGGAAGTGGCGGTGGCGCTGTCCTACAATGGATCGACCCATGCGGTGATGATGGCGACGCCGTCCGATCTGGAGGATTTTGCCAAAGGGTTCACCCTGACCGAGGGCATTGCCGCGCTGGACGAGATCGACAGCATCACCGCAGTCGAAACCCCGCGCGGCATTGATCTGCAGATATGGTTGGCCGATCCTGCCGCCGACCGGCAGGCCAAGCGGCGGCGTAGCATGGCCGGGCCGGTGGGTTGCGGGCTGTGCGGGATCGACAGCCTGGACGAGGCGATGCGCAGCCCGCGCCCGGTGCCCCGGTCGGATTTCGCCATGTCGCCTGCGCAGGTCATGGCGGCCATGGCCGATCTGGAGGCCCATCAACCGTTGCATGACATCACCCGCGCAGCCCATTGCGCGGCGCTTTGGGCCGATGGCGGTATCATTGCCGCGCGCGAGGATGTGGGCCGCCACAATGCGCTGGACAAGCTGATCGGCGCGACCGCGCCGCTGCATGCTGCGGCATTGGTGCTGACCTGCCGCACCTCGGTCGATATGGTGCAGAAGGCCTGCGCGGCGGGCTTTCCGGTGCTGATCGCCGTGTCTGCCCCGACCGCCGCTGCCGTTACCCTGGCCGATCAGGCGGGGCTGACCCTGATCGCGCTTGCCCGGCCTGACCGGTTCGAGATTTTCACCCATCCCCACCGCATTGCCCCCCAAGAGGCCGCCCATGTCGCATGACGCCAGCTGGCAGACCAAACTCATCACCATGGCCAACCAGATCGCCCGGTTCATGGAAAGCAAGCCCCATGCCGAAGGCGTGGCCGGGCTGGCCAATCACATCAACGATTTCTGGGAGCCCCGGATGCGCCGCCAGCTGTTCGAGCTGATCGATGCAGGCGGGGCCGGATTGCGCCCGCTTGTTCTGGATGCGGCTGGCCTGATCCGCCGCCCCGTTGCCGCTTGATCTGATTGTGCGCCCGAGTGCCCCCGGGCGCAAGCCATGTGTCTGGCCCGGCTGACGGCGGGCCGGTGGCTCCGGCCGGAAAATCTGGGCCAAGATGAAGGCGCGGTCAGCCGAAACGGCGGCGGGCATCCAGCGCAAGGCCCAGACCAACAGCGCCGAAATCATCTCCGCGATGTTGTTGCGCATCGGGCAGCATTCGGGTGACAAGGGTGCGCAGCGCGGGCAAGCGGCTGGAGCCACCGGTCAGGAAGACCGAGCCGACGGCATCGGCCTTCACGGCGCCTTGGGTCAGAACGCCGGAAATCAGCGCCTGCAGTCGGGCAAGCCCGGGGGCCAGAGCCGTTTCGAACCCGTCACGCCGGACCATCGGATTGGGGGCGCCGCAGAGCGGGCCCAGCATCAGCCGCGCGGCTTCGCTGCCCGACAGCGCGATCTTGACCCGTTCGACCTCAATCGCCAGAGCATGCCCGTTGCGCTCGGCCACCAGCCGGGCCAGCCGGTCCAGCAGATCAGGGCGGTCGATTTCATGGCGCAGGGCCTTGAGATCGGATTCAACTTGCCGGGTGTAGAGCGCATTGATCCGGTGCCATGTGGCCAGATCAAGAAAGTAATGCCGGGGCATCGTGCCGGTGCCGCCCTTGGTCGCCGCACCAAACCCCAGATGCGGCATCGCTTCGGCCAGGCTGAGCGCGCGGTCGAAATCGGTGCCGCCCAGCCGGATCCCGTCATTGCCCAAGATATCGCCAGCGCGATCCGCGGCGCGGGCGCGTTCCGGCCCAAGACGGATCAGCGATACATCCGAGGTGCCGCCGCCAATATCAACGATCAGCACCAGTTCCTCATCCGTCAGCCCGGCTTCATGCGCCAGGCCGGCGGCAATGGGTTCATATTGGAACCCCACCTCGGCAAAACCCAGATCACGGGCCATGCCAGCCAGCACGGATTCTGCCCGCGCATCGGCCTCGGGGTCATTGTCCACGAAATGCACCGGGCGGCCCATCACCACGGCGCGGGCTTCGGGCGCTGCGGCCCGCAGATGGGAAAGATATCGGCCCAGCACCTCGCGGAAGGTCACGCTACGGTTGCCGATCCGGGTGCGGTCTTCGATCAGGCCTGACCCCAGCGTGGATTTCAGCCCGCGCATCAGGCGCCCCGCTTCATGGTCCAGATAGGCGGCGATGGCGGCCCGGCCGAAGATCGGTGGCTCATCCTCGGGCCAGAACACAGCGGATGGCAGGGTGTTTTCATCCCCTTCCAGCGTGATCAGTCGTGCGCCCTGGGCATCGGCGATGCCAAGGGTGGAGTTCGAGGTGCCGAAATCGATCCCGCAACTGTGCATCCTGATCCTCCGGGTGAAAGGCGGTTGACCTAGCGCGCGACGCCCGATGTGTAAAGCCATGCTTGCAGGCGGGCGCCATCCGCATATGACCCCCTTCCCCCCGCGCCAGCCATCCGCTACGACTTGGCGCATGAGATGGACGCTGCCCAATATCCTGACGGTTCTGCGCCTGCTTGCCGCGCCCGGCGTTGCGGTGATGTTTCTGTATTTTCACCGGCCATGGGCGGACTGGTTCGCGCTCACGCTGTTCATCTGTGCTGCGATCACCGATTGGTTCGATGGCTATCTGGCGCGGCTGTGGAAGCAGGAATCTAAGTTCGGCGCCATGCTTGACCCGATTGCCGACAAGGCGATGGTGGTGATCGCCATCATGGTCATCACCGGCTATTCCGGCATGAACCCCTGGCTGATCCTGCCCGCGACGGTGATCCTGTTTCGCGAGGTTTTCGTTTCGGGTCTGCGCGAATTTCTGGGGGACAAGGCCGGGCTTCTGAAGGTCACCCGGCTGGCCAAGTGGAAGACGACCGCGCAAATGGTGGCGATTGCGGTGCTGTTTCTGGGCACCGGGCTTGAATATCTGGAGGGTATTGCCATGCAGGGCATGACCCCCGAACAATATGCCGATGCGGTGGCCCAGGGGCTGGCCGATCCGATCCGCACCTGTGGCAAGCGCGATTGTGCGACCTTTGCCACCAATGCCGGGCTGGTCTTGATCTGGATCGCTGCGGCGCTGACCTTCCTGACTGGCTGGGATTACTTCCGCAAATCCCTGCCCTTCCTGAAGGATCACTAGAATGATCGACGTGCTGTATTTTGCCTGGTTGCGGGAACGCGTTGGCGCCCCGCGCGAACAGCTGGAAACGCAGGCGGCAACCGTGGCCGATCTGGTGACCGAACTTGCCGCCCGGTCCGAAGGCCATGCGCTGGCCTTTGAGAACCTGCAGGGGTTGCGGGTGGCACTGGATCAGGAACTGGCCGATTTCGCAGCCCCCTTGGCTGGCGTGCGTGAAGTGGCCTTCTTCCCGCCGATGACCGGGGGCTGAGCCATGCGCTTGCAGGTTCAGAGCGGGGCCTTTGACACCGGAGCCGAGACCAACCGCTTTCTGGCCGGTCTTGCGCATGCGGGTGCAGCCGTAACCTTCACCGGGTTGGTGCGGGACAATGGGGGCGATCTGTCGGCGATGGAGATCGAACATTACCCCGGCATGACCGAACGCGCCATCACTACAATGATGGAAGAGGCCCGTGCCCGCTGGGGGCTGGAGGATGTGCTGGTCATCCACCGCCATGGCAGGCTGGCGGCGCAAGAGCCGATCATGATGGTGGCCACTGCCGCACCCCACAGGGCCGATGCTTTTGCCGCAGCCGAATTCCTGATGGATTATCTGAAATCCCGCGCCCCGTTCTGGAAGAAGGAAATCGGTTCTTCGGGGGCTGCATGGGTGGCGGCCAAGGAAAGTGACGAGGATGCGCTGAAGCGCTGGTAGGTTGCCGGTCGGGCACGCAGCCTCGGGCGATCAGTCTGGAAAGCGCAGATCGAAGCTTGCCCCGGGGCCATCGGGCAGCAAGCTGATCTCGCCCCCATGGGCCTGCATCACATTGCGCGCGATGGTCAGGCCCATGCCAGTGCCCCCCGTATCGCGGGCGGTGGTGAAGAAGGGCGCAAAGATGCGGTCGCGGTTGCCAGGTGAAACGCCGGGACCATCATCCGTCACCACCAACCGCCCCGGCGTTGCTGTCAGGCGCACCGTGCCGGCCCCGTGGCGGGCGGCATTGCCCAAAAGCTGATCCAGCACCACCCGTAGCCCTGCAGCGGATAAAGGCAATGCAACAGTGCCCCCCGCGATCTGCAGCGCCAGCCCCGGATGGGCGGCGCGCAGGGCAGGGGCCATGCTGTCCAGATCGGTCTGACCCTGAAATGCGGGTTCACGCGCGGCGGCCACGGCGCGCAAGGCGGCCAGTTGGGCCTGCATCTGCCGGTTCGCCCCGCTGATCTGGTCCAGCAGTCGCCGGTCTTCCGGGGCCAGATCGCCTTCGGCCAGCAATTCGGCTGCGGCGGCAATGGCGCTGACCGGGGTTTTCAGCTCATGCGTGACATGATCGGTAAAGCTGCGGATCGTGGCTTCGCGGTTCTGCAGCACGCGGCCCATGTCCAGCACGCTTGCCCCAAGGGCGCGCAGTTCCTGGGTGCCGTAATGGTCCAGCGGGGCAGGGGGCGCGCCATGGCGGATGGCGCGAGCTGCTTGTGCAAGGGCGGTGATCGGACGCAAGAGCAGCCGGGCCAGCAACAGCGCCAGCACCAGCGTGGCCAGCGCAATTCCGGCCCCAAGCAGTAGCGCTGCGCGGCGAAAGCCGATCTCTGGGCCCAGATAGCGCAGGGCTACCAGCCCGGCATAAGAAAGCGCTAGTGTCACGGCCAGCGCGCCCCCCAGCACGAGCCAGAGTGGCGGGCGCCATTTGCCTGCCGCTGTCATGTGCATGGCCCGATCCGCAACCCGACGCCATGCAGGGTTTCAACGGCATCCGCAGCCCCGGCCTCGGTCAGTTTGCGACGCAGGTTGCGGATATGGCTGTCCAGCGTGCGGTCGGCCACCGGGCTGCCCGCCCCCCAGATCGCCGTAACCAACTGCCCACGCGTGACCACCTGCCCGCCCGACTGCATCAACCGTGCCAACAGCGTCATCTCCGTGGCGGTGAGGGCAATCACGATTTCGCCGAACCGACAGTCATGCCGCCCGGGATCAAGTTGCAGCCGCCCCCGCACCAGCAGGGAAGATGCGCTGCCCTGCGCGCGTTTCAGGATGGCGCGGGTGCGGGCCACCACTTCGCGCGGGCTGAAGGGTTTGGTTACATAGTCATCGGCCCCCAGTTCCAGCCCCAGAATACGGTCGATCTCTTCATCGCGGGCGCTCAGAAACAGGATCGGTATCTGAGAGAGGGCGCGCAGGCGGCGACACACTTCCAGCCCGTCCATCTCGGGCAGACCGATATCCAGCACCACCAGATCGGGCGCTTCGCGTTGGGCATGGATCAGTGCGCTGCGGCCATCGGCGGCGGTGATCGTGGCAAAACCTGCCCGGTCGAAGGCGATGGTCAGCACTTCGCGCAGCCGGGGGTCATCGTCCACGATCAGGATTTTCATGCAGCCCATCCTCCAATGCCTTCACATAGCGGCGCACGCGCCAATCGCGAAAGCCCCAATCGCGCCAGTCCTGCGTTTCAGGCGGGTCGATCCGGCATCCGATCCGTGCATCCATCAGCGCTGCCGCAGCTGTCGGGCCAAGGGTTTCGCACAGATAATAGCTATCGATCGGGGCACCGCGTCGCAGGGTTTCGCGCACGATCAGATCGGCGAAGTTGATAAAGCAGCACAGATACAACGTGACGATCCCAAGTGCCGCAGCCCGGTGCAGCAGCCAACCATTGTCGCGCCGCAAGGCAATCTGGGCCAGTGTCAGCCCGAGCCCGGCTGCAACCAGCGCCATCCAGATCGCGGCATGGGCGCGCAGATAGGTCACGCCAAAGGCATCGACATAGAGATCCAGCCGCAGCAGGGCCGATCCGACCAATGCCATGTTCTGCACCAGCCACAGCAGAAGCAGCAGGCGCAGCCCGCGGTGTTCGTCGGTCCAGGGCCGCGCTGCCAGGGCAAAGGCCCCGGCCAGAAGCGCAGTCACCAACAGCGGATAGGCGCCACGATGGGCATATGCGGCATGGCTGGTGCCGGGGGGCAATTCGGCCCCGGTCCAGAGAAAGGCGGCATCCATCGCGGTCTGCACGGCGAGGATCAGATTGAACAATACCAACGCCCGGCTGACCGAAGCGGCGTTGACCCCGAAAATGCCGCGTGGGGCGGCGAAGATGGTCCGGTTTTGCGGTCGGGGCGCAGGGGGCAGCAGCAGGGGTAGCAGAATCAGGCCCGACCCGGCCCAGAACATCCCGCGCATTGCAAGGCTTGGGTCCGGGCTGGCGAGAGCCTCGCCCAGCCAGCGTTCCAGAACTGGATTCGCCTCGGCCAAAAGCCCCAGCAGCAGCAGCCCACCCCCGATGGGGAGCGCCCAGCCCCGCAAGATCTGGCCGGATTTCCAGGTGGCGCCTGCGGTTCGGGCGGCGCGGAATTCGGCCTCGAGCAGTGCCAGACCGGCGATCGGTGATCTTGCCAGCAGGCTGCGCGCACCCGCCGCTGCGCCCTGACTTCCAAATGCCAGCCAGCCAAGCGCCACCAGAAGACCGGCCATCCAGAACAGCAGCGACAGCACCTGCAGGTGTTCGACCACCGGCAGGAAGCTGATCCCCAGCAGGATCGCCGGTGCCAGCACCCCGTCGCGACGGCCCCGGCACAGGGCGGCGGCCGCAAAGATCGTGGCCCCGAACAGCACCAGCGACAGCCCGGCTTCGTGTTGCCAGAACAGCGCATCGGCGAGGATCACCAGCCCTGCGGCCGACCAAAGCGCCCGCCGCCCCGGACGGCGCGCGGGGGGCGTTTCCGGGGTGGTTTCGGGCGGCTGGTCATCCAGCCACCAGCCATCCCGCAGGATGGCATTGGGTATTCCGGTGCTGATCCAATCCTGTGGCATCGCCAGTCTCCTGTTGTTGACAGGACAGGGATGCCGCAGGTGCTGTGCAGCCCCGGCGCAGCGGTCGTGCAGGTTTTGTGCAGATCAGCCGAAAAGCCCTTGCCAGCAGGGTTGCAGATCGCCGGGCATGGGGCGCGCTTCATGAACTGCGCGGGCAATGGCGCGCGACAGGCAGGCCGCTGCGGCATGACCGATCTGATACAGGTCTCGGATCGGTTCGGCCATCGGGCGGGCCCCGGTTGCGGCCGCAAAGACCAGATCGCCATCCAGCAACGTATGCGATGGCACGATGGCCCGGGCCATCCCGTCTTGCGCCGCAGTGGCGACGCGCAGCGCTTCGGCCTGTGTCAGTGCCGCATCGGTTGCGACAATGGCGATGGTAGTCGCCTCGCCCTGCTGCTTCATCGGCAGCGAATCGGCGGCGGGGGGGAAGCTGGCGGGCAGACCCAACCCGCCGAATTCGGCCTCCATCTCCCACGGGGCGGCCCAGAAATGCGGCCCATTGCCCACTGTGACCGACCCGAGCGCATTGACCACGACCAGCGCGGCAACGGTAATCCCGCTGTCCAGCACTGCCGAGGCCGACCCAAGCCCGCCCTTCAGCCAACCTGTTGCCGCGCCATAGCCTGCGCCGGCTGTGCCAAGCGCGAAATCAGGCGCAGCCGCCTGCAGCGCGGCCAGCCCCAGATTGGAATAGGGATTGCGCTGCCAGCCCTTGTCGCCGCCATTCAGCAGATCAAAGACAATTGCCCCGGGCACGATGGGCACGCGCTGATGCCCGACTGCGAACCCCCGCCCCATCGCGCGCAACCCGTCTGCGACGCCGGAAGCCGCATCCAGCCCAAAGGCCGACCCGCCCGACAGCGTGATCGCATCAACCTGTTGCACCAGCCTGTCGGGCGCCAGCAGATCGGTTTCCCGCGTGCCGGGGGCGCCGCCCATGATGCTGACTGCAGCCGTAAAGGGCTGATCGGCCAGCAGCACCGTACAGCCAGACCGCAGGTCTGCGTCATGGGCATGACCCACACGCAGCCCTGCGACATCGGTGATCAGGTTCCGTTCGCCCCGCCGCATGATACCCCCGTTGCAACCTGCCTTCAGGCTGCACCCGGCAGGCACGGCGGGGCAAGACCGAAACCGGGGTGCAGATCAGAAATCGAAGATCTCGCCCAGCAGGCTTTTGCGCTTCTTGGGTTTGTAGCCCCTGCGATAATCGTCGTCATCGTCATCATGGTCGCGCCGATAGCCGCCCCGTGGCGGTTCTGGCATGTAATGCTGGGGCTGCGGCGGGGGCATCTGCGGTTGAACCGGTGCCACCATCGGCTGCGGCACCACCGGCACGGCGGCGCTGCGTTCGATGATCTTGTCCAACTCGCCCCGGTCCAGCCAGATACCACGGCATTTGGGGCAATAATCGATCTCGATTCCCTGACGATCCATCATCACCAGGGTTTCATTGTCCACAGGGCAGCGCATGGTCACTCCTTTGCAGCTTTGCACAGATGTGGGGGCCGCAGGCGCACAGACAAGTGTAGGCCTGCCAACTTGTGACCGCACCCCGCACGGCATAGCTTGCAGATCAGTGAACAGGGAGCATCCGATGACTGACCCGACCTATACCCCGCCCAAAGTCTGGACCTGGGACAAGGATAATGGCGGCAAGTTCGCCTCGACCAACCGCCCGATTGCCGGGGCCACGCATGAGGCCGAATTGCCGCGCGGCCAGCACGACCTGCAGCTGTATTCTCTGGCCACGCCCAATGGGCAGAAGGTCACCATCATGCTGGAGGAACTGGTCGAAGCCGGGCTTCTGGCCGATTACGACGCATGGCTGATCCAGATTTCCGGCGATCAGTTCGGATCGGGTTTTGTGGCGGTGAACCCGAATTCCAAGATCCCGGCGATGATGGATCATTCGGGCGAAACCCCGGTCCGGCTGTTCGAAAGCGGGTCGATCCTGATCCATCTTGCTGAGAAGTTTGGGGCTTTTCTGCCCAAATCCGGCCCGGCCCGTACCGAAGTGTTGAACTGGCTGATGTGGCAGATGGGTTCGGCCCCGTTTCTGGGCGGTGGCTTTGGCCATTTCTACGCCTATGCGCCGGAGAAATACGAATACCCGATCAACCGCTATGCGATGGAGACCAAGCGCCAATTGGATGTGCTGGATCGCCGTCTGGCCGAGGTGCCCTTTATTGCCGGTGATGATTATTCGATAGCCGATATGGCGATCTGGCCTTGGTACGGTGGCCTTGTGCTCGGGCGGGCCTATAATGCGGCAGAATTTCTTGATGTGAAATCCTACCGCAATGTCGTGGCCTGGGCCGAAAGGATCGATGCCCGCCCGGCAGTCAAACGTGGCAGGATGGTCAACAAGAATTGGGGGCCCGAAGAAGAACAGGTACCCAACCGCCATTCCGCGACCGATTTCGCGGGCAAGGCGGTCTGAGAGCGGCAGGTAGCTCCGGAAACTGCGCGATATGGCAAATAAGCGCGCGCAGTTTCTTGCATATGCGCTCATGCAATCGTCTTGGTCCGCATCTGGTATGCCAGATGCGGACTTCTACTTACCCCAAGGCCGAAACGGGAAGGGTTCTTGTCTGGATGGTTGTCATCGGTGCCAAGCTTGCTCAGAGGCGGCCACAAATGACGCGTTCAACATGATGACTCTGGCCGGCAGATACGATCCCCCAGACCGGACGGGCTGACGTAAAGTGTGTGACGGCATCAGACCTGCAGTGCGGTGGCCCCAATACGGTGGCATCGCAAGCGCAGCACAATCCTAAACGCAGAGCCAGGTTATCCTGCCATCCGCAGATGCGGGTTCGAATCACCGCCCATTCTTTGGGCGCTACCGGTTGTCTTGAAGCCCGAAACTTGGCGCGAAAGGTTGCGCGCATCGTCGGCGAGCAGGGAGCTGGTCGCCGTCGATTCTTCGACCATCGCCGCATTGCGCTGGGTCACCGTATCTAGATGCGCCACGCTTGTGTTGATTTCACCCAGTGAAACCGACTGTTCCGATGTCACCCGTGCAATCTCCGATATGCCCGAATGGATCTTGGCAACTCCTGCGATGATCTTGTTCAGTTCTTTCCCGGCTTCGCCGACCAGGCCAACCCCTTCGGACACCAGCCGTGAACTTTCGGCGATCAGCCCCCGGATTTCACTTGCCGCAGCCGCAGAGCGCTGCGCCAGCGCGCGGACTTCGGAGGCGACAACAGCGAAACCGCGCCCGGCATCCCCAGCCCGCGCTGCTTCGACGCCAGCATTCAGGGCCAGCAGGTTGGTCTGGAACGCGATGTCATTGATCACCGAGATGATCTGGGCGATCTGCTTGGATGAGCTTTCGATGTCGGACATGGCGCCAATCGCGCTGCTGACCACCTTGCCGCCATTTTCTGCCGTATTGGCGGCCGCGTTGGCCGCGGCTTCCATCTGGGTCGCAACCCCTGCGGTTCCTTTCAGGTTCGAGCTTAGCGTTGCAATTGCAGCGGCAGTCTCGGCCAGGGCAGCTGCCTGAGATTCGGTACGGCGCGACAGGTCGGTCGAAGATTGCTTCAACTCTTCAGCGGCATTCTCAACGGATTGCGACACCTTTCCCACTGTGGCGAGGGCCGTGTTCAGCCCTTCGACCGCCCCATTGAACGCCTTTGCCAACAAAGCCATGTCGGCTGTGCCACAATGGCCGACGCGATGTGTCAGGTCGCCCTGGCTCAAACGATCCAGCGCCACGGAAATCAGATCGATTCCCTTTTGGCGTTCCGTGATGTCGGTGGCAATCTTGATGACCTTCGTCACCTTGCCATCCGCCGCGATATAGGGGGCATAGGTCGCCTGAATCCACACGCTTGCCCCGGATTTTGCGATGCGCCGGAACTGGTTCGAGAAGGATTTGCCCGAACGCAGATCAGCCCAGAAATCCTGATATTCCTTGGTATTGACCTGTTCTGATGGCACGAAGATATGGTGGTGCTTTCCCACGATTTCGTTCAGGGAATACCCCATTACGCGCAGGAAGTTCGCGTTGGCCGTGACCACCTTGCCATCGGGATCGAATTCGATCGTGGCTTGGGATTTGTCGATGACGGAACGGTACACCTCTGCCAGCTCCACGCTTGCGCTGTTGGTCTGGACGTTGGTTTGATGACTTGGCTGTGTCTTCGAGTTCCAGAACATTTACTGTGCTACCTTGTGGCATGTGGCTTTGGCCAGTTAAGGGCGCGGCTCCTAATTTTGTGTGAAGACCAAAGCCGGATTTGTCGCGAAGTTGACTCAGTCATACGAGTTATCGTGGCTGCCCAGGTCGGATTGGCTGCCCGCAAAGCCCTTGGTGGCGAGGGTGGCGGTGTCGTCACTCATGGGTTGAGTGTCGCGGGCCTGACAGATCGTATGGGCTGCAACCCCGATGCCTTTGCCCGGATCAACCGGGCCACAGACCGGGTATGGGGATGGATATGGGCGGGGCGCGAGCGGCCCCGTGCGGCCGGATTGGCAGGTCGCAATACCAAAGTTCAATTGGCCGTCTCGGACGGTTTTCCTACTGTGGCTTATTGGGGAATGGCCCCCAAAGTTAGGGAGGAAATGATGGCTTGGAAGAAACCCACTGCCAAGGCGATTGCCTGCGGTATGGAAATCAACATGTACGGCCCGTCAGAAGACGATCGCCGCCCCGACACCGGGGTCTGATCCGGTTGTTCAGGTGCGACTGATCGTACTTGGGGCAGGCGCTGGCGGTGGCTTGCCCCAATGGAATTGTGCATGCCTGCAATGCGCTGCTGCGCGGAAGGGGCGCATCCCGGGCATGACCCAATCCTCGCTGGCCGTATCGGCAGATGGGCTGGCTTGGGTCTTGCTGAATGCCTCGCCCGACCTGCGCCAGCAGCTTTTTGCGACGCCTGCGCTGCATCCCACCGGGTTGCGCGACAGCCCTGTCAAAGCGGTTGTCCTGACCAATGGCGATGTGGATCACATTGCAGGCCTGTTGACGCTTCGGGAAAAATCGCCGTTCCGGTTGTTTGCCACGCGGGCCACGCTGGATGTGCTGGCAGCCAATTCCGTGTTCGCCGTGCTGGACCCCGAACTGGTGCGCCCCGAGGTGATCACGCTGGATCAGCCGTTTGAACCGCTGCCCGGTCTGGTGATGACACCCCACGCCGTTCCGGGGAAGGTGCCGCTTTACCTGGAAGGCGCAGAGACCGCGCTGAACCTGAAGGCCATGGGTGAACAGACCATCGGGATCACCATTGAAAAGGCCGGCCACAGGGTTGAATACATTCCAGGTTGTGCGGATGTGCCGGATTGGCTGATCGCGCGCTTGGCCAGGTCAGATGTGCTGCTGTTTGATGGCACGATCTGGACCGATGAAGAGATGCTGGCCTCGGGCACCGGCAGGAAGACGGGGGCAAGGATGGGCCATATCGCCATGTCAGGCCCGAATGGGTCGATGGAGCGGCTGGCATCACTGCGCGCGCGCAAACTGTTCATCCATATCAACAATACCAATCCAGCCCTTTTGCCGGATAGCCCTGCACGACAGGCGTTGTTGCGCAATGGCTGGGAACTTGCGCAGGACGGATTAGAAATCACGCTATGACCGCATTCATGACGCCGCCCGCCATCGACGCCCCGCTGCCCCGCGCCGAATTCGAAGCCCGTCTGCGCGCCATTGGCGATGCGCGCTATCATGACAAGCATCCGTTCCATGACAGGCTGCATTCCGGGCAGTGCAGCATGACCGAAGTGCAGGCCTGGGTCATCAACAGATGGCACTATCAAAGCTCGATCCCGATGAAGGATGCGGCCTTCATGTCGCGCTGCCGCGACCCCGATCTGCGCCGGGCATGGCGGTCGCGCATCGATGATCATGACGGCGGGCCCGAGTCTGGCGGCGGTATCCGGCGCTGGTTGAAACTGGCCGAGGGCGTCGGGCTTGATCCGGAGTATGTGGCGTCAGGGGCAGGTGTCATGCCCGCAACGCGCTTTGCGGTGGATGCCTATGTGCGGTTCGTGCGCGATGAGCCGCTGATCGCGGCCATGGCCTCCAGCCTGACCGAGATGTTCGCGCCTGCCATCCATACAAGGCGGATTGACGGGCTGCTGGAACATTACAGCTTTGCCAACCCCGAAACCGTGTCCTACTTTCGTCACCGGTTGACCGAAGCGCCCAAGGATGTGCGCTTCACGCTGGATTGGGTGCTGACCCATGCCGTCACGCGCGCCGATCAGGAGGCGGCGATCGCTGCCCTGACCTTCAAGACCGATGTGCTTTGGGCGCAGCTTGATGCCTTGTGGAATGGCTATGTCGAAGGTCGCATCCCCCCCGGTGCCTGGCAACCGGGCGAAGGGCAAGCACGATGACCGGTGATCTGCGCCCCGTCCTGCCGCGTGGCACCCGGCTGCATCAGGATCGGGTGCGCGGTTCCATGGTCCTGCTTGCGCCGGAACGGGCGCTGATCCTTGATGAGGTTGGCGCGGCCATTCTTGCCGAAGTGGATGGGGTTGCCCCGATTTCGCTGATTGCCGCACGGCTGGCCGGCCGCTATCAGGCCCCGGTCGATGAGATTGCGGCGGATTGCCGGGAATTTCTGCTGGGCCTTGCCTCTGATCGTCTGGTGGATCTTCATGCCGCGTGATGCCGCCCTGCGCCAGGCCCCGCCCATTGCGCTGTTGGCCGAACTGACCCATCGCTGCCCGTTGGCCTGTCCCTATTGCTCCAACCCGCTTGATCTGATTGCGCGCGAGGCAGAACTGGATACCGCCACATGGGCCCGGGTGTTTCACGAGGCCGCCGATCTGGGGGTGCTGCAACTGCACCTGTCGGGGGGCGAACCTGCCTCGCGCCGCGATCTGGAGGAACTGGTGCGCCGGGCGCGCGACGCGGGGCTCTATGTCAACCTCATCACCTCTGGCATTGGCCTGACGGCAGATCGGCTGCGGGCCCTGGTGGATTGCGGGCTGGATCATGTGCAACTGTCATTGCAGGGCATCCGCGCCGACATCGCCGATCGGATCGGCGGCTATCGCGGCGGGTTTGATCGCAAGATGGCGATTGCAGGTGAAGTTGCCCGCCTTGGCCTGCCGCTGACAGTCAATGCGGTCATGCACCGGCACAATATGGATGATCTGGAGGCAACCTTGGCCTTTGCCGCCGATCTGGGCGCGCGGCGGATCGAGGTGGCCTGCGTGCAGTTCTACGGCTGGGCCTTGCCAAACCGTTCAGCCCTGCTGCCCCTACGCGCGCAGGTCGATGCGGCCAAGGCCGTGGTCGAGGCAGCCCGCCCGCGTTATGCCCACCGCATGGCAATCGACTTTGTTCCGCCGGATTATTATGCCGATTTTCCAAAGGCCTGCATGGGCGGCTGGGGGTCAACCGGCCTGAATGTCACGCCTGATGGCACGGTATTGCCCTGCCATGCCGCGGCGACGATCCCGGGGCTGGTCTTTGACCGGGTTCAGGACCGCAACCTGCAAGACATCTGGTATGATGGCGCGGCATTCAATGCCTTCCGGGGCCATGGCTGGATGAAAGACCCCTGCAAAAGCTGCGCCCGGCGCGAGCTGGATCATGGAGGCTGCCGGTGTCAGGCCCTTGCCCTTGCCGGGGATGCGGCGGCGGCTGATCCGGTCTGCCGTCATTCGGCCCATCGCCCTGTGATCGACCGCATCATTGCGACCGAAGGCGAAGCCCCGGCGGCAGATTTCATCTATCGCCGCGCCGGGGCGGCAAGCGGCTGATCCTGCCCGACCTACATGCCAAGATGTCCTGACCTTCAGGGGCCATTCCGGCCCTTGAAGGTCTTGCCTTTTCGGGGGAACCCTTCCGCCCGGAAAAGCGCAAAGGCGCATCCCGGGGGATGCGCCTTTCCATCATCACAAGTGCGATCAGTTCGCAGCCAGTTGCTTGGGCAGGCGGAAGGTCCAGACGGTGCCGCCCTGATTGAGATAGTTCACCTTCTTGGCCACTTCGCCACCCCAGAGCGGCACCGCGCCACCCCAGCCTGACACGACCGAGACATACTGTTCGCCATCCTGTTCCCAGGTGACCGGCTGGCCCACGATGCCCGAACCGGTCTGGAACGACCAAAGCTTTTCGCCGGTGGTGTCATCCAGTGCGATGAACTCGCCCTCGGGCGTTCCGAAGAACACAAGACCCCCTGCCGTGGTCATCACGCCGCCCCAAAGCGGGGCCTCGTTCTTGTATTCCCACTTCCATTCGCCGGTCATCGGATCGATGGCCTTCAGGCTGCCGATATGGTCTTCGTAATTCGGCTTGATGGTGAAGCCGGCACCCAGATAGGCCGCGCCCTTCTTGTAGCTGATCGGCTCGTTCCAGATATCCATGCCCCATTCGTTCGACGGAACGTAGAACAGGCCGGTATTCTGGCTGAAGGCCATCGGCATCCAGTTCTTGCCGCCCAGGAATGAAGGCGAGGCAAAGACCATTTCGCCCTTGGCGCCATCGGCGGCCTTGGACGGATCGCCAGGGCGATTGTCCTCGTTGAAGATCGGGCGGCCATTTTCATCGATGCCGCTGGCCCAGGTGATATCCTTCACAAAGGGCCAGGCATTCAGGAACTTGCCGTCTTCGCGGTTCAGCACATAGAAGAACCCGTTCCGGTCGGCGGTGGCGAACTTCTTGTTGCCATCCTTGTCCACAAAGGCCACGACTTCGTTCACGCCGTCAAAGTCCCAGCCTTCGCGGGGGGTGGTCTGGAAATGCCACTTGATCTCGCCCGTGGCCGGGTCGATGCCAAGGCGCGAGGCAGCATAAAGGTTGTCGCCGGTATTGCCTTCGGTCGGGGTACCGGCATTGCGCAGGTGGCTGTTCCACGGGGCCGGGTTGCCCGCGCCGAAGACCAGCGTATTGGTATCGGCATCATAGCTGCCGCCCAGCCAGGTCGCGCCGCCACCGGTTTTCCACAGGTCGCCGGGCCAGGTTGCGTTCAGCGTGCCGGTCATGGTCGAGGGCTGGCCATTCAGCGTGCCCATGTGGCCTTCGATCACGGGGCGTTCCCAGACCAGATCGCCGGTATTCGCATCGCGCGCCTGCACGGTGCCCACGATCCCGAACTCGCCACCCGAATTGCCGGTGATGACCAGTCCATTCACGATCAGCGGTGCTGCTGTATAGCTATAGCCTTCCTTGTAGTCGGCAATCTTCTTGTTCCAGACCACATCGCCGGTTTTCAGGTTCAGCGCGACGATACGGGCATCCAAGGTGCCGAAATAGATATTGTCGCCATAGATCGCGCCGCCCCGGTTGATGACGTCGCAGCAGGGCAGGATGCCTTCGGGCAAGCGGGCGTCATATTGCCAGACTTCCTTGCCGGTTTTCAGGTCCACCGCATACATCCGCGAATAGGATGCGGTGACATACATCATGCCGTCATGGATTAGCGGCTGGGTTTCCTGGCCGCGCTGCTTTTCGCCGCCAAAGCTGAAGGCCCAGGCCGGCACAAGGTTCTTTACATTGTCCTTGTTCAGCGTGGCGATCGGGCTGAAGCGTTGCAGGTCGCGGCCCATGCCATTGGTCAGCACGTCGCCGGGTGTTGCCTGATCCTTGGCCAGATCCTCTTCGGTCACTGCGGCCCAACCGGGCGCAGCGGTCAGCAAGATTGCAGCAAGTGCAGCTGCCGTAAAGCGGTTCATCCTGTCCTCCCTTTGGATGTGCTTTTTGTCGGGTCCGCGTCGTCGGAACAGCACTCCGACAGGTCGCATCGGCCCGTATGCTAAGCCCGGCCCGCGTCGCTTGAACATGCCACAATAGTCGTAGAATACCCGGCCCGCCGCCTGATCGGGGTGGGGCCGGGGGCAGGCGTGCCTATTGCGCGGAGCGCGCCGCGTCCTTCAGCCAGGCCACGATGAAGGCCTGCACGACCGGGTCGGTAATGCCGACATGGCGCATCCTGGTGCCGGGAACGAAGGCCTGATTATCCTCCATCCAGGCGATCAGCGCCCCTTCCGTCCAGGTGAAACCGGCCTTCGCAAGTGCCGGCGAATAGGCGTAATCCGCGACCGATCCGGCAGGGCGGCCGATGATATTTTCCAAAGGCGGGCCATAGGTTTGGCGGTCGGCATCGATGCTGTGGCAGCGCTGGCATTCCGATGCGAAAAAGGCTTTTCCGGCTTCGATCTTGATCGCCTCGTCCAGCCCCTGTTCGGCCTGCGCGGCAGGGGCGGCTGCGGCCAGCGCAAGGCAGGCCAGGGCGGTGCGGGTCAGGCAATTGGGGGTCATTTCGGTCTCACGTCAAGGGGGGTGCGCGTCCGCCTGCATCCGATCATGCCAGGCTCCAGGCCGACTTGACGCCGATCAAGCCTTCGCCCCGACTTTGGTCGTAATACCCCTCGACAGGCTCTGATCTGCGCAATGCAAGCGCCTTCGGCGGCAGTCAGATCCGGGCGCTGCGAATCCGGGTCAACCGCGCGGATAAGCAGGAAAGGCCCTGCCCTTGAAGGCCTGTGCGGGCAGAGCCATCGGCCTGCTCCAGAAGGTCAGAACAGTGGCGCGTATTTCCAGTTGTCGGCATCCGGCGTGACCTCATCCAGATCATAGCCCGAGCGTTGCAGGCGCTGCGCCGTGGGCAGGCCCTGTGCCGCGGCGGCATCGACCATGCGGCGACCGGCTTCCTCATCCTGCACGGTGCCGCGTCCGCGCATCAGATCCAGACCATAGTTGAACTGGCCGACTGGATCGCCGGCATCGGCAGCACGTCGATCCCATTCGGCGGCGGCATCAGGGTTTTCCGGCGCACCAAGGCCATTATTGTCCAGCTGGCTCATCCAGGTCATGGCACCGGTATAGCCCGCATTGGCGCAGGTTTCGAACAGGGCCCTGGCCTGCGCATGGCGCCCGGATTTGGTGATGAGGTAACCAGCGGCACAATTGGTCATGCTCGTGTTGCCGCGTGCGACATCCTCCAGCACGCGGCCCATGGTCAACTCTTCGGGGTTCAGCGTGCCGCCATCGTCTTCGGCCCAGAGCGGCGTGGCCCCAAGCGGCGCGGCACAGAGGATCATGGCCAGAAACAGTTTCATCTCAGCCTCCTTTCAGGGTCTTGCCCTGCATGCCCCGCGCCGGATCATAGCCGCGCATCGCCGCCGCACCAAACGCCAGCGTCGCCAGCAGCACCCAGCCCATGGCGGAGGGGTTGGGCTGGAGATAGAGCGAGAACCGGATCAGTTCCACGCTATGGGTGAAGGGGTTCAGCCCGCACAGCGTTGCAAGGGTCGGGCTGGCCTCGCGCATCTTCCACAAAGGATAAAGCGCGGAAGACATGAAGAACATCGGGAAAATCACGAAATTCATCACGCCTGCGAAATTCTCCAACTGCCGGATCAGCGAAGACAGCATCAGCCCTACAGCCCCCAGCATCAACCCGGTCAGCACCAGCGCGGGCAAGACGGACAGAACACCCATGACCGGAAAGCGCACGCCCCAGGCGACGGCAATCGCCAGAAACACCAGACATTGCAGCACCGAAACCAGCGTGCCTGCCAGCAGTTTGCACAGCAAAAGCCACCAACGGGGCAGGGGCGCTGTCAGCAACAGCCGCATCGACCCCATCTCACGGTCATAGACTAGGGACAGCGAGCTTTGCATGCCGTTGAACAGGCAGATCATGCCCAGAAGGCCGGGAACGATATAGGTCTCGTAGGTGATATAGGTCTGATAGGGCGGGGTGATCGACAGGCCCAGTGCTGCACGGAACCCGGCAGCAAAGACGATCAGCCAGACAAGGGGCCGCACCAGTGCCGCGATGAACCGCCCGCGCTGGCCGGTGAAGCGCAGCGCCTCACGGTGCAGGATCGCGCGCAAGGTAATCAGCCAATGGGTCATGGCTCATCCCCTGTCAGGCGCAGAAAGGCGGTTTGCAGGCTTTGTGCCCCGCGCAAATCGGCCGCCGTGCTGTCGGCCAGCAACCGCCCGCGATGCAACACCGCTACGCGGTCGGTATCGCGGATTTCATCGGTCAGGTGGGTGGCCCAAAGCACGGTCAACCCCTGCGCCGCCAGGTCGTGCACATGATCGGTGATCGCCACCCGCGCGGCGGCATCAAGACCCACGGTCGGTTCATCCAGCAGCAGCACCGCCGGATCGTGGATCAGGGCGCGCGCAATCTCCATCCGGCGGCGATGGCCGCCATTCAGCGCCCGCACCGGTTCGCCCGCGCGTTCGGCCATGCCAAGGCGGTCCAGCGCCGCCGTCACGCGGGCCTCCGCTGCACGACCGGCAATCCCGTGCAGGGCGGCGAAATACAGAAGATTGCGGCGCACCGTCAGATCAAGATCCAGCGTGGGCTGCTGGAACACGACGCCCAGCCGGGCCATGGCTGCGCGCGGTTGGCGGGCCAGATCAAGACCCGCCAGCAGGATACGCCCTTCGGGCGCCACGAACAGGCGCGTCAGCAGCGAAAACAGCGTCGATTTCCCCGCGCCATTTGGTCCCAGAAGCGCACAGAACTGCCCCGGCGCGACCTGCAGGTTCAGGTCGTCCAGAGCGCGTTTGGCGCCATAGCTGTAGCCCAGGCAAGAGATTTCGATGCCAGTCACTCGATGGTGATCTCCACCCGCTGGCTGTCACCGGTGCTGCCCGGCACGCTGAGCGCGTATTTGCCCGGTTTGATGGCGATGAAGGACAGTTCGATCGTGCCTTCGTCATCGAATTCGAAGGAATCAAGGCCAAGCGGGCGGATTTCAATATCGTTGATCACCACCTCGTTCACCCAGATCGCCCGGAAGAAGGCCGCACCTTCCAGTGCCAATTCGGCGCTGCCATCAGATTCGATCTCGATGATGTAATATGTACCGGATTTGAGGCTAAGCGGCGCGGCCGAAACCGGCTCGCCCGACATCAGCTTCAGCCCCGGCAGTTCAACGCGGTTGGCGCGTTCCAGCAGGCCCGCAGTCTGGGCTTGGGCGGCAACAGGGGCCAGCAGCAGGACGGCGGTAAGGAGCAGATTTTTCATGGCAACTTCCTAAGGTTAGGGGCGCATGGCCGCGCCCCAGGGGAAGCGGCCGACCTTGATGGATTTGATGGGTTCTTCACTGGCGACGTCGATCACCGTCACATCGCCCGAAACACCATTGGTGGTGAACAACTGGCTTTGGTCGGGGGAATAGGCCATGTGCCAGACGCGCCGCCCGACGAGGATGAATTTTTCCACCTCATAGGTGGCGGTGTTCACGACAGCGACATGATTGGCGGGCCCAAGCGCCACAAAGGCCTTGGCCCCATCGGGCGAGAATTTGAAGCCGACCGGCTGCACCAGATCCTGATTGACGCCCTGGATGGCGAAACGCACCTTGCCGATTTCGGTCTGGCCCTTGGTTTCAAACACTGTGATGGTGCCCCCGATTTCGGAGCTGACCCAAAGAGCGGCCCCGTCGGCGGTAAACTCGGCATGCCGTGGACGGGCATCGACCAGGGTGTTGGCAAACAGCGTCTGGGTCGCCGTATCGATCCAATGTGCCATGTTGGTGGTTTCCGATGTGGTGATTGCCACCTTGCCATCGGGGGATACGGCCATGCCTTCGGGTTCGATCCCCACATTGATCTGTGCGACCACTGTACGGCTTTGGGTATCGACCACAGTGGTCACTGCGTCGTCCTCATTGGCGATGTACAGGTGGCGGTCATCGGGGGCGAGAACGAACTGCTCCGGGTCTTCGCCCGACGGCAGATCGTGCAAGATCTCACCCGTGTTCGGGTCCATCACCTGCACGGTGTTGCTGTCGCTGGCGCAGATGTACAACCGGCTGAAATCCTTTGAAAAGGTCACGCCGCGCGGGCGTTCGCCGGTGGGGTAGGTATTCACCACCTCCAGCGTTTCGACATCGATCACGCTGACGGTATCGTCCTTTTCGTTGGTGACCCAGATTTCCCCGGCCATGGCAGGCAGGGCCACGCTGGTCAGCAGGGCGGCAAGCAAAAGGCGCATCGGTTACTCCTTGAAGGCGGTGCAGCGGCTTTCGGGTTCGTCCAGCCCAAGGCTGTCGGTCTCGTTGCGCTGATGCAGAAAGCCCGCAACCGGGGCGAGGGTGACGAGCGCCCGGTCATTCACCACGGCGATGGGTTGGCGCATCTGGCCATTCCAGTGCCGAAAGGTCAGGGCACGGCCCTTGAACCCGTCCAGTTGGAAGGCGTCAGACAGCATATAGGCGCGCAGGGCCGCAGGATCGGCGCTACCGGTGCGGGTCACGGCCTCGCCAATGGCGCGAATGGCGGTCCAGGCCGCGTAATCTTCGCCCCGCATCGGGCGGGCGGCATGGGCCTCGAACCTGTTTTGCAGTTGAACCGCGCCCCAGGCCTCGATCACGCTGGCCCAGCCTTCGGCATGCAGGCCATGGCTGCCCGCAACCGGGCGCGGCAGCCAGGTATTGTGCAGCACATAGCGGCCAAAATCATCTGTCGGATCGGCCACCAGCAGCACGTCGTGGTCGGGCAGCGTCTGGGTAAAGCGCGGCACCTCGTCCATGGTCGAGTCGCGCAGATCAGTGTCAAACGTCCATGGCACCTCGCCCGCGATGGCCAACCCGAATTTGGCGGCGGATCGGCGCAGGTGATCGGCAAAGGTGCCATCCTTGGCCGTCGGTCCCACGATCATCGCCAGATCGGACCATTGCCGCGCCACCAGCACCTGCATCAGCGCATCGGTGCGGGCGGCGGTTTCGGGAATGGTGTGCAGCAGGTTTGCGCGGCATTCGTCCGAACGCAGGGCCTCATCCCCCGCTGCGACGTTGAAGAACAGTGCCCCCTTGGCTTCGGGCAGATCGGTCACGGCCATCAGATGCGCCGCCTCGCCATCCAGAAGCACCAGCTGAGCCTGTGCCAGGGCATCCCGCGCAGCGGCGGGCAGATCGCCGTCGGGCGGCACGGATATCACGGTCAGGCTGAAATCCTGCCCCATGAAGGCCCCCGTGCTTTGGTTGTCCTTCAGGGCGACTTCGGCCCCGGCAATCCCCAGATCGTCTGGAATCGGATCAAGGTTGGACAGCACAGGCGGCTGCGGCACCTCTTGCCGCAGATAGACCATGGGCACGGCCAGTGCGGGTTTCTGCTGCTGGGCGCCTGCAGGCAAGGCAACAGCCAGCACCATGGCCGCACAAAGGCCCGTGGTTCGGATCAGATGGTTCATGGCGTTCTCCCTGCCTGTCAGGCTGCCCGCAGCCACCGGTTGCGGCAATGCGACCAAGGTATGAGCGTGCGACGGCGCTGCACTGCGGCGGGCGCGACCAAAGTCGAATGGAGCGATTTTTGCCCCATGCCTATGGTCAGGGCAGGATTTGGGAGGAACCGCATATGAAACCCTTGCTGCGCCAATCGGCGGCCCTTCTGGGGCTTGCCTTCATCGCCACGGCGGCCTTCGGTCATGGGGATGTGGCACCCCAACCGGTGAATACCGATGCGCTGCCAGATGTGGGCGAGGAATGGCTGATCGAGAACCCCTACCGCGCCGCAACCGCAGGCGATGAGGTCTGGGCCAAGGCCGTGTCGATCGGCGACAGTGGCTATAACCAGAACTGCGCGCGTTGCCACGGGCTTGGCGTGGTGTCCGGTGGCCTTGCCCCCGACCTGCGCTTTTTGGAGGCGGCCGAATATGGCGATGAATGGTTCGTGGAGCGTTTCCGCCATGGCTATACGCAGGATGGCACCACCAAGATGCCGGCCTTCGAGGAAGTGCTGGGCCAGAAGGCCGGTTGGGCGATCCGCACCTATATCGAAACCCGCCCCGAAGATGGTGCGCTGGATGCCCATGTCACCCGGTTGACCGAGATCCGCGATGCGCTTGCAGCCGGGGGTGCGGATGAAGCGGCATTGAAGGCTGAACTTGAAGCCATTGCCCTGCAGGTCAAGACAGCATCCGGCGCGCCGGTGGCCGACAGTGCCGCCCGGCAGGCCGCCTTGCATCTGAACGGTACGCCCGAAGGCGCGAAACATGCCGCCGATGCGCTGACCATCGGGCTTTCAGCGGCGCATTGATCATGACACAGCGGCGCCCGTTTCTGACGGCGCTGGCGGCAGGGGTGCTGGCCACCCTTGCCGCCTTGCCCGTTTTTGCCCGCTGCGAAGGCATCGCCCCCGAACAGCGCCCCCAGAATACCCCGCGCGAATTCATCGGCGAAACGCTGGATGAAATCCTTGATCGTGGCAGTTTGACCATCGCGGTCTATGAAGATTTCCCGCCCTATAGCTGGCAGGATGGAGCCGAGCCAAAAGGCGTGGATATCGAACTGGGCCGCATTCTGGCCGAAGGGCTGGGCGTTACCCCTGAATTCCGTTTCGTGCAGGCGGGCGAGACCATCCAGACGGACCTTATGGTCAATATCTGGCGCGGGGGCGTGCAGAAAGAGCCGGTGGCGAATGTGATGCTGCGCGTGCCCTATAACAGCACGCTCACCTGCCTGATCGATCAGGTGGTGTTTACCGGCCAATATGCCGATGAGCAGATCGCCATTGCCTATCGTCAGGATGCCTATCCCGATGCAGTGCCCAATCCGGCAGGTGGGCGCGATGAAGGCGGGCCGGTGGCAGCCTTTTTTCGTTTCGATACGGTGGCGGTGGAAAACGACTCGATCGCCGATTTCTACCTGACGTCGTTTCCAGGCGGACAAATCGGGCCGATGATCCGGCGGCATCGCACAATGGCGGACAGCATGGCGGCGTTGGCTGTGGGGGAAACCATGGCGGCGATGGGGCCACTGGCGCAGCTAGAATTCGGCGCGGGGCAGGGCGTGAATGTGCATGAACCGCCTTTGCCCGGCTTCGCTTTGTCGCGCTGGACACTGGGTATTGCCGTGCATGTCAGCCACCGGGATCTGGCCTATGCGCTGGATGATACGGTTGTCGCAGCCTTGGGCGACGGTCGGCTGCAGGCCGCCTATGCAAAATACGGGCTGAGCTTCCTGCCGCCGCAGCGATAGGCGCGGAGGGCGGTCGGCGGTCACACCACCCGCAGGTCGCCCTGAACGTCGATCAGGGTCACCGGCCCAAGCTGCGGCAGGTGCTGGCGCAACCGGGTGATTTCGGGCAGGTCCAGAAATACCAAGGCGGTGGAAAGCCCATCGGCCAGGGCGGCGCTGTCGGCTTCGACGGCAACGGTTGACCAGCGCGGGGTGTGCCCCTTGGGGTGCAGGATATGCGGCGCGCGCCCCACCAGCGTTGCCCGTGGGGATGACGCCGCCAAAGCCCGGCCCGCAGCAAGCTGGCGTTGGCCCAGCAGGCCCGCCGCCGGATCGCTGATGCCAAGTTGGAACGGCCCGCCGAGTGCCGCATACTCGCCCATCTGCACCAGCGCATGTTCAAAGCCTTGCGTGGCCAGCCAGTTGCGCACCAGATCGGCGGCAAAACCCTGCGCCATGCCGTTCAACGTCAACGCCTGCCCTTGGCCCAGCGTTACCTCAGGCCCTAGACGGACATGCTGCCAGCCGATCAGATTTCGGGCGGATGCGGCGTTTTCGCCTGCGGCCAAAGCCTGCCAGAGCGGCTGCACCGTCGGATCAAAGGCCCCTTTGGTCAGGTGGTGCAGCCGGTCGCACAGCGCCAGCGCCTCGGCCATCCAGGTTGAGGGACGGGCACAGCCGGTGCTGTTCAGCGCCGTCAGTTCCGAAGGCTGGTACAGGCTGAACACCGCTTCGATCTGTGCAAGAAGCGCGGGCAATTTCCGCACTGCCATCTCTGCGCCTTTGCCCGACAGGCTGAGCGTGACATCGGCCCCGAAGGCCCGGCCCCGCCATTCGCTGGCTGCTGCCGGGCGGGGCAGAAACATTGATGCGGCCATGATCTGCAGGAAGCGGCGGCGGTGCATCAGGCGGCCTCTTTCCGTAGGCCCTTGCCGCGGGCGGCAAGGATCAGCGGCACGCATTGCGCCGGGTCATCATGGAGCGTGACGCAATCAAGGCATTGGAAACATTCTGAATATTCTATCTTTCCGCTGGGCTTGATGGCCCCGTAGGCGCAGCGTACCTTGCACAACTGGCAGGGGCTGCCGCATTCCTGCCGCCGGGCGATCCAGTCGCGCCCGCGTAGCAAGCCGCCAATCGCCATCAGCGCACCCAAGGGGCAGACATAGCGACAAAACCCCTTGAAAGTGACCATGCCAAGCACAAGCCATGCCGCAGCATAGGCCACAAATATCCATTCGCGCTGAAAGTGGGTGGTGATCGCGGTCTTGAAGGGTTCGATTTCCGCCACGGTGTCGATCTGATCCGGGGCGAGGAAGACCACGGCAACCAGCCCGGCCAGCAGAACATACTTGAGGTATTTCAGTATCCTGTCTGCACGGCCCGACAGCTCCCACCGGGGCAGGCGCAGACGGCGGCCCAGATGATGGGCAAATTCCTGCAGCGCGCCGAACGGGCAGAGCCAACCACAGAACAGCCCACGCCCCCACAGAAAGAACCCCAGACCTGCCGCTACCCAGACCAGCAGCGAGAAGGGGTCGTAAAGAAGATAGGCGAAACTGCCGCCTTCCAGCGCGGTGCGCAGCGTGGCCAGAGGCGTGACGATGGACAGCTGACCCTGCCCCCAGAATCCGACAAAGCCGGTCATGGCCGCCAAGAGACCGAGACGCACCGGTGTATAGAGATGCCCGGTTCTGGTCGTGACAAGGCGCAACGGAGTGGACAGTTTCAGCCCGGCCAGACGGTTCATGCCCGGACCAAGCAGAAGGAACAGCGCGACAAGGACCAGGGACAAAACGATCAGGTCGCCGGCGCGATTACGCAGCGCCTCAACCCATGGCGGCAGGGGGGCCGCCGGTGCCTCGGGCCGCAGGAAGAACCGTTCGGGCGTGACATGGGTCAGCAGAAAGGCATGGCTGCCGGTTTCGGGCTGGAACATGCCATGCTGGCGTTCCGCAATCACCCGCAAGTTCCAGTCGCGTGCCGGATCAAAGCCCAGACGGCGGTCGGCGCGCAGGATCATGGCCGTGCCTTCGGGCACGCCCGGCAGGGTTTCGAACAAGAGATCAGCATCGCGTAACGCGACCGGAAGCCCGTCCTGTTCCGCCCCCAGCAGATCGGGCGCGGTATTGCGCACGAAGGCCGCGCTGACCAGACCATGCCGCCCGGCATCGATGACCAGAAGCGGTTCATCCTGCGGTGATACAGCCAGGAACCGATCAAGGTCACGCAAGCTTTCGCCCGTCAGCACAGCGCGGGCAATCGCAGGCGGGCCAATATCCACCAACCAGAGATCCAGATAGATGCCGTCGGGATCGGCTGCCGCCTCTGGGTCGTCATCGGCCCAGACGGTGCCTGCAAAGGCCGCATCAACCTGCGCATTGGTCAGCCGCAGATTGCGGGCGATGCCCTGATCGACCAGAGCCTGCCAATCCAGCGGCTCATCATGGGCCGGATCGGGCCGGGCGGGCGGGGCCGAATGCAACCCCTTCATCTTTTCGCGCGCGACTGTGAGCGTTGCGGCCAGGATGCTTTCATGTGCGATGCGGACCGAAGCGGTCGCCTTGGTCACCCCATCCAGGTAGGTGATCTCTGATCCGCCGGTTTCGCCGTAGGGCACCCCCACCACCATGGGCGTGTTGATCGACAGGCCCTGATACTGTTCCATGAACTTGTGAAACGGCGCCTCGCCCAGACCAGACACAAAGATCGGCTCGTTATGCGACATCAGCCGCACATCGATGAAGCGGCCTTCCAGATCCAGCATGACCAGCATGTTGATCGGTGCCCCTGAAAACCCAGGCAGGGGGGCCAGCGGTTCGGTTTCAAAGACGTAACCGGCCTCGGCCCCGCCAGAATTCAAAAGCTGCCAGACGCCCTGATCGTTCACCGGTTGGCCCAGGGCATAGGGCGGCACGATCATCGGCGCGATTTCGTCCTGCGTCAGCGGCGCGGCCCCTGCCGGGGCGGTCAGGGTGACAAGCGCGGCCAAGGCCGTGGCAAATCCCGTGGTCAGGGCAGGGCATAGCAATCGGGCAAGGCGCTGGATCATGGCCAAAGCCTAGTGCCGCCGTCGCCCGGCATCCATCCGACCAAAGTCGCAGGGTAGCCCTAAGCCATCCATGTTGGTGAATGCCGGGGCCCGACCTTGCGGTTTGCGGGCCCCGGATTGTGGGCATCACACCTCGACGCTGACAGCGCCCATGGGATGCGAACAGCAGGCAAGGATATAGCCCGCTGCCACGTCTTCGTCGGAAATGCCGCCGTTATGCACCATATGCACCTCGCCTGAGGTTTTCTTCACCTTGCAGGTGCCGCAAAGACCAAAGGTGCAGCCCGAGGGGATGTTCAGGCCGGACCGTTTCGCCACTGACAGCACGGTGTCGGTTTCGGCGCAGGGGCTGGTGACGCCCGAGGCGGCAAAGGTGATCGAGGCCCCGGCCTCGGATGGCACCACATCGGCCAGGACCGGCTTTTCCGCTTCGGTCGCCACGGCAAGGCCAAAGCTTTCCTGATGGTAATGTGCCATGTCGAAGCCAAGCGCGTTCAGCATGTCGCGCACCGCCTGCATGAAGGGTTCCGGCCCGCAGCAGAACACTTCGCGGTCCAGATAATCCGGCGCCATCAGGCCCAGCATGATCTGGTTCAGCCGCCCCTTGTAGCCGGGCCAGACGCGGAAGGGATCGGCCTCTTCCACGGTAAAGCGCAGCTGCAATCCGGGCACGCGATTGGCGAATTGCTCCAGCCTTTCGCGGAAGATGATCTCGGACGGGCGGCGCGCGGCATGAACAAACACGATGTCGGGCATTTCGCCTGAATCCCAGGCCCATGTGGTCATCGACATCATCGGAGTGATGCCGGAACCGGCCGAGATGAACAGGTATTTCCGTGCCGGATGGCGGTGAAAGCTGAAGATGCCATTCGGGCCATAGGCCTTGATCTTCATCCCCGGCTTCAGATGATCCAGCATCCAGCGTGTGCCGATGCTGCCCGACTGCGCCTTGACCGTTACCGTGATCGACAAGGGCCGCGAAGGGCTGGAACTGATCGTATAGGTGCGCTGCACATTGCCGCCGGGCACCGGCAGATCAAGCGTGACAAACTGCCCCGGCTGATAGTCGAACCATGCGCCCGAAGGCGCGCGGAAGGTGAAGCTGGCGGTATCATCATTTTCCGGCACGACCATGGCACATTCCAGCATCTCGCGGTCCTGCCACGGCTCCAGAGACCAGTTGGCGCGAAACTTGCCCATCTGTCTTACTCCGCCGCCAAGGCGGGCTTGGGGGCCAGCCGTTCGGACATGGTGTCGCAATACCAATCGACGAACTGGATCACCCCTTCTTCCTGGATGGTCGAATAGGGGCCGGGTTCATAGGCGGGGGACAGGATGCCCTTCTGGTTTTCCTCGACCACCTGCCGGTCTTCGTCATTGGTGTTCATCCAGACGGTGGTCAGATCGGCCAGATCGTAATCCACGCCGTCCTGCGCGTCTTCGGGCACCAGCCAGAAGGTTGTCACTTCGGTTTCCGTGGCGCTGATCGGCAGCACGCGGAAGACGATGGCATGATCGGCAAGGAAGTGGTTCCAGGTGTTTGGATAGTGGAAGAACAGCAAACTGCCCGCATCGTTGAAGGGCATCTGGCCCATGCGTTTGCCCTTCACCGCTGCCTTGCCAGACAGGGTATAGCTTTCGGCATTGTTCAGCAGCGGGATGCGCGCCAGCCGCCATTGCATCCTGGGATGGTTGACAAAGCGCGAGGGCAGGCCCGCCGCTTCGCAGCGCGCCCAATGGGCCAGAATTTCCGGGCTGGCGGCATCGGGGCCTTCCATGGCCGTCATGCGCGGATTGTCGGAATAGGTGCGGCACAGCGACGGATGCGAGCCACCGCAGTGATAACATTCGCGGTTGTTTTCGATCACCAGTTTCCAGTTGCCCTTTTCCACGATGGTGGATCGCAGCGCCACCCTGGCGGATTTCAGGCCCGCTGGGGCCAGATAGGCCATGGCCGTCTTGGCCAGATCGGCAATGGCCGGGGGCACATCGGCAAGGCAGATGAACACCATCCCGGCCAGATCGACGCAATGAACCTTTTTAAGCCCGTGCTGTGCCGGATCAAAGCTGTCCTGCATGTCGCGGGCGTAAAGCAGCTTGCCGTCCAGATCATAGGTCCATTGATGATAGGGGCAGACCAGCTTGGGTGACGACCCGCTGTCCTTTGCGCAAAGCCGTTGGCCACGATGGCGGCAGACGTTGTGGAAGGCGCGGATCATGCCGTCGTTGCCCCGTGTGATGACGACCGGATAGGCCCCCACCTGAAGCGTGACGAAATTGCCGGGCTTGGGCAGGGCGCAGGCCGGAATTGCAAACAACCATTCACGATACCAGATATGGTCCAGATCGGCCTGCAACACATCGTCATGGCAATACAGCTCACGCGACAGGGAATAGTCTTTCCGGCGCGCACTGATCTGCGCCAGGATTTCTGATTGGCTCGGCATGTCCGACCTCGCTTGGCCCGCGCCTCCCCGCACGGGTCCGGTTTCATGGGTGCGACAAAACCGGGCCCCCGAGGTGGAGGCCATATCCGGCCCCACCCGCAACCCCGCATTTCATCGCGGTTTGACAGGCGTTCCTGGCTGGTTTCCGGGCTGAGGGAGCGGCCTTGCGACCATGCCCGGCGCCTTCCCGGGGACCGGTTCCCCAGTGGCCTTCGCCGTGCTCTCCCGTCACCGTTGCGGGGGCAGCGCCGGTCTTGCACCGGCTTCCCAATTCTCCGCCAGATGGCGGCACCATGAACACCGTCATGCTGCCCCATTTGCGACATGCCGCAATGTCCAAATGCGACACTCTGTTCACCATGGCCGGACTGGCCATCAAGGGGCCGCCGGGCAAGTTGGCGACGGGGGAGTCAGGGCTTGGCGGCCAGTTGGGTCTTGGCGATGGTCGCAGCTTCGGTCAGGTGGTCGCGGACTGCGTGAGCGGCGGCATCAGGATCATTGGCGCAGATCGCGCTGCATATCCGCGCCATATGCGCGGGGCCAGAAATCCGCCGGTCGGTGCTGGCCAGCGTCAGGGCGCGCAACCGCGAGATGCGGCTGTTCAGGCGCTGCACGATGTCCCAGGCAACATGATGTCCGGCTGTTTCGAAAATCACCTGGTAGAATGCTGTTGTCGCGTCATAAACCGTGCCCGGCACCGCTTCGGCAAAGGCAGCTTCCAGCCGTGACAGCGCCGCCTGCAGTCTGGCCTTGACCGGGGCATCCGCCAGGCGGGCGCAGGCAGCAGCGGCATCGGATTCCAGCAAACGGCGAATGTCATAGACCTGCCGTGCCTGATCCCAATCCAGCCGGGCCACGATCGGGCCGCTGCGGCCCTGCAATTCCACCAGCCCCTCGGCCTCCAGATAGCGGATCGCCTCGCGCACGACAGAGCGCGACACACCCAGCTGATCGCAGAGCGTGCGTTCCACCAGCCTGTCGCCGCCGGAAAACCGCCCGGTGATGATTGCTTGCCGCAGCCTGTCCACCGCCAGCCCGCGCAAGGTGGTGGGGGTATGGGCAATGCGCAGGTCGATATCGTCTGTCGGTTTCATCCAGACAGGATAGGTGGCGCCGGTCGGCAAATCAAGTCAATATTGACATATCATAAGATGGTATACCACCATACGGAAAGCACACAGGAGGCGCAGATGGCGGCACAGATTCGCAAGACCTATCTCACTGTCGAAACGACGTTGATCGAAGGCGGGCGCGCGGCGCCGAAACCACTGAAGCTGATCTCTGCTGCCGTGGTGTTGCAGAACCCTTGGGCCGGGCGGGGCTTTGTCGAAGACCTGAAGCCCGAAATTCATGCGGTCGCGCCCGAGATTGGCGCCCTGCTGACTGCGATGATCCTGGAAGCCGCAGGCGGACCCGACTCTGTCGAAGCCTATGGGAAAGCCGCGGTGGTGGGTCTGAATGGCGAGTTGGAACATGCCAATGCGCTGATCCACACCCTGCGCTTTGGCAATCATTACCGGCAGGCCTTGGGGGCAAAGACCTATCTCGCCTTCACCAATGTGCGCGGCCCCGCCAATACGCCGGTCATGATCCCCCTGATGGACAAACATGATGAGGGGCGCCGGTCGCATTATCAGACCGTGCATTTCTCGATCCCCGATGCACCCGGGGCAGATGAGATTGTGGTGGCACTGGGGGCCGCGACAGCAGGGCGCCCGCATCACCGCATTGGCGACCGCTATCAGGATCTGAAGGATCTGGGCCATGATGTCACGAATCCTGCCGCTGTCTGATGGCGCGTCCGCGCGGGTGCTGGAGGCCGGGGCAGGCCCGCCCCTGCTGCTGATCCATGGGGTTGGCCTGCGGGCCGAAGCCTGGGGGCCGCAGATGGCGGCGCTGTCGGCCCGACATCGCGTGATCGCGGTGGATATGCCGGGCCATGGTGGCAGCAGTCTGTTGCCGGGTGATCCACGGCTGCCGGATTATGTAGCTTGGGCTGCGCAGGTGATCGCCGCCCTGGATCTTGGCCCGGTTGCGGTGGCCGGGCATTCGATGGGGGCGCTGATCGCGGCAGGTTTGGCGGTGGAATGGCCCGATCTTGTTCGCCGTGTCGCCCTGCTGAATGGAGTTTTTCGGCGCAGCGAGGCGGCCCGTGCCGCCGTGATCGCCCGTGCTGCCGAGATTGCAGCAGGGGCGGGCGGGATCGAAGCCACGCTGGCACGCTGGTTCGATGCAGGACAGGCGGCCTTGCGCGATCAGGTGGCTGCATGGCTTCGTGACGTCTCGCCGGTGGGTTATGCCGCCGCTTATCGTGCTTTTGCGGAAGGCGATGCGGTCTATGCCGACAGGTTTGGCACGCTGCGCTGTCCATTGCTGGTGCTGACGGGGGATGGCGATGCAAATTCCACGCCGGAAATGACCCGCGCCATGGCGGACATGGCACCCGATGGACGTGCTGTGGTGATCCCCGGGCATCGCCATATGGTCAACCTCACTGCCCCCGAGGCGGTGACCACACATTTGCAGCGCTGGCTGGCATCCGAGGAGACCCCGGCATGACCCAAATCCTTGATCCGCGCGCATTGCGCGATGCCTTTGGCTGCTTCATGACGGGGGTTACCGTCGTCACCACGCTGGATGTTCAGGGTAAGCCGCTGGGCTTTACTGCAAATTCCTTTTCTTCTGTCTCGCTCGACCCGCCGCTTTTGCTGGTGTCGATTGCCAACCGTTCGGCCAATCTGGCGCAGTTCTGCGCGGCCCCTGCATTTGCGGTGAACATTCTGGCCGAAGCACAAAAAGAGATTTCGGCAACTTTCGCCCGCGCGGCAGAGGATCGGTTTGCCGACGTCTATTGGCGGCAAGGGCCAACGGGATCGCCCCTGATTGCAGGGGTCTGCGCATGGTTCGATTGCCAGATGGAACAGGTGATCCCGGCAGGGGATCACACCATCCTGCTGGGCCGGATCGCCGCATTCGAATCCAGCGCCCATCCCGGCCTAGGGTACTATCGGGGGGCCTATGTAACCCCGGCCGCCATTGCGAGCCAGATGCCAGCCGGGCCGGATGTCGTGGTCTCGGCCATTGTTCAGGTGGGGGATGCTGTGTTGCTGGTTGATGACGGGCGAGGCGGGCTTTCGGTGCCGATGGCGCGGGTGGGTCGCGATGGGGTGCAGGCGAAGCTGATCCGGCTGTTTGCCGAACTGGGGGTCGAGGCCGAGCCCGGTTCGGTTTATGCGGTGTATGAGGATGCGCGCCTTGGCACCCAGCATATCGCCCTGCGCTGCCCGGCACGGGCTGGTCGCCCGGCCAAGGGGGCTTTTGTCGATCTTTCGCCGCAGGATATGGCCGATGTCACTGACCCTGCGTTGCGATCCATGTTGCAGCGTCTGGCCGAGGAATCGCGGATGGGCAATTACGGCACCTATTTCGGCACCCATGAACAGGGTCGCGTGCATCCCCCGTCCGGGGCCTGATCAGCGGCGGGGCCGGACGTAGATATCCAGCCGATGGCTGACGATATCAAAGCCGAAGTCGCGGGCGATCTTCTGCTGCAGCCGTTCGATCTCGTCCGAGCGGAATTCGATCACCGCGCCGGTTTCGATGTTGATGAAATGATCATGGTGTGTTTGCGGGGCTGCTTCATAGCGTGCGCGGCCATCGGCGAAGCTGAGCCGTTCGATCAGACCATGTTCGGCCAGCGTGTTCATCGTGCGATAGACGGTGGCCAGATTGATGCGCGGCTCGATCGCGACAACGCGGCGATGCAGTTCCTCGACATCGGGGTGGTCATCTGCGGCAGCCAGGACCTGCAGGATCACCCGACGCGGACCAGTCAGGCGCAGACCCAGATCGCGGCAGCGTTGCATCAGGCCGGTTTCACTATTCTTCGTCATGGCAGGGCTCCGCACGGGCCGGGCAAAGTTCGACCGGATCAGGGCGGGCTGGTCCGGGCAGGGGCCTTTCCTAGCATGGGTCTGCGGCGGCGTCACCCCCAGGGGACAAGTGCCAGAACCGCATGGAAAATCACCTTGGACGCAGCCGGGCTTTCAAGCCGGTCGGAAACAGCGGCAGTCCGCCTGGTACATCAAGCGCATCAAGATCAAACCAATCGGCGAAAAAGATGCTTCCGTCTGATTCAGCAAGGCGCAGCCGCCCGTCAGGGATTGGGGTATCGGCTGGGACGTCGATGTCGAAGATCACCAGAATCTCGTGTCCCGGCATGCCCTCATGGAAGAAAAGGTTTTCCATGAAGAACGGTGGTCCGACAGGCCGGACAGTGATGCCGAGCTCCTCTTGGAATTCGCGGATCAGGGCTGTTTCGGCTGTTTCGCCGAACTCCACAGAACCACCAAGCGGGCGCACACCTTTCACATGACCTGAATCATCCGTCACCTCTGCTGCCAGAAGGCGGTTGCCCCGCCAATGCAGGCCAAGAGCCTTGATACGAATTCTGGAAGCGGGGCGCCATAGGGTCATGTCGCAGAGCTAAACGACGTCATTGGCAATTTCAACACAAGCCGCCCGCCCATTCATCGTGATATGGCAGTCTTTCTGGAAGGCCATGATGTGCCACGATGGGCCTCTGTAAGGGGTCGCAAAGAAGGCTTCCAACAAGCCTGTTGTGAACAGGCGGGCTTCAATCATGAAATCAGCTTCACCTGCCTGCGCGAGACACCAATCCTTCGGTCGGATGCCAGTACCTGAGCAGGCGTTTGGGCGGATGCCGCAGACCAAGGGATTGGCTTCTGGTTCACGTTACGTTGCCGATCCGTCAGAGGCTGCAAGAAATTTGGGGTGGTTCACCATCTCTTCGGGTGGCCAGCCGTCTAGAACTCTTCGTACTGCCTCGCGGTCGCTGTGTCCTTGGCCTGCATCCGTGCGCGCGGTGGGTTCGCACGTTTGCTAGAGAAGGCAGGAAGCGGCATCTGGGTTACAGAGGCGCGTTCTGACATCTGGAAGGCGCCGATTTCACCCGCAAGAACACCTGCCTGCTGGCGCAATGCCACCGAGGCGGCGGTCGCCTCTTCCGCCATGGCGGCGTTCTGTTGCGTGACCTGATCCAGTTGGCGCACACCCACATTGATTTCGTTCAGACTGACCGATTGGTCCCTTGCGGCCACGGCGATTGCCGCAATCTGTTCGGACACTTCAGCGGCTTTCTTGACGATCACGTCAAGGCTGTCGCCGGTTTTGCCAACCAGTTCAGATCCGGTTTTGACCTGAGCCGAGCTTTCCTGAATAAGCCCTCTTACCTCGCGTGCGGATTCCGCTGCACGCTGCGCAAGGTTGCGAACTTCGGAGGCAACCACTGCAAAGCCATGGCCTGCATCCCCGGCGCGGGCTGCTTCGACACCGGCATTCAGCGCCAGAAGGTTGGTCTGGAAGGCGATATCATCGATAACACCGATAATACGCGAAATCTGATCGGACGAACGCTCGATTCCCCGCATGGCGGCAACGGCATTGTTCACCACGGTGGCACTGGCCAATGCGATCTCGCGATTCTGGCCGCTGACAGCTTCCACCGCGCGCGCCCGTTCCGCCGTGTCGCGCAGGCTTTCATTCATCTGGTTCAGTGCAGCTGCCGATTGTTCAAGCGTTGCAGCCTGGGTTTCTGCCCTGCCCGAAAGCTCGCCAGCGGCCATGTTGATTTCATCAGCCCCTGCCCTGACCTGCTGCACGACTTCGGAAATTCTCGTCATGGTCTGTGCAAGCCGGGTGACAACCGTATTGAAGGCAAGACGGAGAGAATCATACCCTTCCGGGAAAGGATCATGAGGCGGGCTTTCGATCTGATAGGTCATGTCGCCGGACGCCAAGCGGTCAAGGCCTGTGCTGATTTCCCGCACCACGCGGGCCTGCCGTTCCGCTTCGGCTTTCGCCGCAGCCTCGCGATCCAGACGTATTGCCGTGGCTTCTTGTTCCAGTCTTTTGGCCTCGACGGCGCTATTGCGGAAAACTTCCATGGCAGAGGCCATAGCCCCAATCTCATCTCGCCGCCCTGCATGCGGAATGGATGTATCGAGTTGCCCATTCGCCAAACGCTTCATTGCCGAAGTCATGCCTTCGATGGGGCGCGAAATGACCTGAGCCCCCAGCCAGACCACCACCAGCGTTACCAGCAACATGGCCCCACCAGCCATGATGGCCTGATTCTTGGTTTCCGTGACATGAGCCATGACCGTGGCGCTAGGTACCTTCATCAGTACTGGCCATGTTTCCGATACGCCGATGAATTCAGCGGTTCCGACAAGAACCATGAACTCTTCGCCATTGATCGTTGCATAGTGCAGGCCAGGCTGGGTCAACCAAGCCTTGTCTTCGGCGGAGACGGGTTTGCCGAGCAGCCCGGGGTCGGAATTTGCAATCCACTGGCCGTCAGAACTGACAAGCTGAACATAGCCTTCGCCAAAGGGACGAAGCTGGCCCACCCTTTGTGACAGTTCCGACAAGGCGATGTCAGAGGTCATGATGCCGATGGCGCGTTTGTTGCGATGCACGACACCACTGATGGTGGTCATCAGCACATCCACACCATTGACAGGATATATGTAGGGCGGCGTGATCAGCATCCGGTCTTCGCGCAGCGGCATGTCATACCAGGATTCCGTGCCTGCCTCGGGTCGCATGTCGAGCAGTTCGACCTTAATCTTCTTGTCAGGCCCATAGTAGAAATAGGGTACAAAGCGCCCCGTTACGTCTGAATAGGGATGGCCGATGGACAGGGCTTCATCGCCCAGCGAATTGGGTTCAAAGGCCAACGTCATTCCGACCAGATCCGGCCGGGTTTTCAGCATTTCGGTGACCATTCTGCCCAGCATGTCGCGATTCGGCTGACCGCTGGCCAACACAGCCTCGACCGAGGCGCTGCCAATGCGGACGGTTTCGGTCACGCGGTTCATATCTTGCGTGATCATCGCGACATATTCGCCCATCAGGGCCTGCGCTTTTTCTTCGGCCTCTTCAATCGAGGCGCGCGTCATCATGGTAATACCAAAGTAAACCACTGTGACGATGGCGATGGCGGTCAACGCCGCCGCCGATAGTGCCAGCTTGATTCGCAGTGACGTTGATCTGCGCGGCATCTGGCGTTCCTTTCTGCAGCAGACATGAAGACGTTCCATGTCTGACTAGCAGTCACAGGTTTTCGAACCCTTACCGGAATCGAGATTTCGACAATGCGCAGCACTTTCGTATTTGCGCGAAACGCATGCGATCAGGCGGGAAGGGGCAGAGAATCCGTGGCCACAACTCGCCATCGAAACTTTCGGGGCCGCCAGGCTGGGCTGTGGCGGACCCAGTCCTAGCCGTTTTCCCGCAAGATACTGCCCGCCAGATACAGCGAACCGCAGATCAGGATGCGGGCGTGCGGCTGGTCTGCGACAATGCTGCGCACTGCTTCGGCGACCGATGGCGCGATATGGGCGGGAATGCCAACGCTGGCGGCGGCTTCGGCGGTGATCTCTGCAGGAAGGGTGTTCTTTTCGCCGGGGATCGAAATGGCATGCAGGCTGGCCAGATGCCCGGCCAGAGGCCGCATATAGCCGCTGACATCCTTGGTATTCAGCATGCCGCAGATCGCATGGGTCGGACGCGGGGCCATGCGGGCAAGCGTGGCGGCCAAGGCTTCGCCGCCTGCCGGGTTGTGCCCCCCGTCAAGCCAAAGCTCCGCCAGGCCAGCGGTTTCGACCAGCGGGCCTTGGGTCAGGCGCTGCATCCTCGCCGGCCAATAGGCGCGGGTCACGGCTGCCTCGCAGGTCTCTTCATCCGCACCCAGATGGCGCAAGGCGGCCAGCGCGGCACCCGCATTCTGGATCTGATGTGGCCCGGGCAGATTGGGCAGCGGAAGATCCAGCAGGCCGTTTTCATCCTGATAGATCAGCCGACCTCGTTCTTCCCAAACCTGCCACTGTTGTCCGAAGGCCAGCACCGGCGCACCCAGCCGTTCGGCACGCGCCTCGATCACCGCAAGACCCTCGGCCGCCTGCGGACCGATGATGCAGGGGACCATGCGCTTGATGATCCCTGCCTTTTCGCCCGCGATTTCGGGCAGGGTTTCCCCCAGATATTGTTGATGGTCGATGGAAACCGGGGTGATGATGGTCAGCGCCGGACGATCCACCACATTGGTGGCATCCAGCCGCCCGCCCAGGCCCACCTCCAGCAGAGTGTAATCGGCAGGGGTCCGGGCAAAGGCCAGCAGCGCGGCACAGGTGGTAATTTCAAAGAAGGTGATCTCTTCGCCACCATTGGCAGCCACACATTCATCAAGCAGGGCGGTCAGGGCCTCTTCGCTGATCAGGTCGCCCGCCAGCCGGATGCGTTCATGAAACCAGGCCAGATGCGGCGAAGTATAGGCGTGGACACGCTTTCCCATCGCCTCAAGCCCGGCGCGGATCATGGCCTGGGTCGAACCCTTGCCATTGGTTCCGGCAATATGGATCACCGGGGGCAGGCTGCGCTCCGGGTGACCAAGTGCTGCCAGCAGCCGATGCACCCGGTCCAGCGTCAGGTCGATGATCTTGGGATGAAATTCCATCATCCGGGCAAGAATGGCGTCAGAGCGGCTGTGATCGGGCAGGGCGGTCATCGGGCGTTGTCCTTGGCGGGGGCTTTCACAGGCATAGGGCCGCACCCGGTGGCGCGGCCCTTTCGGTTACGACAGGTTCGGCGCGGGGGCCGACCTTACTTTGCGACCTCGGCCGGTTGCGGCAGATCGCCATGCACAGCGGGGCTCTGATGCGTCAGCATGCGCAGGATGGTGACCAGTTCATCGCGCAGGTTCTTGCGATGGGTCACACGGTCCAGCATGCCGTGATCAAGCAGATATTCGGCGCGCTGGAACCCTTCGGGCAGCTTTTCGCGGATGGTCTGTTCGATCACCCGCGGGCCCGCAAAGCAGATCAGCGCATTGGGTTCGGCAATCTGCACATCCCCCAGCATGGCATAGCTGGCGGTCACGCCACCGGTGGTGGGATGGGTCAGCACCACGACATAGGGCAGGCCTGCCTCTTTCAGCATCTGGATTGCCACGGTGGACCGGGGCATCTGCATCAGCGACAGGATGCCCTCTTGCATCCGAGCGCCCCCGGCTGCCGAAAACAGTACCAACGGGCGTTTCAGCTTTACGGCCCTTTCGGCCCCGGCCACGATGGCATTGCCCACATACATGCCCATAGACCCGCCCATGAAGGCGAAATCCTGCCCGACGGCGATGATCGGGGTGCGCAGCACCTCGCCTTCGGCCACCAGCATGGCATCCCGTTCGCCCGTGGCCTTCTGCGCGGCCTTCATCCGTTCCGGGTATTTCTTCTGGTCGCGGAAATGCAGCGGATCGGCGACAGGTTCTGGCACCTTCACCTCGACAAACACGCCGCCATCGAACAGCGCCTTGAACCGGTCGCGCGGCGTGATCGCCATATGGTGATCACAATGGGTGCAGACATTCAGATTGTCGGCCAGCTCGCGGTGGAACAGCATGGTTCCGCATTCGGGGCACTTCGTCCACAGGTTTTCGGGCACTTCCCGGCGCGAGAAGAGCGAATTGATTTTCGGCCGGACGTAGTTCGAGATCCAGTTCATGCGGGCTTGCCCCTTGTGATGGTCGCCCCGAAATAAGCCGACCCGCCCTGAAATGCAATCTATGCCGGGTTCACACCGGCAGGGCCGTGGTCAGTTTGACCTGGCGCAGCGCAAAATGCGTGGTGGATGACCGCACCAGACCAAGCGCCAGCATTTCGCGCATCAGGAAATGTTCCAGCGCCTCGGGGCCTTCGGCCACGACCTTCAGCATATAGTCATCTGCGCCGGTGATGGTGGCACATTCCACGATCTGCGGATGGCGCTGCACGAAATCGTTGAACCGCGCGATTGATGCCTCGGTATGGTCGATCAGGGTCACATGGATATAGGCCAGTGCCGACAGGCCAAGCGCCGCACGATTGACCAGCGCCACCTGACCGGAAATAAGCCCGGCCTCCTGCATCCGCCGCACCCGCCGCCAGCAAGGCGAGGGCGACAGGCCCACCGCCTGCGCCAGATCCTGCGTGGACAAGGTAGCATCCTGCTGCAGCAAGCGCAGGATGCGGCGGTCAAAGTCATCCAGATCGAGTGGAGGCATGAAATTTCGCCTTTTGGTCAACTTTGGGTAAGACGTTTCACATTCATGCGCATTCCTTTGCAATGAGAAAAGATATTTCTGCCAGATGCGCCAAACTGGTTCCTGAACAGGGAGGAACCGCCATGCCAAAATCCACTGCCTATGTCGCGAAAATCCCCGATGCGCAGGGCCAAATTGCCTATTCGGCTGACGAAGATGCCATCTGGGCTGATCTTTTTGCCAGGCAAAGGCCGAATGTGGCCCGGCGGATGGCACAGCCCTGGTTGCGCGGGCTGGATCTGTTGCAGATGCCTGCAACCCGGGTGCCGCAATGCGCGGAGATTTCTGCCCGCTTGCGTGACCTGACAGGCTGGCGGGTGGAGCCGGTTCCGGCCCTGATCGGCTTTGGCCGGTTCTTCGCCATGCTGGCTGATCGTTGCTTTCCAGCGGCTTCGTTCATCCGGTCGCGGCAGGATTTCGACTATATCGAAGAGCCTGACATCTTTCACGAAATCTTTGGCCACACCCCCTTGCTGACCGATCCGCGCTTTGCCGATTTCTCGCAGGCTATCGGGCAGGCAGGGCTGCGGGCGCAAAAGGAAGATTACGCCTGGCTGATCCGGCTTTACTGGTTCTCTGTCGAATTCGGCCTGGCGCAAGAGCAAGGGGAGATCAAGGCACTTGGTTCCGGGCTGGCGTCCTCCCCGACCGAATTGATCTGGTCAACCGAAAGCCCCGAACCTGAACGCCGCCCATTTGACGTGATCGACATTCTGCGCACCCCTTACCGGATCGACATTCACCAGCCGGTCTATTTCGTGCTGGAAGATTACGATGATCTGTTTCGGGCTGCCGAACGCGACCTGATGGTCGATATTGCCACGGCCCGTGCCAAGGGGCTGTTCGCGCCACGCTTTGTGCCCAAACATTCCTCTGAACAACCTGCTGCCTGAGGTGCGCCATGACCGAGATCTGTGAACCCTGTGCCGGTTTTGGTGGCGCCATGACTGCCGAGGCCGCCGCAGCCCGGATGGGCGAATTGCACCCGGACTGGCGGCTGGACGGGGCGGCGCTGACCCGCCGCTTTGGCTTCAGGAATTTTGCCAAGGCGATGCAGATGGCCAATCTGGCGGGCTGGCTGGGAGAGGCGCAGGGCCATCACCCCGATCTGGCCTTTGGGTGGGGCTGGTGCACGGTGACCTTCACCAGCCACGAAGCCGGGGGGATCACCGCGAATGATTTCCTTTGCGCCAAGAAGCTGGACGCAATCACCGGCCAGATCGCAGCCTAGCTGCGGGGGGAGGTGCTTCGGCACCCCCCTGCCAGATCCAACGCAGGCAGGCGGGCCGAAGTCGCCACGTCCAGCAGCCCCAGAACCGTGTGAAACAGGTTGTCATGGCTGGCGGGGCGAGTGGTGGCTGTGCGCAGGCAATCGTCATCCAAGCCCATGTCTTGCCGAAATTCCGGGTCCAGCCACATTACCATCGGCACTTTGGTCTGGGTTTCGGGGGCCATGAACATCGGGGCTGCGTGCAGATACAACCCGTTTTCGCCCAGCGATTCCCCATGATCCGACAGGTACAGCATGGCAGTCAGTGCCCGGTCGCTGTCGGCCAGCATGTCGATGGTGCGGGCCAGAACGAAATCGGTTTCCAGCAGCGCATTGTCATAGGCGTTTGCGATGGCTTCCGTGGTGCAGCGCGAAAATTCGGCACTGTCGCAGGCGGGTTCGAACCGCGCGCGTTCCGGCGGATAGCGCAGATGATAGGCCGGGCCATGATTGCCGATCATGTGCAGCACCAGAACGGTATTCCGGGTGATGCTGGCCAGGGTCTGTTCAATCACTGGCAGGAAGATTTCGTCGGTGCATTCCCCGGCGCAAGCCGCAGGCGCCAATGTGGCATCCACCCGATCCCAACCGATACGCCGCGCAATGGTCTGATCGCCGGTGTTATTGTCGATCCAGCGCACGTCAAACCCGCTGCGCACCAGAACATCCAGCAGGTTTTCCTGCGCCAGAAAATCGTCGCGGTCATATTCGGCCTGTGTCAGCGGCGAAAACATGCAAGGCAACGAAACGGCGGTCGATGTGCCGCAAGACGATACATCGGGAAAGTTGATGACATCGCGCGCGGCCAGTTCCGGCGTGGTTTGCCGCGCCCCGGGATTGAGCCCGAAATTCTGCGCCCGTGCCGTTTCCCCTGCAAACAGC
The DNA here is from genome assembly GCF_036964905.1 of Gemmobacter denitrificans. Lineage (NCBI taxonomy): Bacteria > Pseudomonadati > Pseudomonadota > Alphaproteobacteria > Rhodobacterales > Paracoccaceae > Gemmobacter > Gemmobacter denitrificans. Next base: position 381,979 of record NZ_JBALHR010000003.1, read on the forward strand.
ACCAGCAACACCGGCTTGTCCGCTCCGGCCAGCCAGGGGCCGGGCCGCGCGTCCGTCCCGATGGGCCGCACCACCCCATCCCCTGATTTCCATTGTTGCTTGGCATAGCGGGCCAATGCCCCGATCGTGGCCCCCGGCTGGTACGAGGCCATCAGGTCGCCCCTTTCGCGCAGCACAGCCGAATAGGTCTTGAAATCTGCAAAGAGACTGCCGACCAGCACCGCGAAGGCCAACCCGACACCGAGGGGCCAGCGCCAGAGCTGGTGCCAGCCGCTGGGCTGCCGCAGACGTGGCCAGAACAACAGCGCAGCGGGCAGCACCCCGGTCAGCACGATGGCCCGCATCGCACCCGCCGTCAGCAGATGGCGCGATTCTGTAAAGGTTGTCTCCAGCACATTGCGCACCATCTCGCGGTCCACCAGAATGCCAAGCGCGCGTTCATGGTAATGCGCCGCAGCCGCCATCATGATCATCACTGCCGCCATGGGCCTTTGCAACCGGGCCGGCCCAAAGAATTCCAGCGTCAGCATGGTCAGTGCGGCAATCGCCAGTGCGAACAGCGCCAGTTGCGCAGGGCTTTCGCCGAAAATCTCTACAGCCCTGCGCCAAAACCCGGAATTCAGCAGTGCAAGGATATAGGCGGTGACAATCAGGTTCAGGCTTGTCTGCCCGATTGTGGGGCGATGCGTGAACCAGCCGTGCGAGACCGGCAGCGAAGAAGGGGCAGCAAGGGGCAGGTTTTCGGGCGTCATGGGGGCTTTCAGGGCAATACGTGGTTCAGGCTTGCCCCGGCTGATCGCAGCCCAGCCTTGCAGCAGCCTTACAGCCTGCCCAATCACACACCTCTCGCCACTGCCGCCGCTGCCCGCTACAACGGGCCATGCGCCTGCTGCTTGTGGAAGATACCGAAGATCTTGCCCGGACCGTCCTGCGGTTCCTGCGGGCCGAAGGTCATGCGGTCGATCATGCCGCCGACGCCGCCACGGCGGAAGAGGCGCTGGCCATGGCAGAATATGCCTGCGTGATCCTTGATCTGGGTCTGCCAGACCGTTCCGGGCTGGAACTGCTGAAAGCGCGCCGCCGGTCAGGCGATCGAACGCCGATGCTGATCGCCACGGCGCGCGACCAGATCAGCGACCGTATTGCCGGGCTGGATGCGGGGGCCGATGATTATGTGGTGAAGCCCTTCGATCTGGGCGAACTGTCGGCCCGCATCCGCGCGCATGCGCGGCGCGGTCAGGGATTGCCGGCTACCCGTTTGCAGCTTGGCCCCTTCGAGGTGGATCGTGCGGCGGCCCGCATCTGGCGCGATGGTGCCGAAATCCGGCTGACCGCCCGCGAATGGGCCGTGTTTGACGCGCTGCTGGGCGCGCGGGGCCGTGTCTTGCCCAAATCGGTGCTGGAAGAGGTTCTGGGCAGTTTCGACACGATCATCGAAGGCAACGCGGTCGAGGTCTATGTGTCGCGCCTGCGCGGCAAACTGGGGCCGGGCATCATCGAAACGCGGCGTGGATTGGGATACATTCTGCCATGACAACCGATCTGCGTCCATGGTCGCTGCGGCGACGGTTGACAACCCGGGTTCTGGGGCTGGTGATCGGCGGTTGGATGGCCACCATTGCCGTGTCAGCGCTGGTGCTGGACCATGAGATGAACGAGATGTTCGACGAGGAATTGTCGGCGCTGGTGGAAACCACGGTCCTGTTCCTTGATACCACTGGCCGGGCAGGAGGCGGCGCTGACATCCCGCGGATGCTGGGTGTGGCCGCAGGGGATGGTGAAAGGGTGCTGCGTATCCTTGCGCCCGGCGTCGCCGCCGATACTCCGATTGACGCGCCCAAGGATACCTCTCCCTGGCCAGCCCTGTCCCGTGACGGGTTTCACGATGTGCCGGGCTGGCGTGTCTTGCGGCGCAGTGCCGAAGGCGTGGTGATCGAAGCAGCCCATGCGACCACATGGCGGCGCGAAGAAATGCTGGAGGCCGCTTCGGCCTTTCTGGTTCTGGTGTTGCCGCTGGCGGCCCTGCTGCTGTGGGGCGTGCGGCGGACCGTGGCGCGGGCCACAGCGCCGGTGGCCCGATTGGCCGGGGCGGTTTCGGGGCGCGGGCCGGATGATCTGTCGCCCGTCGATGCGGGGGATCTGCCGCGTGAACTGCGCCCGCTCGCGCTGTCCTTCAACCAGTATCTGGCCCGGATCGAAGCGCTCAGGCAGGCGGAGCGCGACTTCATCGCCAATGCCGCGCATGAATTGCGCACGCCGCTGGCGGGAATACGCAACCGGCTTGCGCTCTCTGCCGATCCCGATGCCATCGCCGCAATCGCATTGCTGGACGGGCTGACGCGGCGGGTTGACCGTCTGCTGCAACTGTCACGACTGGAGGCGGGGCTGGGGTTTGGTCGCGGCCCCTGCGATCTGCTGCGCGTGCTGCGTCTGGTCTGCGATGACCTGCGCCCCATGGCCCGGCACCCGATCCGGCTGGATGACAGCGATCTGGAAACCCTGCTGGTGGCGGCCGATCCAGATGCGCTGGCGATCCTGCTGCGGAATCTGATTGAAAATGCTCTGGTGCATGGCACGGGCACGGTGCAGCTGCGCCTGACCCCCGATGCGAAGCTGATCGTGGAAAATCCCGCGCAGGCCCCGGTTCTGCCGGAGGCCCGCTTTGTCCCTGGCATGGGCTCGCCCGGCCTTGGCCTAGGCCTGTCGATTGTTGACACTTTGGCCCGGGCGATGGGGGTCGGGCTTGCCCTGCAGGTCGGTGCAGACCATGTGCGCGTGGCCCTGCACTTTGCGCGGGCAGGGGTCAGCCGGTGATCCTACCCAGAACGCGGTCCAGCCTTTCCAGGAATATCGCGGTATTCTCGGCGCTGAAGGTCAGGGGTGGGCGGATTTTCAGCACATGGCCCTTGGGTCCGGTGGCGGAAATCAGCACCCCATCCTCGCGCAGCCCATTCACTATGCGGCCCGCCCGCGCGGCATCTGGGGCGCCTTCAGTCACGATATCTTGCCCCAGAAACAGCCCCTCGGCCCGCAATTCGCCCAAGGCTGCATGGCGGCTGGCCAGATCGCGCAGGCCCGCTGCAAAGGTCGCGCCCACGCGGGCAGCATTTTCGATCAGGCCTTCACCCTCGATCACGTCCAGGACCGCATTGCCCACCGCCGCTGCCACCGCATTGCCGCCAAAGGTGTTGAAATAGCGCGCCTCGGCCCCGAACCGCGCGATCACCTCAGGGCGCAGGGCGAGGCCCGCGAGGGGATAGCCATTGCCCATCGGCTTGCCCATGCTGACCATATCCGGCACCACGCCATGGCGGGTAAAGCCCCACATGCCATGGCCCAAGCGGCCAAAACCGGGCTGCACCTCATCGGCGATGAACAGCCCACCTGCGGCACGAATTGCCACAACGGCAGGGGCCAGCACGGTGGGATCGACGATCACCCCATCCGAGGAAAACACCGTATCCGCGATCAGCACCGCAGGCTGGATGCCGTGGCGCTTGAGGTCATCAATCGCCGCCTGCACATCGGCCCCGAAATCGCGGCCCATCGGCGCGGGGACCACCCGCACATGCGGCCCCAAGGGCACGCCCGGCCCCAGCGAGGGCGAAAACTCGGCCACCGCCGCCGTCACGCCGTGATAGGCGTTTTCGGTCACGATGATGCCGTTGCCGCCCGTTGCCGCTCGGGCAATGCGGATGGCGAGGTCGTTCGCCTCTGACCCCGTGCAGGTGAACATCATATGGCCGATTTCACTTGGCAGCGTAGCAAGCAGCCGTTCTGCCAGACGCAGCACGCCATCATGCAGGTATCGCGTATGGCTGGCAAACACCGCCGCCTGATCGGCCATGGCGGCCACGATCTTGGGGTGGCAATGGCCGCAGGACGCCACGTTGTTATAGGTATCCAAATAGGCCTTGCCCTCGGCATCATAAAGCCAGACGCCCTCCCCGCGCATCAGATGCAGGGGGCGTTCATAGAACAGGCGATAGGCTGGGCCGAGGGCTGCCTGACGGCGGGCAACCAGCGCGGCCTGATCGGGCGGCAGCTCAACCGCGCCGGGGCGGAAGGCATTGGGCATGGTGTCGCGGCGCATGGCTCAGACCTCGTGAGGCGATGGGAAAGACAACAAACCCGCCCGGGCCGAGGGCAGATTGCGCAGGATATAGGGGGCGTTATCGGGCCAGCGGGCGGCGCGGTGGCTCGCAATCGCCATGGTGGTGACCATGCGCAGCGCAGTGAGGCCGGGCAGCAGCGCGGCCTCCTCCGCCAGCAGGGGCATCACGCTTTCCCAGCCTGCGCGCATGGCCGCCAGCACCTCTGGCCCCGCGCCGATGCCGGGGCGCACATGATAGGCCGCCGCGACCGCCAGATCGCAAATGCGCGGCGTGCGCACCATATCCCCGAAATCCAGCACACCGCTGACCTGCGCCGGATCATCGGGCGAAACCAGCACGTTATAGGGGTTCAGATCGGCATGAACCACCTGCCACGGCACGCCATCTAGCCGCGCGCGGTTGGCATCAAACCAATCGAGCCACCCTGCACAGCGCGCCCGCAGCTCCGGGTCGGTTACATCGGGCAAAAGCGGGCGCAGGCCCGCGGCCTGTTTCACATCCCATTGCAGCACATGATCGGCTGCCGGGTGCTCATAGCCTTCCAAGGCTTGGGTCAGCCGGGCTGACATGGCGCCAAGGCTCTGCCACAGCACCGGGCTGGGCAGGGCTTCGTGCAGCGGCTTGCCCTCCACCCAACTGAGCAGCCGCATCCGCCCGCCCGAGGGCAGCACGACCTCGGACAGCCCATCAAGGCTGGGCACCACGCGCGGCACCGGCAGATCGGGGGCGCGGGCGGCGATATGCAAAAGCGCGCGGGTCTGAAAATCGGTGATCGCGGGATCTTCGGCCTGATTGGGGAATTTCAGCACAAAGCGCCCGGCAGGCGCGGTGACGCGCCAGTTCAGATCACGTTCCGAGGTGAGCCGCAGCAGATCGCCGCCAAACCCCCAGTGGCGGTGCAGCAGGTTCAGGCTTTCAGCCTCGGTCAGGGCGGGGGCGGGGTGGCTGAGCAGCTCGCCAAGCGGATCATCGGTCATGGGCCTACCCGAACATGAAAACGCCCCCGGCGGCAAGGCCGGGGGCGACTGAGCGTGTCGTGTTCAGTGATCAGCCTTGCTGGCTGCAGCCTTCGCATCGTCGATGCTGCCAGATGCCCCATTGAAAAAGGCGTTGAGCAACACGGCAGAAATCGAGGCGAGAAGGATGCCGCTTTCAATCAACGGATGCAGGTCATGCCACATCCATTGCTTGAAATTCGGCGCGATCAACGGGATCATCCCGAAGCCTAGGCTGACCGCCACGATGAACAGGTTGTTGCGATTGCTGGTGAAATTGACGCCCGCCAGAATGCGGATGCCCGTTGCAGCCACCATGCCGAACATCACCAGCCCTGCCCCGCCCAGAACCATGGTCGGGACCGATTCAACCAAGGCCCCCATCTTGGGGATCAGCCCCAGCACGATCAGGATTACCCCGCCTGCCACGCAGACGAAACGGCTCTTGATCCCGGTCACGCCGACCAAGCCCACGTTCTGGCTGAAGGACGTATAGGGGAAGGTGTTGAAGATGCCGCCGATCAGCGTGCCCAGCCCATCGGTGCGCAAGCCCGCCGAAAGGGCGGGTTGATCCACCGCTTTCCCGGTCATGTCACCAAGCGCCAGAAACATGCCGGTGGATTCGATCATCACCACGATCATGACCAAAGTCATGGTCACGATCATCACCAGATCGAAACTCGGCATGCCGAAATGGAACGGGGTGATGAGCGCGAAGTATCCGGCCTTGCCCACCTTGTCGAAATTCATCGCGCCGATGGAAATCGCGACGATGCAGCCGATCACGATGCCCATCAGCACCGAGATATTCGCGATGAAGCCTTTGGCAAAGCGCGCAATCAGCAGGATCGACACCAGCACGATGGCCGAGACGGCGACATTGCCCAAAGGCGCATAGGCGGGGTTTTTCAGGCTCGCCGCGACAGCGAGTTTCTCGGGTGCGGGCGGCAAGCCTGCGGCCACGGCGCCCTCGGTTGCGGTCTTCAGCCATTCGGCATGAGCCGGATCGACGATCATCGGGGCGGTGGGGCCGACGGGATTGCCGAAGATCCAGTTGATGCCGATCCGCATCAGGCTGACCCCGATCACCAGAATGATGGTGCCGGTGACAACCGGCGGAAAGAACCGCAGCAGTTTCGACATCAAGGGCGCGATCAGCATGGAAATCACGCCAGCCGCGATGATGGCGCCAAAGATCGCCCGCGCGCCTTCGGCACCGCCTTGGGCATTGGCCATGGCGACCATCGGCCCGACGGCGGCGAAAGTCACCCCCATCATCACCGGCAGCTTGATGCCAAACCATTGCGTCGCACCAAGTGATTGAATCAGCGTGGCAATGCCGCAGACGAAGAGGTCCGCCGAGATGAGGAAGGCCACATCCGCCGGATCAAGCTTCAGCGCCCGCCCGATGATCAGCGGCACTGCAACGGCGCCGGCATACATCACCAGCACATGCTGCAAACCGAGGGTAAAGAGTTTCTGAGGCGGTAGAATTTCATCTACCGGGTGCACCGGGGAGGTGGTCATGCGTTCCCTTTCCTGCGGGGGATTTGCTTTTTCGCGCCGTCTCCGTGCCTCCCCCGAGGGTCGCGGTCCGGTTAGAACCGCCGGGCCTTAGGCCGGGGGGATCGTGAAGGGCTCGGGGTAGCGATGCTCTTCCAGATTGGGGGTGGGACCGATGCGGTCGATGACCGCGAACAGGCCCGGCGCGTGCAGCGGCGTCAGCACACCATGCCAGGTGCCGCGATGGAAATTGATGGCTTGCGTGCCATCGGACAGGAAGGCACGGGGGCGACCGGGCCGGTCGCCCTCATCCGGTGCGACGATGATCAGGAAGGGGTCAGCGCTCATTGGCACGAAGGCCTGGCTGCCCTCCGGGTGGCGCTCCACAAGGTCAAACTCATAGGGCAGCGCGCGGGGAATGGCCTTGAAGATTGAAATCCCCGCCCGCCCCTCCGGCCCGAAATCCAGCCGCGCGCGGTCATGATGGCGCTGGCAAAAGCCTGCATTGATCAGGCGAAACTCGCCCGTCGCTTCCAGCACATCCCCGAAGGGCGCAAAGGCCTCGGCTGTCAGGGGTTCGGGGGCGATCACGCTCATCGGCCAAAGGCCCCCGGCCCGCGCAGCTTGGCGTGGCGGTTCACATCCTTGTACAGCAGATAGCGGAACGGCCCCGGCCCGGCGGCGTAGCAGGCCTGCGGACAATAGGCGCGCAGCCACATGAAATCGCCTGCCTCGACCTCGACCCAATCCTGATTGAGCTTGTAGACTGCCTTGCCCTCAAGCACGTAAAGCCCATGCTCCATGACATGGGTTTCCTCGAAGGGGATCACCCCGCCGGGTTTGAAGGTGACGATATTCACATGGGCATCATGGCGGACATCCTCCGGCTCCACGAAACGGGTGGTGCCCCAACGTTCACCCGTATCGGGCATCCAGCGCACCGGGGTCGCCTGATCGGAAGTGATGATCGGCTCAGGGCTCGATACGCCCGGCGCGGGTTCGTAAAGCTTGCGCAGCCAATGGAAGCGCGCAGGCCCCTGCCCTTCGGCGCGCAGGCTCCACGGCGTGCCCGCCGGGATATAGGCATAACCGCCCGCATCCAGATCATGCGCCACACCGCCGATGGTCACCGTGGCCACGCCGCCGGTGAAGAACAGCCAATGCTCGGCCCCCACTTCCGGGTCAGGGCTGTCTGACCCGCCCCCCGGCGCCACTTCCATCACATATTGGCTGAAGGTCTCGGAAAAACCGGTCATCGGGCGGGCAATCAGCCAAAGCCGGGTCTTGTCCCATCCCGGCAAGTAACTGGTGACGATATCGGAAAAGCAGCCCTTGGGGATGAAGGCATAGGCCTCGGTGAAGACCGCGCGCTGCGTCATCAGGGCGGTTTGGGGCGGCAGGCCGCCTTGCGGCGCGAAATAGCCAGTCATGGCAGAATGTCCTTCAAGCGAAGTTCGGCGATCCGTTCCACCTGACGGCAGGCGGTCGCAAATTCGGTGGCGCTGTCATGGCCGATGCGGGTCTGGAAGGCCGACAGGATGCTGTCTTTGGTATTGTCGCGCACGGCGATGATGAAGGGGAAGCCATGTTTGGCAACGTATTCGGCATTCAGCCGCTCGAAGGTCGCGCGTTCGGCATCGGTCAGCGCATCCAGCGCGGCGCTGGCCTGTTCGGCGGTGCTTTCGGCGGTCAGCCGCTTGGCCTGCGCGAGTTTCCCCGCCAGATCCGGGTGCGCGCGCAACACGGCCAGCCGCTCGGCCTCACTCGCGCTGCGGAACATCCGGCACAGCGCATTGTGCAGGCCCGCCGCGCTGTCATGCGCGGGGCCAAGCTCCAGATCAAAGGCACGCTCCGCAATCCATGCAGAGTGTTCAAAGATGCCGCCAAAACGGGCCACGAAACGGTCGCGCGCCATCTGCGAGGGGCGATCAATGCGTTGATGTGGGTGGGTTTTGGCCCAATGCTCGGCAATGTCGATCCGGCGCGGGAACCACACGCCCTCATGCGCCTGGGCATAGTCCAGAAACCGCATCAGCCCCGCCACCTTGCCCGGCCGCCCGATCAGGCGGTTGTGCAACCCGATGGAAAACATCTTGGCCCGCCCCGCCTGCCCCTCGGCATAGAGCACGTCAAAACTGTCCTTCAGATAGTGATAGAACTGTTCGCCCGTGATATAGCCCGGCGCCGTGGCAAAGCGCATGTCATTGGCTTCCAGCGTATAGGGAATGACCAACTGGTCATGGTCGCCCACCTCGCGCCAATAGGGCAGATCGTCGTCGTAAGTGTCTGAAATCCAGGCCAGCCGCCGGGTCTCTGCCGTCAGTCGGACCGTGTTCATGCTGCACCGCCCGGTGTACCAGCCGCGCGGCGGCTCCCCCACCACCTCCTCATGCAGGCGGAAGCTTTCGGCGATTTGCCGCGCCTCCTCCTCCGGGTCCATGTCGCGGTGATCAACCCATTTCAGGCCATGGCTGGCGATTTCCCATCCCGCCGCCTTCATCGCAGCCACCTGCTCGGGGTTACGCGCCAAGGCCGAGGTCACGCCATAGACCGTGACGGGGATCGCCTTTTCCGAGAACAGCCGATGCAACCGCCAAAAGCCCGCCCGCGCGCCATAGTCGTAGATCGACTCCATGTTCCAATGCCGCATGCCCGGCCAAGGCGCGGCCCCTGCGATGTCGGACAGAAATGCCTCCGATTGCGCATCGCCATGCAGCAGGTTGTTTTCGCCGCCTTCCTCATAGTTCAGCACGATGGAGACAGCGATCTTCGCCCCGCCCGGCCATGCGGCATCAGGCGGGTTCGGCCCATGGCCTCGGAAATCGCGGGGATAACGGTTCATGAAGCACCTCTTTGACCGGCAGATTAGGCGGAGCGTGACGAAAGTTTTTTCAAATAATCCCGAAAAGACCTATCCTGCATCTGTGCGGTCGCAGGCCGGGCGATTTCGGGGCAGGATGCACCGGATGGCAGCAAGGAGAAAACGGTCATGGCAGGCGGACGGCTGACAACCCATGTGCTGGATACCGCGCGCGGCAAGCCTGCGGCAGGGGTGAAGATCATGCTTTACCGCATCAGCGGGCAAAGCCATCGCAAGATCGCGGAAACGGTCACCAATGCCGATGGCCGCACCGATGCGCCCATGCTGGCAGGCGAGGCGCTGAAAGAGGGCCAGTATGAACTGGTGTTCTGTGCGGGGGATTATCTGCGGGCCACCGGGCAGGGCGCGGGCGAGGTGCTGTTTCTGGACGAAATCCCGATCCGCTTCGGTGTGCCGGATGCCGGGCAGCATTACCATGTGCCGCTGCTGATCAGCCCCTTTGCCTATTCCACCTATCGCGGAAGCTGACGGCGTTGGCCGCCTGCGGCCTGCGCGATGGCCAGCAGGCGGCGGCGATCCCCCCGGCACAGTGCATCCACCATGCCCTGCAACCCATGCGTCTTGAGATGCGGAGCCAGTGTCGAATGGCCGAGCTTGGGAAACAGCAGGTGATCGACCTGTTCTTGCATCGGAAAGGCCATGGCCTGCGCGGCGTCATCCTGCATGCCATGGCACAGCGTGATCCAGGGGCCTGCGGGCAGCGGGCAGGGCGGGATCGTCTGGTCCGCAGTCCAGTCTGACCAGCGGGCTTCGTTCCGAAGGTCATGCTGCGGGCCAAACGCAAGCACCGCATCTACCGGCAGCACCTCGGCCGCGCGCAGCGCGCTGACCGCCCCCATCGAAACGCCCAGCGTGACAATCCGCCTGATCGGTTGTGGCACCGCCGCCACCGCTTGCCGCAATGCCCCGGCCCAACCGGGATGGCTGGCCCAGCTGCGGCTTTGGTCGCGGAAGAACAGCGCCGCACGATCCGTGCCGATGGCCATGCGGCGAAACTCCGGTGCAGGCATGCGGCTGGGGTCGTGGCCGATCGAGGAAAAGGCGATTACCAGCAGCCCGGTTGGCGCATCGGGCAGCACCAGATCGGCAGCAAAGGGCGCGGGCAGACCAAGCTCAGCCAAGGGCGAAATCCTGCCCGGGTGCGGCGGGGCCAAAGTGCCCCTTTGCATCCGCGCGCCAGATTTGCGCGGTTATCCCGCCCGGCACCAGATCAAGCACGTTGAAGGCATTGGCCTCCGACCGCCGCCGATGCGACAGGGCGGTGCCTGCCTGCAGTGACAATAGCCCCGGTGCCGTGGCGAAGGGCGCGATATGGCTGACATGCAGATGCCCCGACAGCACCACCTGCGCCCCCAAACCCGGCAGTGTCGCCAAGGCCTGTGAGGCACCGCGCATCAGGGGCTGATCTTCGCCCGGCAGGTGTTCCAGCGGGTGATGCATCACCACCACCTTGATACGGTTGCCAGCAGATGCCAGCCGTGTGCCCAGCCGATTCAATTGCCCCCGCCGGATCACGCCGCGCCGCCAGGCGAAGGGATCGGCGGTATTCATCCCGACCACGATAACCCGATCATTCTGCCAGGCCGGCTCGCGTTCAGGTGACCAACCGCGATCCCAGGCGCGGAAGGGGCAAAGCAGCCGGGTCAATGGCCGGTGCAGCGGCATGTCATGATTGCCCGGTACCGCCAGAACCGGTGCGCCCAGACTGTGCAAAAAGACTCGGGCCTGCGCAAATTGCACGGCGCGTGCGCGTTGGGTCAGATCGCCCGACACCACGATCAGATCGGGCGAAAGATCCCGAACTGCCGCCGCCAAAGGCGCATGCATCGCCGGATCGGTTGCGCCGAAATGCAGATCGGAAAGATGGACCAGCCGGGTCCGGCCTGCCACGCTCATGCCTCGACCTTGTCGGCCTCATCCGGCACGATGATGTTGAGCGCATCGTCATGGATGGTGAAGGTCAGCGGTGCCAGCATCCGGCGCTTTTCGCCATCAAAGGCCACCTTGGGGCGGCGCTTGGCGGTTTCCAGCACCAGATCGCGTGTCGTGATCACATCGACATCCTGCCCGGCTTGCACCCGGCGCAGCGCCAGCCGCAGCGCCAGTTTCAACAGGTGCCAGCGCGTGCCGCCGCGCGCGACAAAGACGGCAAACTGGTCGTCGCTGATCGCCTTGGCCCCCTGCAGTCCGAAGCGTTCCAGCTGATAGGCGGATCGGGCCACGAAGATCAGCGGGGTTTTCAACTCTTGCCGCAGGCCATCGGCTGTCAGAACCAGACGGCTGGGGCGCTGGAACCGGATCAGAGTGCGCAGCACCGACCAATGCGCAAGCAGCCGCGACCGGCCCCAGCGGGCATAGACATCTTCGCGCGCCTGCAGGATCGTCGGATACAGACCGACTGAGGCATTGTTCAGAAACAGCTGCCCGTTCACCGACCCGACTGAAACCTTGCGCGGATGCCCGGCCAGAATGGCCCGCGCTGCCCCCTCGGGGTCTTGCGGCAGGCCAAGCCCGCGGGCGAAATAGTTGAAGGTGCCCAGCGGCAGCACGGCCAGATTGGCGGGGCTGTGCAACAGTGCATGGGCCACGCCCATCACAGTGCCATCGCCCCCTGCGGCAACAATGGTGGAAAAGCCGTCCGCCACGGCGCGCTGCACGAATTCATCCAGATCTTCGCCCTTGCGCCAACGCCGCAGGGTGGCAGCGGGCCCGAATGCGCGCATGGCCTGCCCGATGGCCGCCGCATCGCGGCTGTTGCGCCCCGATCCGGGATTGGCCACCACGCAGATGGTTTCCGGTGCAATCGTCATCCTGCCCTCCGCGCGTTCTTCAGCCGTCAGGCCGGATGAAGGGCTAACCCCTCAAGCCGCGCCGACAGTTCCGATTTGATGCGCAACACGATGAAATCAACGAAAAGCCGGATCTTCGGATCGCGCAATCGGCGGTGCTGGCTGAGACAGGACAGTTGCGTGGCCAGCGGCGGGGTGGCCTGCGCCACGGGCACCAGCCGGCCATCGCGCAGATATTCGGCCACTTCGAAGATCGGCTTCATCACGATACCATGGCCCTCCAGCGCCCAGCTTGTCAGCACATCGCCATCATCGCTTTCGAAGGGGCCGCTGATTTCAAACCGGCGCGGGCCGTCGGGGGTGCGCAACGTCCACTGAAATTCCTTGGCCCCGGGAAAGCGCAGGTTCAGACAGTCATGCCGGTCGGCCACCAGGGCCGCGCCATCCGCCGGATTGCCGCGGCGGGCGATATAGGCGGGCGCGGCACACAGGACGCGTGGGCAATCGGCAATCAGCCGGACCTTCAGCGTGCTGTCCTCCAGCAGACCCAGATGGAAAGCCAGATCAAGCCCCTCGGCAGTGACATCGACATGGCGATCCGACAGCCGCAACCGCAGGTCGATCTGCGGATACAGTGCCTTGAAGGCAGGCACATGCGGCGCGATGAAGCGCCGCCCGATGCCCAGCGGTGCCGCCACAAAGATGGTGCCGCGCGGGTTCTGGGTGGCATTCACCACCGCCGCCTCGGCCTCGTCGATGGCCTCCAGCACCTTGCGCGCGCCTTCATAGAAGATGCGCCCGTTTTCGGTGGGCTGCAGGCTGCGCGTGGTGCGGTTGAACAGCCGCAGCCCCAGATGCTTTTCCAGTTCCGAGATTCGGGCCGATGCCACTGCGGGCGAGGTGCGTTGATCGCGCGCCGCCGCGCTCATGCTGCCCAATTCATAGACACGCACGAACATCTTGATGTTGTTGACATAGGACATGGTCCGCCGCGCCCCCACCGCCGCGATTTTCCGTTCGCAATTGAAAGTGATCCGGCATTTGCTGAATTAACAGAAAGGCGGGGCCGCGTATAGGCTTGGCCCAAAGCAGGAAGGGGCGCCGCATGTATGAATTCGCCGTGATCGGGGAATGGCTGGAATTCGCCATTCGCTGGACCCATGTGATCACCGCCATCGCATGGATCGGATCAAGCTTCTATTTCATTGCGCTGGACCTTGGCCTGCACCGCGACCGCAATCTGGCCTCCGGTGCCGATGGCGAGGAATGGCAGGTGCATGGCGGCGGGTTCTACCACATCCAGAAATATCTGGTGGCCCCGGCGGCGATGCCCGACCATCTGGTCTGGTTCAAATGGGAAAGCTACATGACCTGGGTTTCGGGCTTCTGCCTGCTGGTCGTGGTCTATTATCTGGGCGCCGAGTTCTATCTGATCGATCCGAATGTGCGTGAACTGCTGCCCTGGCAGGCCATCGGGCTGTCGCTTGCCTCGCTCGCCTTTGGATGGATTGCCTATAACACCATCTGCAAGGTCTTTGTGAATGCCAACCAGACGGCGGTGATGCTGGCGCTGTTCGTGGTGCTGGTGGGGATGAGCCTGTTCTACACCTCGGTCTTTTCGGGGCGGGCGGCACTGCTGCATCTGGGGGCCTTCACCGCCACCATCATGTCGGCCAATGTGTTCTTCATCATCATGCCGAACCAGCGCATCGTGGTGGCCGATCTCAAGGCAGGCCGCAAGCCCGACCCGAAATATGGCAAGATCGCCAAACAGCGCAGCACGCATAACAATTACCTGACGCTGCCGGTCATCTTCCTGATGCTGTCCAACCATTATCCGCTGGCTTTCGCCACGCCCTATAACTGGGCCATTGCCAGCCTCGTGTTTCTGATGGGGGTAACGATCCGGCATTGGTTCAACACCCAGCATGCCCGCAAGGGCAACCCGCACTGGACATGGGCCGTGACCGTGATCCTGATGCTGGTCATTGCCTGGCTGTCCTCGATCCGGCACGAGATGCCGCAAGAGCAGGCCGCCCTTGGCCCCGCCGCGCTGCACTATGCTGCGGCCCCGGGGTTTGATGCGGTGACTGGCATCGTTCAGGGCCGCTGTTCCATGTGCCATGCCGCTGAACCCAGTTGGGAAGGGCTGCACTGGCCCCCCAAGGGCGTCATGCTGGAGACCCCGGACCAGATCGCGCATGAGGCACGGCGCATCTATGTTCAGGCCGGGATCACCCATGCGATGCCCCCCGGCAACCTGAGCTATATGGAACCCGAGGAACGCCAGCAGATCATCGACTGGTTCAACGCCACCCCTGCGCCGGGGATCTGATCGCGCGTCTTGCGACCGGCTGGCCTCTTCGTCCAATCCCGTTTGTCGTCGCTGATATGCACGGTGGCCACGGACCTTCCGAACCCTATGTTGTGTTTCCAGATATTCTCATATGGAATATCTGAAGGCATAGAGTTCAATTGTATTCAATCAAATTAACGGGATCATGGCGGCATCCGGGGCGAAAAGCTGAAGGGCCTTGCATGACCTATCCTGATCTCAACCTGTTCATCGGCGGGCGCTGGCGCAAGGCGGCAGATACGCTGCCGGTCTTGAACCCCGCCACCGAAGAGGAAATCGGCCGGCTGCCGGTCGCACGTCAGACCGATCTTGAAGATGCGCTGGAGGCGGCCGATCAGGGCTTTCGCATCTGGCGGCGCACCGCGCCCCGGGTTCGCGCGCAGATCATCCTGAAGGCGGCAAGCCTGCTGCGCGAACGGGCGGAACAGATCGCGCCGTCGATCACCATGGAAAACGGCAAGCCGCTGGTCCAGTCGCGGATGGAAATCGTGCGCGGCGCGGAATTCTTCGAATGGGATGCAGGCGAGGCGCAGCGGCTTTATGGCCATGTCGTGCCTTCGGCACCGGGCATCCGCTACAGCGTGATCCGCGAGCCGGCGGGGATTGTGGCGGGCTTTGCGCCGTGGAACTTCCCGCTCAGTCAGCCCGCGCGCAAGGTGGCGGGGGCGCTGGCTTCGGGCTGTTCGATCATCCTGAAGGCAGCCGAGGAAACCCCGGCAGGGGCGATCCATATTGCCCGGGCCTTTCAGGATGCCGGTCTGCCTGATGGCGTCCTGAACCTTGTCTTTGGTCACCCCGCCGAGATTTCCAGCTACCTTATCCCGCAGGACCGCATTCGCGTGGTGGCCTTTACCGGATCGACCAGCGTTGGCATCCATCTGACGGAAATGGCCGCCCGGTCAATGACCCCGGTGCTGATGGAACTGGGCGGGCATGCGCCGGTCATTGTCTGCGATGATGTGGACCTGCAGGCGGCGGGGCGGATGTCGGCCACGCGCAAGGCGCGCAATTCCGGGCAGGTCTGCACGTCGCCCACCCGGTTTTTCGTGATGGAGCAGGGCTATCAGGCCTTTGCCGCAGCCTTCGCCGAACGCGCTGCAGCGGTCCGCATGGGCAATGGGCTGGACGCTGCCACCGAAATGGGGCCGGTGGCCAATCACCGGCGCATCGCCGCGCTGGACGCGCTGGTTGAAGATGCGCGGGCCAAGGGGGCAAAGGTTCTGGCGGGGGGCACGCGGCCCAACGGGCCGGGCTATTTCTTCCCTGTCACCGTTCTGGCCGAAGTGCCCGATGATGCCCGCGTGATGCGCGAAGAACCCTTTGGTCCGCTGGCGATCATCAACCCGGTGCGCGATCTGGATGACGCCATCACGCGGGCCAATAGCCTGCCTTATGGCCTTGCCGCCTATGGATTTACCCATTCTGCCGCCAATGTGGATCGGCTGACCGACGGGATCGAGGCGGGCAATCTGTCGATCAACACGCTGGAGGCCAGCGTGGCCGAAGTACCCTTTGGCGGCGTGAAACTGTCGGGCCATGGCCGCGAAGGCGGGGCCGAAGGACTGCATCATTACACCGTGACCAAGACCATCTCGCACAAGATGGAACTGGACCGCGATCCCACCGTTTCAGGAGCGACATCGTGAAATACACCCGCAAGGATGCCAAGGCCCATGCCTTTGCCCATATGAAAGGCATCTGGGCCGCCGGGCTGATGCCGTTTCGCGACGATCTGTCGATCGACGAAGAGGGCTTTGCCGCAAACATGAACCACTGGATCACCGATCTGGGGATCGACGGGTTCTTCATCGCGGGCAAGCAGGGCGAGTTCTTTTCCATGTCGGTCGAAGAGCGAAAGCGCGCCTTCGATCTGGCGGTGCAGGCAGCGGATGGTCGCGCGCAGACCATCATGTCCTGTTCCGATCAGAACATGGATGTGGTCATCGACCTGGCCCGCCACGCGCAATCCTGCGGTGCCGATTACATCGTGGTGCATGCGCCGGTGCTGCACTTCTTCAAGGAACAGGATGAAACCCTGATCCGCTATTACGAAACCATCGCCAGCAAGGTGGATATCGGCATCGCCCTGTGGAGCCACCCGGACAGCGGCTATCTGATGAGCCCGCAACTGTGCAACCGGCTGGCCGATATCGAAACTGTGGTGGCGATCAAGTATTCCACCCCGCGTCCGATGTATGTGGAACTGTCGCGGCTGGCCGGGGATCGGATGATTGTGTCCACCGCGTCAGAAGAGGAATGGCTGGACAACATCCTTGAACTGGATTGGCGGCTGTATCTGTGTTCCTCGCCGCCCTATCTGATCCAGACGGCCGCCGACCGGCGGATGCGGGCCTATACCGATGCGGCCTTTGCCGGGGATGTGGCCACGGCCCGCGCGATCCGTGACAGCCTGGAACCGGTGCGCCATGCGCTGAAATCGACCCGGCCCGCCGAAAAGCCCCATGCCCACCAGAAATACTGGCAAGAGCTGCTGGGCCAGACCGGGGGGCGGGTGCGCCCGCCCTGCCTGGAACTGACAGAAGCGGAAAAAACCCAAACACGGCTTGCATTCGAAGCCTGCGGCCTCAAACTGTGACCCTGCGGAGGACAACATGACCCGCCTGAGCGCCTTCAATTTCCAGAAATGGATCGACGAACACAAGCACCTGCTTAAGCCCCCGGTGGGCAACCAACTGGTGTTCAAGGATGCCGGTCTCATGGTCACCGTGGTGGGTGGCCCGAATGAACGCTGCGACTATCACGATGATCCGGTGGAGGAATTCTTCTATCAGCTGAAGGGCGACATGCTGCTGAAGCTGCATGACACGGCGACGGGCGAGTTCTACGATGTGCCGATCCGGGAAGGTGACATCTTCCTGCTGCCCGCGCATATCCGCCATTCGCCGCAGCGCCCGCAAGAAGGATCGATCGGGTTGGTGATCGAGCCGGCCCGCCCCGAAGGCGCGCTGGACGCGATCGAATGGTATTGCTTCGAATGTAACGCTCGGGTGCATCGGGCCGAGGTGGATCTGGAATCCATCGTCGATGATCTGCCGCCGATCTATGCCGCCTTCTATGCCGATGAAACGCTGCGTACCTGCCCGCAATGTGGTGCGCTGCATCCGGGCAAGAAACCTCCGGCGGGCTGGGTGAAGCTGTAGATATTTTAGGCTTGAAATAAATGGCGGGCATGTCAAACTGGCCCGACAAACAACAAGAACAAGAATCCAACACCAACCGGGAGAACGAGATGAAGCGACTTCTGACCTCTGCCAGCTTGCTTGTGGCGCTTGCCGTGCCCGCCTTTGCCGAAGGCACCAAGATCGGCGTAATCACCACCCTTTCCGGCCCGGCGGGCTATCTGGGCGAACAGATCCGGGATGGCCTGACGCTGGGCCTGCAGGCCTCAGGCGCACCGTTCGAACTGGTGGTGGAGGATGACGGCCGCGACCCCAACACCGGGGTGCAGGCCGCCGACCGGATGCTGAACGAAGAAGGCATCAAGGTGTTGACCGGCATCGTCTTCTCCAACGTGTCGGGTGCGGTCGTGCCCGAGACGTTGGACGCGGGCGCGATCTATGTCAGCCCCAATGCCGCGCCGTCGCCACTGGCGGGGGAAAAGTGTCATCCGAATTACTTTGTCGTCAGCTGGCAGAATGACAGCCTGCACGAGGCTTCGGGTGCGGCGGCCAAGAAGATGGGCTTCACCACTGCCGTCGCGCTGGCCCCCAACTATCAGGCCGGCAAGGATGCCATTGCCGGGTTTGCCCGCGAATTCGGCGGCGAGGTGACAGAGATCTATACCGGGGTCGAACAGTCTGATTTCGCCGGTGAAATGGCGCAAATTCGCGACAAGGCCCCGCA
Source organism: Gemmobacter denitrificans (assembly GCF_036964905.1). Taxonomy (NCBI): domain Bacteria; kingdom Pseudomonadati; phylum Pseudomonadota; class Alphaproteobacteria; order Rhodobacterales; family Paracoccaceae; genus Gemmobacter; species Gemmobacter denitrificans. Next base: position 400,482 of record NZ_JBALHR010000003.1, read on the forward strand.
GGTCGTGTTTCAGTTCCATCCGGGCGGGCAGGGCATTGCCTTCCTGAAACAGTATCAGCAGGCCGGGCTTCTGGGCACCGTGCCCATGGTGCTGTCGGAGCCGTCCTATGATGCGGTCATCCTGAAGGCTGTCGGCCCTGCGGCCATCGGCATTACCGGCACAACCCACTGGAACGCCGATTTCGAGAATGAAGCGTCGAAGGCCATGGTCGCCGCATGGGCGGCAGCGCATCCCGACGTTCCGCTGACCACCTATGGCCAACAGGCCTATGATACCGGTCTGCTGATCGGTTCGGCGCTGAACAAGGCGGGCGGCGATGGCGATGTCGCGGCGCTGCAGGCGGCGATCAAGGCGGCCGAGTTCACCTCGACCCGGGGCAGCTTTGCCTTTGGCCCGAACCAGCATCCGGTGCAGGACTGGTACATGACCGCGATCGAAGCCGACGAGGCTGGCAACCCGAAGATCGTGACCAAGGAGAAGATCCGCGAAGCCGTGGGCGACGTCTACGCCGCCAATTGCAAGATGTGATCTGACAACCGGCCCGGCCGGAAGGGGCACCTTCCGGCCCTGCAGGCCGGTCACAGGACCGGAAGGGGCACCTTCCGGCCACTTTGCAACGGGCTGGCCAGGGGGCGCAGGCGGCAATGATCCTTTTGTTCGAGCAGCTTCTGAACGGGCTGCAATATGGTGTCACACTCTTCTTGCTGGCCGCCGGGCTGACGCTGATCTTCGGGATCATGGGCGTCATCAACCTGGCCCATGGCGCGCTGTACATGGTCGGGGCCTTTGCCGCGTCCTGGGTGGCGATCCAGACCGGCAATTTCTGGGCGGGATTGCTGGCCGGGCTGGTGATGGCCGGCCTGATGGGCCTTCTGGTCGAAATGGGCGTGATCCGCAGGCTGTATGACCGCGATCATCTGGATCAGGTTCTGGCGACTTTCGCGCTTATCCTGATCTTCAACCAAAGCACGGTCCTGATTTTCGGGCGTCAGCCGCTGTTCACCACCTTGCCCGAGATCTTTGCGGGCTCGGTCGAGATCGTGCCCGGCCTGCCCTATCCGACCTATCGGTTGTTCGTGATCGGCGTCGGGCTGGCCGTGGCCGTGGGGCTGTACCTGCTGATCAACAAGACCCGGATCGGCATGTTGGTGCGGGCGGGGGCCACCAACCGGCAGATGGTGCGGGCACTGGGGGTGAACATCCGGGGCCTGTACACCGCCGTCTTTGCCCTTGGCGCGCTGCTGGCGGGGCTGGCGGGCGTCATGGCCTCGCCCATCGTATCGGTGCAGGTGGGGATGGGGGACGAGATCATTCTAGCCACCTTTGTGGTGGTGGTGATCGGCGGGGTGGGGTCGGTGAAAGGGGCTTTTGTCGCAGGGATCCTGCTGGGCCTGTTCGACACCATGTTGCGGGCCTTTCTGCCCGCAACATTGCAACAGGTCATGCCGGGGCCCGAGGCACAGGCGCTTGGTGTCGGGCTGTCCTCCATGGGGATTTATCTGATGATGGCACTTGTCTTGCTGGTCCGCCCGCGCGGCCTGTTCGCGGCACGGGGGTAAACGGGCATGACACGCGAAAATCTCTGGCTTCTGGTAGTGTTTGTCGCCCTAGCGCTGGTGCCCTTTGCCGCCGAACTGACAGGGCAGACCAGCTGGACCCGCCTTGTCGGGCAGGCGCTGATCTATGGCATGGCAGCGGCCAGTCTGAATTTCATCCTGGGTTATGGCGGGATGGTCAGTTTTGGGCATGCGGCTTTTTTCGGGATCGGCGGCTATGTGGTGGGTATCCTGTATCACCATTTTGATGCTGGTACCTCGTTTCTGGGCGTGATCCCCGGCACGGATCAGATGCTGATCACGCTTCCCGCCGCAATCCTTGTGGCCGGGCTGGCGGCAGCGCTGGTGGGGGCCTTGTCGCTGCGCACCGGGGGCGTGCAGTTCATCATGATCACGCTGGCCTTTGCGCAGATGTTCTTCTTCCTGTTCATCTCGCTCAAGACTTATGGCGGCGAGGACGGCATCATGGTGCGCCGCACCAACAGCCTGCCGGGGCTGAACATGAAGGACAAGGCGACGCTTTACTGGGTCGTGCTGGTCTTTGCCGCAGCCTATTACCTGTTCCTGCGGCGGCTGGTCCAATCCTCGTTTGGCCAGATCATCGCGGGCATCCGCCAGAATGAACGGCGCATGGCGGCCATGGGCATTTCGACCTATCGCTACAAGCTGGTGGCGTTCATCCTGTCGGGCATGGGGGCGGGGTTGGCGGGCGCCTTGATGGTAAACTTCCTGCGCTTTACCTCGCCCGACATGATGCATTGGACTCGGTCGGGCGAGCTGATGGTGATGGTCATTCTGGGCGGGGTGGGCACCCTGGCCGGGCCGTTCATCGGGGCCGGTGCACTGTTCACGCTGGAAACCACGCTGGCCCGCTACACCGAACACTGGATGCTGCCGGTGGGCATCCTGTTGCTGGTTGTTGTGCTGACGTCACGCGGCGGGCTGATGGCGCTGATCCGCAAGCTGACAGGGGGCCGGGCATGACGCATGTGCTGGAGATATCCGGTCTGGTCAAGACCTTCGGCGGGCTGACAGCCACCGACCATGTATCGCTGACGGTGAACAGCGGCGAGATACATGCGCTGATCGGGCCGAACGGGGCCGGAAAATCGACGCTGATCAACCAGATTTGCGGCGAACTGATCCCGAATGCCGGGCAGATCCATCTGGCGGGCCGCGATATCACCCGGCTTGCGCCTGCGGAACGTGTGGCGCTTGGGTTGGGGCGGACATTCCAGATCACCTCGCTGCTGGATGACATGACGGTGCGGGAGAACCTGGGTCTGGTCATTCAGGCGCGGGAAGGCGGCAATTTCCGTATCTTCGACCGTGCCGTCCGCCGCGCCGAAATCTGGGATGAGGTGGAGCAAAGCCTTCAGACATCGGCGCTGGCAGTTCGGGCCGGGGTGCGGGTGGCCGATCTGGCGCATGGCGAAAAGAAGCAACTGGAGCTGCTGATGGCACTGGCGCAGCGGCCCCGGCTTCTGTTGCTGGATGAACCGATGGCGGGTCTGGGTCATCTGGAAAGCCAGCAGATGATCGCCGCCCTGCACGCCGCGCGTGCGGAATGTGCGATGCTGCTGGTGGAACATGACATGGAGGCGGTCTTTGCACTGGCCGACCGCATTTCGGTGCTGGTCTATGGCCGGATCATTGCGGCAGGAACGGCCGATGACATCCGCGCCAACCCCGCCGTGCGCGAAGCCTATCTGGGGGAGGAGGACGCCTGATGCTGTCTGTCCGCAATCTGCAAGCCGGCTATGGGGCCAGTCAGGTGCTGTTCGACATCTCGCTTGATATTCATGAGGGCGAGGTGGTCACCCTGATGGGGCGCAATGGCATGGGTAAGACTACCACGGTGCGCAGCATCATGGGGCTTGTCAGCCCGCGCGGCGGCGCGGTGGAGTATGACGGGCGTGCCATCGGCGGGCTGCCACCGGAAAAGGTGGCACGGCTGGGCTTCGGTCTGGTGCCCGAGGGGCGGCAGATATTCCCGACTCTGAGCGTGCGGGAAAATCTGGTGGCAACGGCGGCCAACCGGCGCGGCGCGGCTTCGCCCTGGACGCTGGCGCGCATCTATGACCTGTTTCCACGGCTGGGCGAACGCGCCGGGCAGTTGGCCAGCACCCTGTCGGGGGGCGAACAGCAGATGCTGGCGGTGGGCCGCGCATTGATGACCAATCCGCGCCTGTTGATCCTGGACGAGGCGACCGAAGGGCTGGCCCCGGTGATCCGCGCCGAGATCTGGCATGTGGTCGAACGTCTGAAACAGGAAGGCCAATCCATCCTGCTGATCGACAAGACCTTCTCGGTGCTCAAGCGTTTGGCTGACCGGCACTTCATTCTGGAAAAGGGCGTGACCGTCTGGTCCGGCACCAGCGCCGACCTGACCCGCGATCATGATGCGGTGCAGGCTTGGGTGGGGGTGTGATGCGGCTGGTTCTGATCGGATGGGGGGCGATCGGCGCCGAAGTGGCCCGCCTTCTGATGGCCCGCAAGGCCCCGGTCGATCTGGTGGCCGTAGGGCTGCGCGCCCCGCGCGACGGCCTGCCCTGTCCGGTGCTGACCGATCCGGCCGATCTGGCCGCGCTTCGCCCCGATCTGGTGGTCGAGGCGGCCGGGCGGGCAGCTGTGCTGCCCTGGGGGCTGGCGGCCTTGCGCGCGGGTGCGGATTTCGCACCGGCCTCGACTTCTGCCTTTGCCGAAGACGGGGTGCTGGACCGACTGGTCGATCTGGCGCGGGCGCAGGGGCGGCAGGTGGTCATCCCGCCCGGGGCCCTGGGCGGGATCGGCGCGCTGGCTGCGGCGGCCCGGCTTCCGCTGGATTCAGTGATCCACGAGGTGATCAAGCCCGCTCGCGCCTGGCAGGGCACCGAAGCCGAAAGCCTGTGCGATCTGTCCGGCCTTGCCGCACCTACCGTGTTCTTCGAAGGTCCGGCGCGCGAGGCTGCCCGGCGCTTTCCGCAGAATGCCAATGTGGCGCTGATTACGGCGCTGGCGGGCCTTGGGGCTGATGCCACCCGGATTCGACTGATCGCCGATCCGGCGGCGGGGGCAAACCGTCACCGGGTGCTGGCGCAAGGGGCTTTCGGGCGGATGGAGATCACGCTGGACAATCTGCCGCTGGCAGGAAACCCGAAATCATCGGCGCTGACGGCCTTGTCGCTGCTGCGGCTGATCGAAAATCGGGCAGGCGCGCTGGTGATCTGACGGATCAGCGCCGCCGCGCCATCATCCAGATAAAGAAAATCCCGCCGATCAACCCGGTGACGACGCCGATGGGCATGTCTTCGGGGGCCATGACCACACGCGCGGCGGCGTCGGCCCAGATCAGGAACACCGCACCGGCCAGCGCCGATCCGGGCAGGACGCGGGCATTGTCGCCCCCCGCCATCAGCCGCACCAGATGCGGCATCATCAGTCCGACAAAGCCGATCAGGCCCGAAAACGCCACCATGACCCCGGTGATCAGCGCTGCCGCGACGAAAACGGTCAGCCGGAAACGGCCCACCTCGATCCCCAGGCTGGCGGCGGTTTCATCGCCCAGGCTCATGGCGTTCAGCCGCCCGGCCTGCGCCCATAGCCACACTCCGCAGGGCAGCAGCACCGCCAGCGGCCAGATCAGATGGCTCCATTGTGCCAGCCCCAACCCGCCCAGCATCCAGAACACAACCGTATGTGTGGCGCGGGGATCGCCCAGAAAGATCAGGATATTGGCCCCGGCCAGAATGACAAAGCTGACCGCGACCCCGGCCAGCACCAGCCGGTCGGCGCTGCTCGCCCCGGCCAGCTGTGCCACGCCAAGCACCAGAGCCGTGGCCAGCAGTGCCCCGCCAAAGGCCATCAGCGGCACCGTCAGCAGGCCTAGGAACATGCCGGTATGCAGCAGCGCCGCAATAGCCCCGAAGGCCCCGCCCGAGGAAATGCCCAGCAAATGCGGATCGGCCAGCGGGTTGCGGGTAACCGATTGCAGCGCCGCCCCCACCAGCCCAAGGCCTGCCCCCACCAGCCCAGCCAGCAACACACGGGGAAAGCGGATTTCCCAGACGATATTGGCGCGGCCCGTGCTCCAGTCCGGTGTCACCAGCCCCGGCGCGACATGGTCAAGCGCGATGGCCCAGACCGTGCCGGGTGGGATCGCCACCGATCCGACCGAGACGGCCAGAACGACCGAAACCAGCACCACCACCCCCGCCAGCAGGGCAAGGCCAGAGCCTGTGCCAACCCGGCGGGCCAGTGAAACGGGGGCGGTGGTGTCGGCCATGCCTCAGTTGCCCTTGAACCCGGCGACCAGCTTTTCGACGGCCTTGATGTTGCGGGGGCCCGGCGTCGCCTCGACATATTCCAGCACGACGAAACGGTCGTTCTTCACGGCGTCGATCCCGGCAAAGGCTGGATTGCCCTTCATGAAGGCAATCTTCTGTTCGGCGGTCACGTCGCCGTAATTCACGATCACCACAACCTGCGGATTGCGTTCCACCACTGGTTCCCAGCTGATTTCGGCCCAGCTTTTTTCCAGGTCGGCCATGATATTGGTGCCGCCTGCCGCCTCGATCAGCGCGGTGGGCATGGCATAGGCCCCGGCGGTGAAGGGCGCTTCCTCGCCACTGTCATAGACAAATACGCGCAGCGGGTTTGCGCGATCCACCCCCGCTGTCACTTCGGCCAGACGTGCCTGCCATCCCGCCACCAGACCTTCGGCGCGGTCTTCGACCCCGAAGATGCGCCCGAGGTTCAGAATGTCGGCATACATGTCATCCATGCTGGATTTGGACTTGGGTCCGATATGGATGCAGCTTTCGGTCAGTTCATAGGTCTTGATGTCGAAAGCGGCCAGCGTTTCCGGCGTCACCTCGCCGCCGACCTTCATCCCGTAGTTCCAGCCGGCAAAGAAGAAATCGGCTTCGGCACCAGCCAGGATCTCTTTTGTCGGGTATTTCGACGACAGTTCGGGAAGTTCGGCCACGCCGTCACGCATCTCCTCGTCCAGCGTTTTCCAGCCGGAAATGCCGGTATAGCCGACCATCCGGTCCCGCAGGCCCAGAACCAGCATCATTTCGGTCAGGTTCACGTCATTGGAAATGGCGCGGGCAGGGGCTGCATCAAAGGTCACCTCGCGGTCGCAGCTTTTCACGGTCACCGGGAAGGCGGCCGCAGCAGAGGCCGAGCAGAGAAGGGCAAGCAGGGAGAGGCGGATCATCTTGGGTCCTGAAGGTTAGAGATGGAAGGAAAAGCGCGGGCTGGGGCCGCTGCGGTCGATGCGCGCCTTCACCTGAAAGGCGTCGGCAAGGGTGGTTTCCGACAGCGCCAGATCAGGCGGACCATCGGCCAGAATGCGGCCATCGCGCAGGATCAGCACGCGTTCGGCAAATTCGGCGGCCAGTGTCAGATCATGCAGCGTGGCGATGACAGTCAGGCCAAGGCCTTTCAGCAGTGCCAGCAGTTCAAGCTGATGGCGGATATCCAGGTGGTTGGTGGGTTCGTCCAGCACGATCACCCGTGGTTGCTGGGCCAGCGCGCGCGCCACCATGACCCGCTGGCGTTCCCCGCCCGAAAGCGTGCCGAACGGGCGGTCTGCCATGGCAGTCAGGTCCATGCGCAGGATCGCGGCTTCGATGATCGCGGCATCCTCGCCGCCGGGCGTGGCAAGGCCGGATCCCCAGCCCCGGCGATGGGGCAGGCGGCCAAGGGCCACGATCTGCCGCGCGGTCAGGGCAAAATCGGTAGGTTGTTCCTGCAGCACGGCCGCAAGGCTGCGCGCGGCATCCGTGGCGGACAGCGCCCAGATATCGCGCCCCATCAGCCGCACCGTGCCCCGGCGCGGGGCCTGATGACGGTAGATCAGCCGCAAGAGCGAGGATTTTCCGGCCCCGTTCGCACCGCAGACCGCCATGATCTGCCCCTGCGGCACGCTAAAGTTGATATCCGACAGGATGTCAGGCCGGCCCCTTGGCCCCCAGCACACCCCCGACAGTTCGACCGCTGCGGTCATTGGATGGTGCCTTCGCGGGTCACGATCATCGCGGCGGGAATGCGGGCCAGAGTGTTGTCGCACAGGCGCGGCGGGCAATCCTTGCCGCCCATCCAGCCATCTTCGACAGCGGCATATAGCCGGGCAAATTCCACCAGATCGTCAATCGGCTGGTTCGGGTCGATGTCGCCGAACAGCCATGTCGCCTTGGCCGTGGCCCGCCAACCGACCACGCAGGGTTTGCCATGATCGGTCACACATCCGGCCAGGCAGGCAGTGCCCGACACTTCGAACGCCTCATCCAGCCCCGCCGTCGCAATGGCCGCGCGCAGCTTTTTCAAAAGCGCATGCCCCGGGGCGCAGGCCTGCCCCTGATGCTTGCAGGCCTTGCAGACCAGAATCTGATGCGGCGCGGTTTGCGCCACGGAATAAGGGGGTGCGGCCACGGGCCGCGGTTTGGAAAGGTCCATCATATGCTCCATCCGGGGCACCCCGCCCGGGTCGGTTGATTGCTCTGATGGCAGGTCTCCTGACTCGCGGGTCGTGGCTTGCTCCACCTTCCCGGCCTTTGGGGCCAGTGGTTTCGGAGGTCGCTCACCGCTTACAGTTGCGGGGGCAGTCACGGATTTGGCGGCTGTTGCCTACACCACACCGTATTCCCTTTTCACCCGGCCGCGCTTGGTTTGGCCGGGAACCATCGGTGCCGACAATCGCCGGTGCGGGGATTTCCGTCAAGCCATGATCACGACGCAGGATCAGGCGGGGGCGACCTCGGCGCATATCAGCCGGGCGACATCAAGCATGCGGTTGGAAAAGCCCCATTCATTGTCGTACCAGCCAAAGACCCGCAGCATCCCGCCCCGGGTGACCCGGGTTTCGGGGCAGGCCATGACGATGCTTTCGGGCCTTGCGCGCAGGTCGGATGAGACAAGCGGCAGGTCGGTCGCGCCGATCACCCCGCCCGCCGTGCGGAACACTGTATTTACCGCTGCCGCATCTGTCGGGCGTTCGGTCATCACGCAAAGATCAACGGCCGAAACGCTGGCCGTGGGCACCCGCACGGCGCTGCCCTCCAGCCGACCGGCAAGTTCGGGCAAGACCCGGTCCACCAGCCGCTGCGCCGAGGTGGTCGTGGGCACCATGGACAGCGCGGCGGCGCGTGACCGGGCGAAATCGGCGGCCGGGGCGTCTACCGTGGGCTGGCTGCCGGTATAGCAATGGATGGTGGTCATCGATCCGGTCACGATGCCCCAGTGCTGATGGATCAGTCGCGCCAGCGGGGCCAGCGCATTGGTGGTGCAGGAGGCATTGGACACGATCCGCTGCCCGGCAAGCTGGGTTTCATTCGCGCCCAGAACCAGCGTCAGATCTGCGGCAGCCGAAGGGCCCGAGATCAGCACCCGCCGGGCCCCGGCCTGCAACCCGCGTTCGGCCACGGCCCGGGCGTCGGCCCGGCCAGTACATTCCATCACCAGATCGACGCCGCGCAGGTCCAGCCCCGAAATATCGGGCGTGCGATGCAGCGGAATGGCCGTGCCATTCACCACCAGCGCACCGGGTTCGAGCGTCACAAGGCCCGGAAACGGGCCAAAGACACTGTCATACTGGAACAGATAGGCGCACATTTCCGCAGCGGCGATGTCATTGATCCCCGCAATACTCAGATCCGGCGCAGCCCCACCCGCCCAGGCCCGCAGGACAGAACGTCCGATCCGACCAAAGCCGTTGATGAAGACCTGCATCGCTCTGCCCCCGGTTGCCATGATCGCCGAAGTCTGACCACGCCCCGGCGGCAGTTGCAACCGGGGAATTTGATCACGTTTTGTGACGGTCGGGCTGCGGGCGCGTTTCAGGCCAGAAGGATATCGGCGTGGGTCAGCACCGCCCCATCCTGCAGATCGGCGATCAGGATGGCCTCTTTCGCGCCATTGCCATCTGCATCAAACCACAGCGTGCTGTCGCTTGTGCGGAACAGGAACAGGTCGGTCGCATAGGCGGCCTCGACATTGGTGCCGCTGCGGAAATACTGCGACGCCAGCGTGCCTGCCGCCATGCCCGACAGGCCAAAGCCCGCGCGGATCAATTGGATCGCATCATTGTTGCCGCTGGACGCCCCGAAATCGGTGATGCTGTCGCCGCCTTCGGCCTTGCGGGAAAAGACGAACACGTCATTGCCGTCGCCCCCGGTCAGCGTGTCAGTGCCGCGCCCGCCGGTCAGCGTGTCATTGCCATCTTCCCCTTCCAGCCGATCTGCCCCAATCCCGCCTTCGATCCGGTTGGCCCCGGCATCGCCGCGCAGCCAGTCGGCACCTTTGCCGCCGATCAGGTTCTCGAACCCGGTCAGATCATCATCGGCGGCTTCGCCAGCCCATTCGAAACCATCATCGAGTGCCACGGCGACACCGGCTGTATCGGCCTGATAGCTGGCAGTATCTGTGTCGGCCCCACCCTTTGCGCTGTAGCTGCCGGTGCCCAGCAGCAGCCTGTCATTGCCCGCGCCAAGGTCGATGCTGCCCTCGATGCTGCCTGTGCGGCTGTCCAGAAGATCATCGCCATCGGCCAGCCGGATGGCGCCTTCGATCTGCCCACGGTTCACGATGCGGCTGTCAGCCTCGGCCCCGGTGCCGTTGACGATACGGATCGCATCGCCCGGGCTTGTGATCGTGCCGGTATTGGTCAGCACCAGCCCGGCAGGGCCGCTGCGTTCCACCCCGATCTGATCGCCGCTGATGGTGCCGCTGTTGGACAGGCGCGCCACCGGCCCTGCCGCGCCCGCCAGCGCAATGCCGGTATCGCCCGCTTCGATCATACCTGCCGTGCGGATCACTGCGCCGCGCCCGTTCAATGCGATGCCGGTGTCATCAGCGGTGATAAGCGCGCTGGAGGTCAGGGTCACGCGATGCCCGGTGGACTGGCCCGCAGCCCCACCCAGCGAAATTGCGGTGCCACCTGCCAACTGCCCGGCGAGCGTGATCCAATGTCCGCCGCCGTTGCCGCGTATAGTAGCCCCGCCATTGGATGAAACCACAAGCCCCAAGGTTCCGATCCATGCATCCTGGCCATTGCCCAGGGCAATCACCGTTCCGGTGTCCATCCAGCTGTAATTCACGACGACCGAAGGCATGTTCTCACCTGCAAATTGATTGAACTCTGGCGCGCGATTTGCGCCCGCGCTGCATAACATTTCCCTTCCGCCCGGGAAAGCGGTCATGGCACCCGGTCAAAGCGCAATCAGGTGATTGTCCCATGCCACAGGTGCCGCTTGCGCGGGGATCAATCGGTCCGACAGGGTTGAAAGCCCGCCATTGCCATCGGTCACCAGAAAACCGTCCGGGCTTGCGGCCACACCGCAGACATCGGCGCGGCGATGGGTGGCGATGAAGCGGCCATCGCTGCCAAAGACCTGCAATGCGCCGCCCCGGGGCGATGTGATGGCAAGGGCTTGCAGCGCCGGGCTATAGGCCACCGATCCGGCATAGCCCTGCATCACATAGCCCTCGGTTTCGGGGGCGGGCAGGAGGATGGGGGCGCTGCCGGGGGTCCACAGGCCCAGAAGCGGCACGGTTTCAGCGGGATCGCCTTCCCATTGCAGGGCAAAGGCCACCCGACCATCGGGCAGCATTGCCAGATGCCGGATGGAGTTCTGCGGCAGATCGGCAATTCCGGCATGGTCGATGATCCGGCCATCCGGGGCAATCCGCACCAGCGAAGGCTGCATCCGGTCGAGGTTCAGCTTGGTCCGGTCTGTCGGGTCGGTCTGGATGCCGCCATTGGCGACGATCAGGTCATCAGACAGGGGCAGGCGCTTCACATCATGCGGGCCGATCCCGCCAGTGGACCATTCGCCGATCCGGGCATAGCTGCGCGTGGCATCCCAAAGACCAAGGCGACCTTCAGAGCTTTCAGCCACCACTTCGGATGTATACAGCACTGATCCATCAGCAGAATACGCGCCATGGCCATTGAACTGTCGCCCATCGGGCGGGGTAAGGCGTGCCACTTCACGCCCGGCCCGGCAATCGATCACCAGTGCGAAGGTGCCGGGGCGGCGGGCAAAGGCCACCGCCTCGGGGCGTTCGGGGTGGGCGGTTGCGGCGTGGCCGCGCGCGGGCAGGGGCAGGGCGAAAAGGATGTCGCCTGCCGCAGACAGACCATGCAGCCGGTGGCTTCCGTCGGGCAGGGCGGCGGCGGCGAGCCAGGCAGGGCTGCCCACATCGGCCCAGACGGGGCGGGGCGCGGCGCTGGCCAGCATGGCGGCCAGAAATGTGCGGCGGCGCATGGCCCTTAATCCCCGTCAGCGGCGTTGAAGCCGATCCCGACGCCAAGGGCGGGGCCGATTTCCGCCAGCGCCGCATCGCGGATGGCGCGGATCTGCTGGGCAAGGATATCGGCCTTCAGCCAGCCCTGCGGCTCGGCCACGCCTTGCAAGGCAGGGTCCTGCATCCGGTCGATCTGTTGCAGCGCCGTGGCAAAACCGGCATCGCTGCGCGGCAGATCCGCATGCAGCGTATGGGCCAGATCGCGCAACGCCATCAGCGAGAGGGCGATGTTGCGCAGGCTACGTCCGCTGACGCGCGCTTCGGCACGTTCGGAGCGCGGCTTGTCAAAACTGCCCAATGGGCGGCCAAGGCGCTGATCGGCGTTGAACTCCAGCCCGGTGATCAGCGTGGTGAACAGGGCTTGCCGCGTCTCGGCTTCGGTCAGGTAGCGCAGGCCGGGGCCGGGGTGCAGCAGGCTGTCCGCAAAGCCGTTCTCCCAGCCCGCCTGCACCGCCTGTGCCGTGGCGGCCAGATCATCGGCGGTAGCATGGATCAGCGCGCAAGGATAATCGCCTGTCCAAGCCTCGGTCGGCCACAGCAGCCGTTCCAGAGCGAAAAGACCGCGCAGCGCCACCGATTGCCGGGCAAAGTTTTCAGGGGTCAGCACGGCCGGATCGGCCTTGGCCAGCAGGGCCCGCTGTTGCTTGGCCCCGATCCCCTTTGGGTCAGGCCAGAAGGCGATGGCAAGCGCGCGGCCCTCTTCCTCGACCGGGCCAAGCCGCAGATGGGCCACGCCAAGCCAGGCGTCAAAGGCATCATGCCAGAGCGGGCGCAAATCATCCGGCACACAACTTTCACTGGCGGCCAGCGCAGCCGTTGCCTCGGTCAGCCGCGCATGGCCGGGCAGGACATGGTCGCGGATTGCCTCGGCCACATCGGCGCGGGCCGGTATCGCCAGGGCAAGGGGCAGCGCAAGGGCGAGCAAAAGTGGCAGGCGCATCATAGGCTTTCCAGAAAGGCGATCAGGGCTTCGCGGTCGGCTGTGGGCAGGGCCACCACGGCATCGCGGGCGGATTGCGCTTCGCCGCCATGCCAAAGCACGGCTTCCAGCAGGCTGCGCGCCCGCCCATCATGCAGAAACTGACTGTGGCCAGACACTTGCGCCGTCAGGCCGATCCCCCAAAGCGGGGCTGTGCGCCATTCCTGCCCGGTCGCGCGGCCTTCGGGCCGGTGATCGGCCAGCCCTTCGCCCATGTCATGCAGCAAAAGGTCGGTATAGGGCCAGATCAACTGAAAGCTCTGTTCCGGTTGGTCTTTCAGGCGATGGGTGACGAATTTCGGCACATGGCAGGTGGCGCATTGCGCCTGGTGAAACACCGCCTTGCCGCGCAATACCTGCGGATCATCCGTCTTGCGCCGTTCGGGCACGGCCAGATTGCGGGAATAGAACGTCACCAGATCAAGGCTTTGGCCATCGACCTCCAGCCCGTCACGGATGCCCGGCTCTTGCCCGTGAATGGCGGTCTGGCACTGGGTCTGGGCCGGGGTGCATTCCCCGGCAGGAGACGGATGCAACGGGTTTGACAGGCCCATATCACCGGAAAAAGCCCCCGCCGATTGTTCCTTCACGGTGGGGTTGCCCGCCTTGTGACCAAAGCGGCCCAGCATCGGCACGCCGAATTCGATGCTTGGCACGATATTGGGGCGGCCGGAAATGCCATCGCCATCGCCATCATCGGGATCGGCATGGGCAAGGATATCGGCTGCCGGGATCGCTTCCAGCAGACCCAGCCCGATCATCTGCGGGGCCACGCGGGGCGAAAGCTGGATATCGGGATGCAGCGGGGCGGCGGCATCTGCCACCGCGTAGGTGGGGCGGCGCAGGTAGACCTGCAGCCTGTCAGACAGGGTGACGGGTTCTTCAGCATAGCTGATGGCCATGCGGCCTTCGGGCCGATGACCGGGGGCTGAGAAATCCTGCAACTGGCCGCCGAAATTCGGATCGGGGCGCGTGGCCAGCCAATCGGCAATGCCTTCGGGCGAGGGGCCGCCTGGGATCGACAGGCGCAGGAACATCGACACAGCGGTATCTTCAGGGCCTTCGGGCACATGGCCGCGCCCATCCTTCAGGTGGCAATCCTGACAGGCGCGGGCATTGTAAAGCGGGCCAAGACCGTCCGACGCCCGGGTCGAGGCAGGCGCTGCCACCCATGTCTTGCGAAACAGGCCATTGCCCAGCTTGAAATCCATTTCGCGTTCGAACGGCATATTGGCCGAGGATTTGGAAAAGGCATCGGCGGTGGGGATCAGCCGCACCGTGGCCGCACCGGCGGGTTTGGCTTCAAACGTCTCGGGCGCGGTGAAATCGGCGGGCGGCGCGGTCACCGCGGTGATCCGGGCCGTTTCTTCGGCGCTGCGCGGGATGACAGGCAGGTGCCGGTCGTCCAGTGTCTGGGCCATGGCGGGGGCTGCGAGCCAAAGCGCAGCAAGGGCGAGGCGGAGGGTCATGGTCTTTCCGATACGGCGGGCCAAGATGGCAGGCGCGGTTTCCGAGTAATATTATCGGAAATTCCCGCATCCGGCGCAATGGGGCAAGATTGCCGCAGGCGGGCAAAGGGGGATGCGAAAGGGGGGCGCATTGGCGCCCCCCCTTGTTGCTGCCCCGGCACGGGAAAGCGCTGCGATCAATCGTCGGAGCCAGCCACCTGTGACAGAACCTGCCCCTTGCCGCGCGCGCGCATCACCATGGGCAAGATCAGCGCCAGCGCGGCCAGACCCAGCAGGAAGGCCGCAACCGGGCTTTGCACCAGCGTGACCGGATCGCCCTGCGAGATGGCCAAGGCCCGGCGCAACTGCTGTTCCGCCATCGGGCCAAGGATCAGCCCGACAACCACCGGAGCGATCGGATAGCCATAAAGCCGCATCAGATAGCCCAGCAGGCCGAACAGAACCAGCATCGTCAGTTCAACCGGTGAAGGGTTCACGCCCAGCGTGCCCAGAGTCGCAAACACAAGGATACCGCCATAAAGCCAAGGCGTCGGAATGCGCAGCAGCAGGATCCAGAAGCGGATCAGCGGCAGGTTCAACACCACCAGCATGACATTGGCAATCAGCAGTGAGGCGATCAGGCCCCAAACCAGCTGCGGGGCCGAAATGAACAGCAACGGGCCGGGCTGCAGCCCGAATTGCTGGAACCCCGCCAGCATGATGGCCGCCGTGGCCGTGGTGGGCAGGCCCAGCGTCAGCAGCGGCACCAGCGTTCCGGCGGCGGCGGCATTGTTTGCAGCTTCGGGTCCGGCCACGCCTTCAATGGCACCATGACCGAATTCCTCGGGGTGTTTCGACATCTTGCGTTCCGTCGCATAGGACAGGAACGAGGCGATGTCGGCCCCACCAGCCGGCATGGACCCGATGGGAAAGCCGATGGCGGTGCCGCGCAGCCAGGATTTCCACGACCGCGACCAGTCGGCCGCCGTCATGCGGACCGAGCCCTTGACAGCCAGAACACCCGCATCGGCCTGTGGTCCTTGTGCGGCGACAAACAGGGCCTCGCCCAGGGCGAACATGGCGACGGCAAGCGTGGTGACCTCGATCCCGTCGAGCAGTTGCGGCACACCAAAGGACAGCCGGGCCTGCCCGGTCAGCTGGTCGATCCCCACCAGCGCCAGTGCCAGCCCGATAAAGAGCGAAGTCAGCCCCTTCAGCGTGCTTTCGCCAAAGGCCGCCGAAACGGTGACAAAGGCCAGCATCATCAGCGCGAAATATTCGCGCGGGCCAAAGACCAGCGCCAGCTTCACCACATGCGGCGCAAGGAATGCCAGTGCCAGCGTGGCCAGCAGCCCGGCGACGAATGACCCGATGGCGGCAGTGGCCAGGGCAGGCCCGCCGCGCCCGGCCCGGGCCATCTTGTTGCCCTCAAGCGCCGTGACGATCGAGGCACTTTCGCCGGGGGTATTGAGCAGGATCGACGTGGTCGAACCCCCATACATCCCGCCGTAATAGATGCCCGCAAACATGATGAGCGACCCTGCCGGATCAAGCCCATAGGTGACAGGCAGCAACAAGGCCACGGTTAGCGCAGGGCCAATGCCCGGCAGCACGCCGACGGCGGTGCCGAGGGTTACCCCGATCAGCGCATAAAGCAGCATCATGGGGTCAAGGGCAGTGCCCAGCCCCTGCAGCAGAAATCCGAACGTATCCATGTGTCAGCCCCCGAAAATCAGGGTTTCAATCGGTCCAGCGGGCAGGTTCAGCTTCAGGATCTGGTCGAAGACAGCATAGATGACCAGGCCAAGCACAAGCCCCGAGGGAATGGCGATGTGGAAGCGGCGTTCACCGAAAGCGGCGGCGGCGCAAGTGAACAGGATGGTGGCACCAAGGGCAAAGCCGATCCAGTGGATGCTGGCAACCATCACCGACAGGCCCCCCAGCAGCCACAGAAGCGGCACGGGCTGTTGCTTCGGGCGCGGATCAGCACCGCGCATTCCGTCGATCCCGGTCCACAGGGCCAGGCCCAGCAGGGCATAGCCGATCAACCTTGGCACATCGCCCGCGCCGACACCGGAATAACCGCCATTGTCGGGCAGGCGTCCGGCATCCCACAAGATCACCGTGCCGATGGCGGCCAGTGCCGCCGCGATGATGAACGCCGCCCCATCGGGGCGGCGTCCGCTTTGGCCGAACTGGCTCATTTCACCAGACCGATGTCCTTGAGGATCGCGGTGGTGGCTTCGATTTCCTTGGCCAGTTGCGCCTCGAAATCGGCACCGGCCAGATAGGTGTCGGCCCAGCCCTTGTCTGCCAGCGCCTTCTGCCAGCCCGCGGATTTGGCAAGCTTTTCGATGTCAGCCGATACGGCGGCCTTCTGTTCGTCGCTCAGGCCCGGCGCGGCTGCAACCATCCGCCAGTTCTGCACGACCACGTCAAAGCCTGCTTCTTTCAGCGTCGGCGCTTCGATCCCGGCCAGACGTTCGCCCGACGACACGGCCAGCAGGCGCATCGTGCCTGCCTGCACCTGCGGCAGGAATTCACCCAGACCCGAGAGACCTGCCGTCACCTGATTGCCCAGAATGGCAGCCGTCGCTTCGCCACCGCCCGAGAAGGCGATGTAGTTGATCTTGGTCGGGTCAACCCCGGCGGCCTTGGCCAGAAGGCCTGCGGTGATGTGGTCCACCCCGCCAGCCGAACCGCCCGCCCAGCTGACAGCGCCCGGATTGGCCTTCATCGCATCGACAAGGCCCTGAATGTCCTGAATGGGCGATGCGGCGGGCACGACGATGGCCACGGCTTCGCCGGTCAGCCGTGCAATCGGCGTCACATCAGCCAGCGAGACCGGCGAACCATTGGTCAGGATCGCGCCGACCATCACATAGCCGCCGACGATCAGCTGCGAGGCATCGCCATTGGCCGAGGCCACGAATTGCGCAAGGCCGACGGTGCCGCCGGCACCCGGCACGTTCTGCACCTGAACCGAACCTGAAATGCCTTCGGCCTGCATCACTTCCTGCATGGTGCGGGCGGTGGAATCCCAGCCACCACCGGGCGAGGCCGGGGCCATGATGGTGTAATCGGCGGCCAGCGCCGGGACAGCCAGCGCAAAGCTGAGCGCCGCGCCAAGAATAGCGTGTTTCATCGGTTTTCCTCCCTGAACCCCGACATTGCGGGGTGATTCCGGCTGGATGGCACCTCCTCGTGCCATCTCGGACGCCATCTGCGCACAGGAACCTGTCATCGACCTGACATGTGCGGCTGTCTTGCGCGGGTTGCCCGAGCATGGGCTCGCAAGCCATGCGGAAATTGCATGGCAGGAATCGCATTCCGGCGGATTGTGCAGCTGCGGCATTGACCCCATGTTAGCGCCATCAGGAGAGGCGGATCCGCTGCCTGCCCTGCGATGAACCCGAGAGGTATATGAAATGGCTTATGTTTCTTCGCAACGCGCGACCGGCTTCCGTTTGTCCACCCTGGTGGAAACGGTGAAGACCGCGATCACCCGGCGCATGACCTATGCGAAAACCGTGGCCGAACTGGATGCGTTGAGCGACCGTGAGTTGGCCGATATGGGCATGCACCGCAGCCAGATCGCCCAGATCGCGCATCAGGCCGCCTTCGGCAAGTAAGGTTTTCGACCGGTCTGCCGGATCCTCCCCCGGTGGCCGGAGCTCGGCGGCGCGTTCCTCCTCCCTCGCGCCGCATTGACGGCAGCCCGTGTCCCCCCAGGTCACGGGCTGTTTTCACATACGGGATAGGCCGCCCCCCAGACCCGGGGTGCCTCTCGTCGCAGGGTCGCCCGTTCGGCGGCGTCAAGCCGCTGCAACGCCAGTGATTCCGAACCGCCTTCGCGCAAGGTGCGCTGCCACAGATGCAGGACCGACGCAGCGCTCCATGGCAGGGCCGCATGGATCAGCCAGCGCCGCAAAGCGGGTGGCAGCCGGTCATGGCGTTGCATGGGGCTGCCCTTGCGCCAGCGGGCGCGGGGGGATCGGAGATTCTGGGGCATGAGCTGTATTTGAAATGTTATATCATATCATTCATGCCATGGTGGGCGGCCACTGGCAAGACCGCAAGCTTGCTGCAAGCTTTGGGCTGGATAAACCGCGCGAATTGCCCGATTCTGCGGCGATGCCGAAAGGACCCGCATGACCGACCCAGACCAGACGCGCACTGCGCAGCCCCGCCCCGCCCGCAAGCATGGCCTGCGCCATCTGTTCGCCGCAGCCCGGTTCTCTGCTGCGGGTCTGGGCCGGATGCTGGGCGAGACGGCTTTCCGACACGAAGTGCTGGCCGGTCTTGGCGTTGCAGTTGGTCTTGCGCTTTGGGGCGCGGCGCTGCGCGAGATACTGGGTTTTGCCGTGCTGTGGCTGGTGCTGCTGGCGATCGAATCGCTCAATACCGCGGTGGAGGAGGTGGTGGATCACCTTGCACCAGAATGGGCGCAATTCGCCAAACATGCCAAGGATCTGGGCAGTTTTGCGGTGGCCTGTCTGATCGCGGCCAATGCGATCTATGTGCTGATGGTGCTGCTGGGGGTCTGACGCCGACCAGATCCCCAGGTGCCGCGCTTATTCCCAGGTGCGGAAAAACTTGCCTGCTGGTGACAGGGTAAAGATTTCGCAGCCTGTGGCGGTCACCCCCACCGAATGTTCGTATTGTGCCGAAAGCGATTTGTCGCGGGTGACGGCAGTCCAGTCATCAGCCAGCACCTTGGTTTCCGGGCGGCCAAGGTTGACCATGGGTTCGATGGTGAAGAACATGCCCTCTTCCAGCACCGGGCCAGTGCCGGGGCGGCCATAATGCAGCACATTTGGCGGGGCATGAAAGACGCGGCCCAGACCATGGCCGCAGAAATCGCGCACGACGGACATGCGGTTGGCTTCGACATAGGCCTGAATCGCATGGCCGATATCGCCGAAGGTATTGCCGGGCTTCACCGCCGCAATGCCGCGCATCAGCCCTTCATGCGTCACCTCGATCAACCGTTCCGCCTTGCGCGGCAAGGCACCCGCCACGAACATCCGGCTGGTATCGCCATACCAGCCATCCACGATCACCGTGACGTCGATGTTCAGGATATCGCCATCCGCCAGCACCTTGCTGCCCGGGATGCCATGGCAGACCACATGGTTCACCGAAATACAGGAGGCGTGCTGATAGCCCTTGTAGCCGATGGTGGCCGAAACGACGCCGCGCCGCGTGACCTCGGCGGTGATGAAGGCATCAATCTCGCCCGTGGTCGCGCCGGGTTTGACCAAAGGGATGACCGCATCCAGGATTTCCGCCGCGACCTGCCCGGCGGTGCGCATCCCTGCGAAATCAGCATCGTCATAGATGCGGATGCCATCTCGGGTAATGCGGCCACGGATGTCGTTCACGGGGGCGTCCTTTCGCTCGAATGGGCTGTAGATACGGCGGGAAATGGAAAAAGGCCAGAGGGCGGGGGTTTGATTGCGGGGCCGGTCACGCTAGCTTGGCGCAAAAAGGATCGGAGACTGCCATGTCCAACCCCACTGCCGCCATGCTGGTGATCGGCGATGAAATCCTGTCGGGCCGGACCCGCGACGGCAACACCCACCATCTGGCCGGTGAATTGACCGCGCGCGGCATCCGTCTGATGGAGGCACGGGTGGTGGCTGACGATCATGCGGCGATCATCGCTGCGGTGAATGATCTGCGGGCCCGGTGGGATCATGTCTTCACCTCGGGCGGGATCGGCCCCACGCATGACGACATCACTGCCGATGCGATTGCCGCGGCCTTTGGTGTGGCGATCGGCCATCGCACTGACGCCATGGCGCTGTTGCAGGCGCATTACGACCGGGCCGGGCTAGAGTTCAACGCGGCACGTCAGCGTATGGCGCGTATCCCCGATGGCGCGCGGCTGATCGACAATCCGGTTTCCACCGCGCCGGGGTTCAGTCTGGGCAATGTGCATGTGATGGCAGGGGTGCCGAACATCTTTCAGGCCATGGTGGCCAGCGTTCTGCCCGGCCTGACCGGGGGGGACCCGCTGCTGAGCCAGAGCTTGCGCCTGAACCGGGGCGAGGGCGAAATCGCCGGGCCTTTCGGGGCGTTGGCGGCCGAGTTCCCTGATCTGTCGATGGGGTCCTATCCCTTCATCCAGAATGGGGCGCATGGCACCAATCTGGTGATCCGGGGAACGGATGCCGCCCGTCTGGATGCGGCGATGACCAAGCTTTGCGCGTTGTTCGCATGACACCTGCGGCGCTCATGTCCTTGCTGGAGGCGACATGGCCCGCCTTCGCGCAGCACCGCTGCGGCCCCTTCACCTTGCGCGAAGGCCGGGGCGGAGGACAGAGGGTTTCGGCAGCTACCGCCGAAGGGGGCTTTGCTGCGGCGGATCTGGAGGCTGCTGAACTGGCCATGCAAGCCATGGGGCAGGACCCGTTGTTCTTGATCCGCGAGGGGGATGCTGCGCTGGATCAGGCGCTGGCGGCGCGCGGGTATCGGGTGCATGATCCCGTCTTGGGCTATGCGGCATCGATTTCGGCCTTGCGGGGGGATGTCAGCGGTATGGCGGCCTTTGTGCATTGGCCCCCTTTGGCCATAGCCGCCGATCTTTGGGCCGAGGGTGGCATCGGACCGGGGCGACTGGCGGTGATGGACAGGGCTGCAGGGCCAAAGGCGGCCATTCTGGGCCGCAGCGATGACACGCCTTCGGGGGCGGCTTTCGTGGTCTGTGCAGAGGGCGCTGCCATGCTGCATGCACTCCAGGTGCGTCCGGCCCTGCGTCGCCGAGGGGCTGCGCGCAACATGATGCAGGCCGCGATCAACTGGGCTGCGGAACAGGGCGTGCATGATTTTGCGGTGGTGGTGACCGAGGCCAATGCACCCGCCCGCGCCCTGTATGACGACATGGGGTTCGCCCCGGTGACCCGTTACCATTACCGCGTGAAGTGAGCCTGATGAAAACCCTTGTTGGCCTGTTGTTGATCCTTGCCAGCCCTGTTCAGGCGCAAGACCTGAAATTTCCGGCACCGGTTGCGGAAACCTCGCGGCTGGAAACCCCGTCGCAGACCCTGCGCCTGCCGGTTGGCGCCTGGCGCGACGGGGCGGACCTGCCGCAGCGCATCGGGAATGGCACGGTAACCCAGATCACCTGGCGTGTCGAAGGGCCTGTGGCCACACTGGATCTGATGGCGCATCTGCGGGCCCAGGTTCTGGCGGATGGCTGGACCGAGGTGTTTTCCTGTGAAACGTCTGCCTGTGGCGGGTTTGACTTCCGCTATGCCCTGCCGGTGCAGACCGAACCCGAGATGCATGTTGATCTGGGGGATTTTCGGTATCTGCTGGCGGAAAAAGGCGACGGGCTGCTGATGCTGCTGGTCAGCCGGTCGCGGCAGTCGGGCCATGTGCAGCTGACACGTCTGGACGGCGCCAATGCGGCTCCGCCCCCGGTGAATGCAACCGCCGATCCGGGGCCCGATACCGGCACGACTGCGACCACCATTGCCCCCCCGCCCGGCGATCTGGCCGCGCGGCTGGAAGGGCAGGGGGCTGTCGTGCTGGAGGATCTGGTCTTTGCCTCTGGCGCCGATGCGCTGGCGCCGGGGGATTATGCATCGCTCGCGGCATTGGTGGCCTATCTGTCGGCCCGGCCCGACGCGAAGGTGGCGCTGATCGGCCACACGGATGCGTCAGGTGCCCTGGCCGGGAATGTCGCCCTGTCGGAAGCGCGGGCGCGATCGGTACGCAAGGCCCTGATCGCCCTGGGGGCCGATGCCAGCCGGATCGACGCGCAAGGGGTAGGCTGGCTGGCCCCGCGCGCCAGCAATCTGACAGCGGAAGGGCGCACCCGAAACAGAAGGGTCGAGGTGATGCTCACCTCGACCCAGTTGGCCGCACCGTAGTAAACCTGTCGTCTCACCAGTTGTCGGGGCCCTTTTCCATGAAGCGCCGCGCCAGAAAATCAATGAAGGCCCGCACCTTGGGCTGGGTAAAGCGCCCCGGCGGATAGACCGCATAGATGCCCAGCGTTTCCAGCGGCAGACCCGGGATCGCCTCTTCGATCTGGCCCGCCTTCATGGCATCGGCATAAAGGAAGGACGGCAGATAGGCGATGCCCAGACCCGAAATCGCGGCATTGAGCAGCGATTGCCCGTCATTCACCGTCAGCCAGCCGTTGGAGCGCACCTGACGCTTTTCGCCCGAAGGTGCGGTGACCTTCCAGACATTGCCATTGGCCTGATTGGAGTAATGCAGCAGCTTGTGTTCGTTCAGATCGTCGATCTTCATCGGACGGCCGAACTTCTGGAAATAGGCCGGGCTGCCGATCATCCGTTTTGAGGTTTCGGTCAGCTTGCGGGCGCGCAGCGAACTGTCCTCCAGCTCGCCCACCCGGATCGCCATGTCGAACCCTTCGGAGATAAGTTCCACATAGCGGTTGTTCAGCACCATGTTCACGGTGATATCGGGGTATTCCAGCAGAAAATCCCCAAGGATCGGCGACAGCAGGTTCACCCCGAAATCGGTAGCGACACTGATGCGCAGCAGGCCCGACGGGGCCGATTGCATGGAGGTGACAAGCGCATCCGCTTCGCCTGCGTCATTCAGCACCCGGCGGGCGCGATCGTAATAGGCAAGGCCGATCTCGGTGGGCGAGACGCGGCGGGTGGTCCGGTTCAGAAGGCGCGCACCCAGCCGGGCCTCAAGCGCCGAGACATGCTTGGACACGGCAGATTTGGAAATGCCCATCTTCTTGGCCGCGTCAGTAAAGCCGCCCTGATCCACCACAGTGGCGAAGGCTTCCATTTCGGTCAGTCGGTCCATTGTTTTTCCCATGCGACTTATGCGGGTTGATGGACCTGTATTGATCTCCAAATCGGGCAGGATGGGGGCGAGGGCGCGACCAACCCAAGGTATTCTGGCGGATCGTTGATGGCAGGGAAACTAACGCAGCCCGATTTCGGCCAGCGCCAGAGCCAGTGATTCCGGCAATATATCATCGGCACTGCGGCCTTTGGGCAGATCGGCCGGGCTGTCTTGCGGGGCCAGATAGCGCCAGCCCTGAAAGGGGCGGCGCGGCGCGGCTTCGGTGCGGATCACTTCGGTATCCAGCAGCAGGGCGCAGCGGTCGATTCCATCACCGCCAGCCACCTTTTCCAACCCCAGAATCCGTTGCCGGGCCAGAACCACACCCTTGATGACCCAGTAAAGGCTGCCGCCCGACAGCACTTCGGGCGCGCGTTTCGGCCACATGCGGGTGACATGGACAGCGCGGCCCGTGGGCCAGCGATGGGCCTGGCTGGCTTGCCACTGCTCCAGATCCTCGACCGACTCGGCCCCGACACAGAGTTTCAGGATATTGACGAAATCAGCCACGATTACCCCCATCGCTGCAGCCCAGATAGGCCGGACCTGCCGACACGGCAAGGCCTTTGACGCTTCCCTAGAAGACGCGTATCCTGTAGGGCCTCCCCCCGCAGACCACCAAATAGAGGATTTTCCCATGTCTCGATTCGCCGCCCCCATTGCCGAGCAAATCTGGGACATGAAATACCGGCTGAAAGAGGCCGATGGCACGCCGGTGGATGGCAGCGTGGAAGACACCTGGCGCCGCATCGCCCGGTCGCTGGCCGAGGTGGAGAAAGATCCGGCCCATTGGGAAGCGCAATTCTACAAGGCGCTGGAAGGCTTCAAATATCTGCCCGCAGGCCGGATCACCGCGGGGGCAGGCACCGGGCGCAATGTGACCCTGTTCAACTGCTTCGTCATGGGCACCGTGCCCGACAGCATGGGCGGCATTTTCGACGCCCTGAAAGAAGCCGCGCTCACCATGCAGCAGGGCGGCGGCATCGGCTATGATTTCTCGACCATCCGCCCGCGCGGCGCCGAGGTGAAGGGCGTGGCCGCCGATGCCTCTGGCCCCCTGTCCTTCATGGATGTCTGGGATGCCATGTGCCGCACCATCATGTCGGCAGGCTCGCGTCGCGGGGCCATGATGGCCACCATGCGCTGTGACCACCCGGATGTGGAGGCCTTCATCGAGGCCAAGAAAGACCCGGCCCGCCTGCGCATGTTCAACCTTTCGGTTCTGGTCACCGATCCCTTCATGGATGCGGTCAAGGCCGATGGCCCGTGGGATCTGGTCTTTGGCGGCAAGGTCTATCGCACCGTGCAAGCGCGCGATCTGTGGAACAAGATCATGCGCAACACCTATGATTTCGCCGAACCGGGTGTGATCTTCATCGACCGCATCAACAAGATGAACAATCTGGGCTATGTGGAGCAGATCGCCGCCACCAACCCCTGCGGCGAACAGCCCCTGCCGCCCTATGGCGCTTGCCTTCTGGGCTCGATCAACCTCGCCACGCTGGTCACCGACCCGTTCTCGGAAAAGGCCAGGCTGGACCCGGCGGCGCTGGACAGCCTCGTGCACCTCTCCGTGCGCATGATGGACAATGTGGTGGATGCCAGCCGCTTCCCGCTGCCGCAGCAGGAACAAGAAGCCCGCAACAAGCGCCGCATTGGCCTCGGTGTGACCGGCCTTGCCGATGCCCTGCTGATGCTGGGCCTGCGCTATGGCTCGGAAGAGGCCGCTGCCCAGACCGAAGCCTGGATGAAGGCCATCGCCCGCGCCGCCTATCTGGCCTCGGTCGATCTTGCCAAGGAAAAAGGCCCCTTCCCGCTGTTCGACGCCGACGCCTATCTGGCCACCGGCAACATGATGCAGATGGATGAGGACGTGCGCGAGGCCATCCGCACCCATGGCATCCGCAATGCGCTGCTCACCTCCATCGCCCCCACCGGCACCATCTCGCTGTATGCGGGCAATGTGTCCTCGGGCATCGAGCCAGTCTTCGCCTATGCCTACAAGCGCAAGGTCTTGCAGAAAGACGGCTCGCGCACCGAGGAAGAAGTGGTCGATTACGCCGTGAAACTGTGGCGCGACCTCAAGGGCGACGCCGCGCTGCCGGATTACTTCGTGAACGCGCAAACCCTGCCGCCGCTGGATCATGTGCGCATGCAGGCCGCCGCGCAGAAATGGATCGACAGTTCGATCTCCAAGACCATCAACTGCCCCGAAGACATCAGCTTTGATGACTTCAAGGAGGTCTATATGGCCGCCTGGGATCAGGGATGCAAAGGCTGCACCACCTATCGCCCCAATGCGGTGACGGGTTCGGTACTGACCGTGTCGGAAAGCAGCGAGAAAACCCCGGCCGAGGCCCCGCAAACCACGCAAGGCGGCGAGGTGGTGTATCTCTCTGAACCGCTGGATCGCCCCGCCGCGCTGGAAGGCCATACCTACAAGGTGAAATGGCCGGGCAGCGAGCATGCGCTCTATATCACCATCAATGACATCATCATTGCCAACCACCGCCGCCCCTTCGAGGTCTTCATCAACTCCAAGAACATGGAGCATTTCGCCTGGACCGTGGCGCTGACCCGGATGATCTCGGCGGTGTTCCGTCGCGGCGGCGATGTGAGCTTTGTGGTCGAGGAACTGAAAGCCGTGTTCGACCCGCGCGGCGGTGCCTGGATGGAAGGGCGCTATATCCCCTCGATCCTCGCGGCCATCGGCGGCGTGATCGAACGCCACCTGATCCATATCGGATTTATCGAGGGCGAGGGCATGGGCCTGAAATCGGACCCGCAAGCCGAAGTGATGGTGGTCGGCGGCGCACCGAAGGGTAACCCCTGCCCCTCCTGCGGCTCCTATGCGCTGCAAATGAAGGAAGGCTGCATGACCTGCACCGATTGCGGCCATTCCAAATGCGGCTGAGGGCTGTCCGGACGGTATGAATGTGTAGACGCCTCTAAAGTTTGTCCTTTTTCGGCGTTTTCTGTCCATCGCGGACGCTAA
The DNA here is from genome assembly GCF_036964905.1 of Gemmobacter denitrificans. Taxonomy (NCBI): domain Bacteria; kingdom Pseudomonadati; phylum Pseudomonadota; class Alphaproteobacteria; order Rhodobacterales; family Paracoccaceae; genus Gemmobacter; species Gemmobacter denitrificans. The sequence continues at coordinate 426,592 of NZ_JBALHR010000003.1, forward strand.
AGTTTGTCCATCGGCCCTTTTCGGGGCCGATGGACCTGAAAATCCAGAGAAATCCACCTCAGGCCCTGGATCCCCAAATCCGCCAGTTTGCCCCGCTTGACGCCCGCGAAAATCGCGGGCATCGATAGGGGCATGAACAGGATTGTGCCCTCTCAGCTCATATGAGCGACCCAAGTCTGACCCCACTCATCGGGGCCGGAACAGGTCGCGGCATCGCCTGAAAATCTCCCCTTCGTCTTTGTAGACGCCTCTATCTGACCACCCTCGCGCGTGTTGAAATCAAGCCTTCGACGATCGTGCAGCGTGCAGATTTGACCTTGGGCTGGAACCTTTCGCGGCAGCGCATGCTGGTGGCAAACAAGCCGCAAGCAATTGGCGGCACCGGCTCCGCCGCCTGATTTTCCGATCAAGAAAGGGACTCACTGGCCCGCGCGTGCTGCGCGCGGGACCGGCATCCCCTTGCGGATCGATACCGGTTTAGGGCGCGTCACGCCCCGCGTCCTCGCCACCATACAAAAAAATCAGCGTCTCGCAGCTGCACGGTTGCCGGACTGTTCCTGTCACAATTCAACGAAAGAGCGCTAAAATGTCTAAGATCTCCAGAAACTTCTTGCCCTGCTTCAGTCTGGAACCCCACCATATTTACAAGTTCAACGATGCTGTTTGGCGTTTTGCCTACCGCAACATGGACAGCGTTACGTTCCACTTGATGGACGATCCTCGCACACAAACCACGCTTGAAATCTCGGTCCTGACCCAGATGAACGCGGCGGGGGCAGTGTCGATCATCCCCTTTGGCCTTCTGCCTGAACATGCGCGGCCTGCCCGTCTCGGACCGGACGATGACGTCTTTGTTGCCTCGCTCACGGCTGGTCAAAAGGCCGTCCTTGATGGGCGCTATGCGATGGTTCGCGCGGTCAAGGAACTCGCAGCGCCAAACGCAGATGACGCGGATACGGAGGGTCGTATCGGCAAAGACGCCGATTTGGCTTGCGGAAATCGCCTTCGCATGACCGATGCCTCGATCACGCAAAACATGGACCGCATCCGCAAGAAGGCGGAAGAGTATCTCCGCGAAGAACTGCCTGATCCTGCAAACGCCTTGGCCGAAAAAGAATGGCGTGATGGCGTCGGACCGAAGCCAAAGACGCCCCTTCGGGTTCTTGCGCCTGCGGAAATCAGTGCACGAACCTCAACAAGCTCACGCTTTCTGACTGGAACAAGGCGGGGGATGTTGGCTTCGGGTTCGCCGCGCGTGGCGAACACGGGATCCGCGAAGCATTGGATGAAGGCTACAACCGCGCTGTGAAAGCCGGCCTGAAGGGCGGTCCGCAACACATCTTCGGCCGCCTCTATCAATGGCTTCAATTCAACAAGAACGAAAAGTCGAAGGGACCCGTTAGCGATGTCGTGAGGGACTATGTGCTCGACAACTTCCCGATCGCAAAAGGCACCCGGTTGATGGGACAGGTCGTTGACTGTCAGCGCGTTCATTCGATCCATAGTCTTGCCAAAGTTTCAGGTGAACACCCGAAAACCGTGAACCGCGCGGTGATCCTTGCTGGTCTCGCAAAAGGAGACCCCGACAAGGCAAGTGTTCGAACGGTCTTTGATGCAGAGGCTGGGGTTGCTCTATTCGACCGCATCCGGGACTCGATCCCAACCAATCACTTGCCCAAATACCTGAACTGCAACCGGACCCAGGCAGAAACACTTGTTCGCTCGGGAGTAATCCCGCGTTTGTTTGATTTCCCAGAAAGCCAAGCCAGCTTTCTCAGAAACGTCGCAAGGAAGGACGCTGACGCTTTCCTTGATAAGCTCTTCCGTGCTGTGACCATCAAAACCCCACCTTATGACGGGATGCTTGAGATTGTTGCGGCAGCCGAAGCCTCACGTTGGCCGGTGCTAGACATCATCAAGGCAATCCTTGACGGACACCTGACCCGTGTTGGCTGTCTCGATCGCGACCTGCGTTTCAAAGGCATCGTTGTCGATCCGGAAGAGATCAAGGTTGCGGTTGCCCAGCTGGGTGATCAAGGGATGCTCAGTGTTGATGAGGCGGCAAAGCGCCTGCGCATCAGCCCTTCGAAACTTGAGTTTCTCGCCAAACAGACGGACAAGGGTGGCGCCCCGTATCTCGCAAGCGTCACCTTCACTAACGCCAAAGGGGTGCAAAAGAGATCCATCCCGGTGACCGATCTCAACGCATTCCTCGATCGGCATGTTTCACTGACAGATCTGGCAGCCGAACTTGGGCTTCCCGTTAAGAAGCTGGCGGCCGATTTGGCATTGCGGGGGATCAACCCGATTGCGCCCAATCGCCTCGTGGGCCGATATTATTTCAGTCGGTCCGATCTTGCTGCATAGCCTGTTGCCATCCCCGTGCATTGAGGGCCGCCCGCTTGGGCGGCCCTTTTGATTCACACGGAAAATTTTCCAGTGGACAAAAATAGACTGCCAAATGGACAAAGGCCTTGGAACGCAACAAACCTCATATCAACAAAATCAGTTGGTTACAGGAAGTCGATGGACAAAAATTGGGTGTCTCGTCAAATGGTGTTTGGGCGACCAATCACTGCGCAAACAAGCCCGAAAGCCGTTTCCTGAGAGGCTGACCCGCAGAAACACGAACTTGCGCCGCCCGGAATCGGGCGGCGTTTGTCATGACAACTGCCGGATTTTCCACCCAAGGGCTTGACGCAGGCCAAACAAAAGGGCCGCCCCAGCGGGGCGACCCGATGTTCACTGCCCAAAGGCGGACTTATTCGCGGGATGAGCCGGTTTTCGCGCGCTGCCCGTCACGGATCAGCGCCTTGATCAGGGCAATCCCCATCAGGGCCAGAACAAAGCTGAAGGGCAGGGCACCGATGATCATCGCGGTTTGGATCGCCGACAGACCGCCCGCCAGCAACAGTACCGAAATCACCAGCGTCAGCGCCACACCCCAGACCAGGATATGCACCTTGCCCTTGGGCGTTTCATCGCCCGCAGCGTTGATGGTGTTGATGATCAGGATGGCGCTATCGGCCGAGGTGACCAGATAGGTCAGCAGCAGCACGACCAGCATCGCCGACATCAGCACGGCCAACGCAGGTGAAAGCAGCTGGTTCACCGTTGCAAACAACTGGCTTGAAAGACCTGCATCAAGGATGGCGCGATTGGCACCGCCGTTCAGTTCAAGGTCGATCGCGGTTCCGCCCGCCATGGCAAACCAGATGAAACACATGATCGAGGGCACGATCATGGCACCCATCACATATTCACGCAGGCTGCGCCCGCGCGAGATGCGGGCAAGGAACAGGCCCACGAAGGGGGCAAAAGCGATCCACCAGGCCCAGTAGAAGATGGTCCAGCCACCTTGCCATGCGGCCAGCGCATCACCTGTCTCGGTGCCATCGGGGTGCCAGACGGTGACCATCATGGCAGGCAGGCCCATCAGGTAATCTCCGATCCCGACAAACAGCGCCTTGAGCGCAAAGGCGGTGGAGCCAAAGACCAGCAGAAAGGCCAGGAAGAAGAAGGTCAGGCCCATGTTCAGGTTGGACAGCCATTTGATGCCCTTGCCAACGCCCGACAGCGCCGAAAGGGTGGAAAGGCCCATGATGATGACCAATGCCCCGATCATGGCGGCATTGCTGGGGGTGGTGCCGTCGGCCTGCATCACCCAGCCTGCGCCGGTGATATTGTAAAAGCCGCTGGCGAATTGCGACACGCCAAAGCCGATAGTGACCGAAACGCCCAGCACGGTGGCGATCACGGCAACGATATCCACGGCATGGCCCAGTGGGCCCGACAGGCTGCGCCCGAACAAGGGTGTCAGCCCGGAACGGATGGTCAGTGGCAGTCCGCGGCGATAGCTGAAGAAGGCCAGTGCAAGCCCTGTCAGGGCATAGCAGCCCCAGGCCGACAGGCCCCAATGCATGAACGACCATTTGAAGGCTGCCCGCACCACCTCGGCGCTTTCGGCGGTCACCTGGCCGGTGATGACTTCGGGGTTGGTGGAGAAATGATAGATCGGCTCGCCCGTGGAATAGGTCAGCATCCCGATGCCGATCCCGGCGCCGAACATCATGGAAAACCATGAAAATGTTGAAAATTCAGGTTCTTCACCATCGCGCCCCAACCGGATGCGCCCAGTGGCAGGCCAGATCGCCAGCGCAAGGCAGGTGATCAGATAGAAGGCCATGACATAGATGTACCATGTGCCGAACGATCCCAGCAGAAAGCCGTTCAGTGCCGAAAGGGCAGCTCCTGCATTTTCGGGAAAGGCCGCGGCCCAGATGATGAGCAGGCCCACAAGCAGCTTGGACCCGATGGTGACAATCGTGTTGAACCCTTCATAAAACCCGCTGTTGGCCGTAGTGATCGGCAAATCCCTTAGTGGTGGCTTGATAGCCATGGCTCCCTCCCTCCGGTTGCTCCGGACTGTCCGTTCTGGGCAGCCCGGTCGCGCGGGAGCATGGGCATTTCACAAATTTGTCATGCGGCTGAGGCGACTGTGATCCGGTAAATTGCGACACATGGCGCATTCGGGCCCGGCAGACCGAGTTTTCAGCCGGGCCATGAGGCGGGGCGACGGGTGGAATGCTGCGCAGCGTTCAGAAACCGCAAGCAGCGAAAAAGCCACAATATCCCGCAGCATACCATGGATGGTGTGTCGTTTTTCTGGACCGCGCAGGAATAGCCCGCTATCCTGCCTTCAAACGGGGCGACATGACCCCGACATGAGGCAGTACACATGGCGTTTCCTGAGCGGTTTTCGAACCTGCCGGATTATGCGTTTCCGCGCCTGCGGAAACTTCTGGATCATCTGCCGCCCGGCGGGCCGCAGATTTCCATGACGATTGGCGAACCCAAACATGCCATGCCCGGTTTTGTCGGTCCGGTTCTGGCCGCGAATCTGGATGGGTTTGGCGTCTATCCGCCCAATGACGGCACGCCGGAATTGTTGGCCCGGATCGGGGACTGGGTGCAGCGCCGCTATGGGGTTGCGCTGCCGGAAAACCGGTTGATGGTGCTGAACGGCACGCGCGAGGGGTTGTTCAATGCGCTGATCGCGCTGTGCCCCGAACGCAAGAACGGCAAACAGCCTGCGGTGCTGATGCCCAACCCGTTCTATCAGGTCTATGCGGTGGCCGCGCTGACGGTGGGGGCCGAACCGGTCTATGTGCCTGCAACAGCCGCAACCGGCCATCTGCCGGATTATGCGGGCCTGGCGCCTGATCTGCTGGATCGTGTCGCTGTGGCCTATATCTGTTCGCCCGCCAATCCGCAGGGCGCGGTGGCGGATCGCGCCTATTGGGAAACCCTGCTGGCGTTGGCAGAAAAGCATGATTTCGTGATCTTTGCGGATGAATGTTATTCCGAAATCTGGCGGACGGCCCCGCCGCCCGGCATCCTGCAGGTGGCGCAGGATGTGGGCGCCAACCCGGAACGTGTGCTGGCCTTTCATTCGCTGTCCAAACGCTCCAACCTGCCGGGGCTGAGGTCGGGTTTTGTGGCGGCCGGGCCGGAAAGCATGATCCGCCTGCGCAAGCTGCGCGCCTTTGCCGGGGCACCATTGCCCCTGCCGTTGCAACGGGTGGCCGAAGCGGCCTGGGCGGACGAAGATCACGTCACTGCCTCGCGCGCCTTGTATCAGGCCAAATTCGATGCGGCTGACCGCATCTTCTCGGGGATGCAAGGCTATGCTTCGCCGGAAGGGGGCTTTTTCCTTTGGCTTCCGGTCGAGGATGGCGAGGCGGCGGCGGTAAAACTCTGGACGCAGACCGGCGTGCGGGTTCTGCCCGGGGCCTATCTGTCGCGCGAAGCGGACGGGCAGAACCCCGGCCAGCCCTACATCCGCGTGGCGCTGGTCGCTCCGCAGGACGAAACCGAACGCGGCCTGATCCGGCTGCGCGATTGCATTTACGGGTGAGGACGGCAGATGGCCCTGTATCAGATGCGTCAACGTGAACCGCTCATCGACCCCAATACCCAAGCTGCGCTGGAACGCCGTGCGCGCGAATTGATCGGGATCGGTCTGGCGGTGCTGGCGCTGGTCTTTGTGGTGATGCTGGGCAGCTATTCGCCCGAAGATCCCGGCTGGCTGGCCGCGTCCGACGCCCCTGTGCAGAACTGGCTGGGCCGGATCGGGGCTTCGGTCGCCGATACGCTGATGCTGGTGGTGGGAAAGGGGGCTTGGTCCATCCCGCTGATCCTGGCAGTCTGGGCCGGGCGGTTCATCACGCATCGCGGGGCTGACCGAGCCGCAGGGCGCGTGGTTTTCGCCCTGATCGCGGTGGCCATGTGCGCAGTCTTTGCCGCAACTTTCGTGCCCGATCCCGATTGGCCGCACCGGTTCGGGTTGGGCGGGCTGTTCGGGGAAACCGTGCTGGGCAGCATGATCAACATGGCCAGTGTGCAAGCCTCGTTCGGTCTGGTCATGCTGTCGCTGCTGACCGGCCTGGCGGCGCTGGCCATGCTGCTGTTTGTCACCGGGTTTGACCGCGAGGAACTGGAGGCCCTGCGCCATGCCGGGGCCATTGGTATGGTACGCGGCTATGCGGCGCTGATGGCGTTGTTGGGGCAGGGGGGGGCCAGTGCCGCCCGTGCTGCCTTGGCGCTGCAGACGCGTCACGCGGAAAAGCGCGCAGCACGGGCCGAGATGCAGATGGAACAGCTGGCGGCTCCGGCCCCGATGGCCATACCACGCCCGGCCCAGATGGCTGCCCCCGCGATGGGCGCTGCCCCGCGCGGGCGGGTGATCCGCGCCGAAGCCCCCCTGCCCCCGCTGGCAGAGCCGGTGGTCGAAGACTGGGTCGAACCTGCGGAACCCTATGCCGAATTTGAAGCCCCGGTCGAAATGGCCCCCGCCCCGCGCCGGAAGGAAGGGTTTCTGGATCGGCTGCGCCGCGTGGTGGAACCCGACCCCGAGCCTGAACTTTTCAAAGCCCCCCTGCCGGACCAGACCGAAGTGACCGATAGCCCGACCGAAGACCGCATCAAGGCCCGCATCAGCGATGTCATCAAGGCGCGGGTGCGTCAGGGCATCGGCGTTGCCGCGCCCCAGCCGCACATGACCCCGCTGCAGGCGGCAATCGCGCGGCGCGAACCGGCCCTGTCGCGGCGTGCCAGTGCAGAGCCCGCAACCCGGTTGGAACCCCCGGTCACCGCAGCGGCAGCCTTGCCTGCAGATGCAGCGCGGTCGCTTTCGGCGGTGTCGGCGGCGGTGGCCTCGGCTGCGGCGCGCGCTGCGGCAGCGCAGGCGCAGCTGGCCCGGCATGTGGCGGATATGCCGGTCGAATTGGCCCCGGCCACCCCGGTGCTGGCCCCCGCGCCCATGCCGCGCCCCGCGCCGAAACCCGTTGCCGCCATGCAGGCGCCGATGGTCCTGTCGCCCAAAGCCGCACCTAAATTGGCGGCACCGCTGATGACGCCGCGCAAGATGGCCCCGATACAGGTGCAAGCCTTTGATCCGGCCCAGATGGAAGGCCCGGTGGCGCTGGCGGATGACAGCGGCCTGCCCGTGCCGCAGCTTGACCGGCCAGCGCCGCTGCGGCGCCCACTGGCACCGATGGCCGCTGCCCCTGTGGCCAGCCCGGCCCCTCAAGCAATGTCTGCTCCTGCCCTGTCTGCTCCGCCGCGCATGGCTGCGCCCCAGCCTCTGGCAGCCCTGCCGCGTTCGGGTCTGGCCGGAAAGGCCGCCGGAAACACCGTTGGTTTCCGCGCCGAACCGCCCGTCATGGCCCGCCCCGCCCCGAGCCGTATCGAACCCGCGCGCGCGGAACCAGCCCGTCCTGAAATGGTCCGGTCCGAACCGCAGCCCCCCATGGCCGCACCTATGGACGCTTCGGCAGATTGGGACGCGCTGGCAGATGCGGCACTGGCGTCGGATGCCGAAGCCCTGCCCGCGGACTGGCCCGCAGAGGACGATTTCGCTGACAGCCATGTTCCTGCGCCGGTCCCGGCCTTTGCCCTGCAGGGCACGACAGCCCGCAAGGTTGTCCAGCATCCGGTGAAGAAGCCGCTTCAGCCTTCGGCCCGCGCGGTGGCCGAAACGCAGCCCCGGTTGCGGTTTGAAGATCAGATGGCGCAGGCTTATGAACTGCCGCCACTGTCGCTGCTGACTTCGGCCAGCACGGTGCAGCGCCATACGCTGTCAGATGAGGCGCTGGAAGAAAACGCGCGCATGCTGGAATCCGTGCTGGATGATTATGGCGTCAAGGGCGAGATTGTCAGCGTCCGCCCCGGCCCTGTGGTGACCATGTATGAACTGGAACCGGCACCGGGTCTGAAGGCCAGCCGGGTGATCGGTCTGGCCGATGACATCGCGCGCAGCATGTCGGCCCTGTCGGCACGCGTGTCCACCGTGCCCGGGCGCACCGTGATCGGGATTGAATTGCCCAATGCCACCCGCGAAAAGGTGGTCCTGCGCGAAATCCTGTCCGCACGCGATTTTGGCGACAGCGCGATGCGCCTTCCGCTGGCGCTAGGCAAGGACATCGGCGGCGACCCGGTCGTCGCGAACCTGGCCAAGATGCCCCATCTTCTGATTGCGGGGACCACCGGTTCGGGCAAGTCGGTCGCGATCAACACCATGATCCTGTCGCTGCTTTACAAGCTGACGCCGGAAGAATGCCGGTTGATCATGATTGACCCCAAGATGCTGGAACTGTCGGTTTATGACGGGATTCCGCATCTCCTCAGCCCCGTCGTCACCGACCCGAAAAAGGCGGTCGTCGCTCTGAAATGGGTGGTGGGCGAAATGGAGGAACGCTATCGCAAGATGTCGAAGATGGGTGTGCGCAACATCGACGGCTATAATGGCCGCGTGCGCGAGGCCGTGGCCGCGGGCGAGATGTTCAAGCGCACCATCCAGACCGGCTTTGACGAAGATACTGGCGAACCGGTGTTCGAGACCGAGGAATTCGCGCCCGAACCCTTCCCCTATATCGTGGTCATCGTGGACGAGATGGCCGACCTGATGATGGTGGCCGGGAAGGAAATCGAAGCCTGCATCCAGCGTCTTGCACAGATGGCGCGGGCCAGCGGCATTCACCTGATCATGGCGACGCAGCGGCCTTCGGTCGATGTGATCACCGGCACGATCAAGGCCAACTTCCCGACCCGGATCTCGTTCCAGGTGACTTCGAAGATCGACAGCCGCACCATTCTGGGCGAGATGGGCGCCGAACAGCTGCTTGGCATGGGCGACATGCTGTATATGGGCAATGGCCAGCGCATCACCCGTATCCACGGCCCGTTTGTCAGCGATGAGGAAGTGGAAGAAGTTGTCACCCATCTGAAGAGCTTTGGCCCGCCCAGCTACATGTCTGGCGTGGTCGAAGGCCCCGAGGATGACGTGGCCAGCGATATCGATGCGGTCCTTGGCCTCAATACCGGGGGCAATACCGATGGCGAGGATGCGCTTTACGATCAGGCAGTGGCCATCGTGGCGAAGGATCGCAAATGTTCCACCAGCTATATCCAGCGCAAGCTGGGCATCGGCTACAACAAGGCGGCCCGGCTTGTGGAACAGATGGAAGAACAGGGCGTCGTGACCCCGGCCAACCATGTGGGCAAGCGTGAAATCCTGATCCCCGAGGCATGAAGGCTGGCTGCCCGATGTGACATCGGGCGGCAATTCAGCAATGAATGAAGATCAAAAAGGGGGCGATGGCCCCCTTTTGTGTTATCGCGGCAGGCTTGCCAGAAAGTCGCGCAGCACGCGGTCAAACTTTTCCGGCGCGGTGCGGTGGCTTTGCAGATGGTCAGCACTGGTGCGCAGCACAGTGGTCTGGCCCTGACGCGCGGCCAGCACGGCAAGGCTGATGCGATCGGGCACGACGCGATCCGCCGCGCCATGGATCAGCAGCACTGGCCCGTCGAAAGCGGCCACCGCCGCAATGCTGCGCGCCTCGGCCATGTTCACGCCATGGCTGATTGCGAAAGCGGGCACCGCCAGCCGCACCCCGATGCTGCGCAAGGGCAGGCCCAACCGGTCGGTGACATGACGCATCACCATGGGGAAATCGAGCGCGGGCGCATCCAGAACCAGCGCCTCGACGGCGGTTGCACGGGGTGAGCGGGCCAGAAATTGCCCGACAATCCCGCCCCCCATCGAGGCCCCGACCAGCACGATCCGGTCATGGCCGCGTGCCTGCATCAGGGCGACAGCGGCCTCCAGATCTTCCCATTCGGTCAACCCCATCTGCCGCAATCCACCCGGGGCAGGTGGCGCGCCCGCGTCATGGCGATAGGTCATCATCAACACGGGCAACCCGGCCTCGTGCAATGCAGGCAGATAGGGATAGCCGTCTTCGCGCGCCCCACCGATGCCGTGAAGATAGATCGCCGCGCGACCGGATTCGCCGACCGGGCCCGGCTTTGCCGGCACCAGCCATGCCGGGGCGGGGCCCAAGGGCGTTGCGACCGAGACTTCCTCGAATGCCAGCCCGAAGGCCTGTTCGGGCGTGCCGCGATACCCGATGGCCAGCGGATCGGATGGCGCATTGCCCGGGGCCGGGCCTTCCGCCGATGCAAAGGCCGTCGCGGTCAACACCGACACCATCAACCGATGGGCAAACCAGGTCGAGCCCAACACCGACAGACCGGCCAGAACCAGCGCGCCGACCAGCAACCGCAGCGGCCAGGGTGATCGGGCGGTCATGCGATGATCCCGGCGCGGCGCGCGCCGTCCAGCAGGTTCGGCGCGACGATATCGGCAAATTGCCCTTGCGTGGGCAGGATGTCAGGCACCTGCACCACGCGGCAACCTGCAGTTTGCGCCGATTGCGCGCCCGCCTCGCTGTCCTCGAAGGCAACACATTCGGCTGGGGGAAGGCCCAGCAAGGATGCCGCCAGCAGATAGGGTTCGGGGTGGGGTTTCGGGCTGGTCACATCCTCGCGCACAACGATATGGGCAAAATAGGCCTGCAGCCCTGTCATCGCCAGTTTGCGCTGCGCGCTGGCCCGCTGCGATGACGTGCAAAGCGCCAGCGGTCGATCCAGCCGCGCCAGCAAATCCACGGCGCCGGGTTTCAGTGGCAGACCATCACGCGTCATGGCGGTCTCGAAGGCTGCGCTCCACTTTGCATGCAGGGCGGCAATGTCAAGATCGGGGCAGGCCGCGCGCAGGATCAGGTCGCCCGTCGCAAGATCGCGCCCGATCAATTGGTGCATCACTGCCTCGGGCACGGCAAAGCCATGGTCCCGCACCACAGCCAGGCCAGTGGACAGGGCAAGGGATTCCGTGTCGATCAGCGTGCCGTCCAGATCGAAGATCACCCCACTTGCCATCTGCCGCCCCTTTCCGTTGCCCGTTGCGGCCGGGCTTAGCCGATCACAGATGCAGACGGAAGCGGGCAAAGCCCGTCTCTGTCAGGCCCAAGGGTTCGGGCTGCAGATGCGAGATTTCGTCAAGATAGGCTTCTGCCGCAGGTGACGTGTCATAGATCACACTGGTGCCAGGCATCGGCAGGATTTCAAAGGCGCGGAGAGGCAGGCGTTCCAGCGGCGGGCTTTCGGCGATGTGGCGCAGCAGGATATCCCGGATCGGGGTGCGCCCGACATCAATCAGCCGGTCTGGCCCTGCCGCCAGATACCCGCCGCAACCGGTGACGCGATAGCTGTTGGTTGCCAGAACGAATTCGGCCGCAGGGTCGAGCGGGCGACCGTCATGGCTCAGGTCGCGCACCCGGCTGGCACCAGGGTCCACCAGATGCCCATGGCTGTCATAGCGGGCAGGCTGCGACAGATCGACAGAGAAGCTGAGCCCGAGGATACGGTCGTGGTTGTAGCTGGGGAAGGCCGGGTTGAGCAGCGGCTGGTCCTGCATTCCGGGCTGGATGCGGTTGAACAGCCCCAAAGAGTTTTCCAGCCATTCCCGCAACTCTGCGCCGGTGATCCGTATCGCGGCGATCGTATTGGGGAAGATATATAGGTCGGCGACATTGCGCAGCTTCACATCGCCCACAGGCACATCGGTATAGTTGAACGGCCCCCCGCGACCGCCTGCCTTGAAGGGCGACGCCGCCGAAAGCACAGGCAACGCCGCCTCTGGCCGCCCGGTCAATTGGCGGCGTACAAATGCCGCCTGGGCTTGCGCCACGACGCGCAAGGCGGTGCAGGGCGCGACTGTGGAGAAATAGCTGTGCAGGGGAATGCGGGTAAAGCCCACGGGCCGCCTTGCATAGGCGATGGTTGCCGCATGGTCGGTTGCGACGGCCCTGGCGATTGCCGGCGAGGGCGGTACGGAACTGTCTGCGCTGGCGCGCAAATGCGCGCGGGCAGCGGTCACCTGCCATCCGCCCTCGGGTCGGGGTTCCAGATCCAGATCTATCACCCCCAGATGTGACCCGTAATAGCCGGGTTGCACCACGGGCACGCCGAATACGGTGCCATGTTCGGCATCCATACCCGGAAACGAGGGATGCGAAGGGTGGGGGAAGGTCAGATGGCTGTGCCCGGCGACTATCGCATCAATCCCGGGCACAGTTGCCAGGGCCGCACTGGCATGTTCTGCAAAGGCGTCATCCTCGGGCGGGCCAAGCCCCGAATGCGACAGGGCCACGACAAGATCGGCACCGGCCGCCCGGATCTGGGGCACCTGAACCCGCGCCGCTTCGACTATACCGCGGGTGAAGATACGGCCCTCCAGCAGCAACCGGTCCCACATCACCACCTGCGGCGGGGCAAAGCCGATGATGCCGACACGCAGCGGTCGGCTTCCCCCCGCGCCATCCGGCACATCGCGGTTCAGGATCACCCATGGCGACAGCAAAAGCTGATCCCGTGCCGGTTCTGGCCCCAGCTTGCGGGCGACATTGGCCGAAACGACCGGAAAGTTTGCCCCTTTCAGGGCACGTTCCAGCGTGTCGAGACCATAGTTGAATTCGTGATTGCCCAGCGTGGCCGCATCATAGCCCAACTGGTTCATCGCAAGGATCGCCGGATGCTGCCCGCTTTGCTCCAGCCCGCCCGCCTGCATGACATAGTCGCCCATCGGATTGCCCTGCAGGAAATCGCCGTTGTCCAGCAAGAGCGATCCGGGCACCTCTTGACGTGCTTCGGCAATCAGGCCGGCCAGTTTCGCAAGGCCGACGCCTTCTGTTTCGCGGTCCGCGTAATAGTCATAGCCCAGCAGATGAACATGCATGTCCGTGGTCGCCAAAAGGCGAAGTTTCACGGGCCAGAGTTGTGCATCGGTGCAGTTTGACACCTGCTGATCCTGTCGCTTCCGAAGGCAAAGCACGGCAGTCAATACTGGACTGAACTGGTTATTTGTCAGACGTGCCACGCAGTTACGGCGGGATTGGAAGACAGGTTTTGCCCAAAGTCAATGCGCATGAAAGCACAAACTCACGTTTTGGTTGAATCTCTTTCAGGTGTTGCAGAACGGTCCGTTGCAATGCCGCCACACGCATGCCACACCGGTGCGACATCGGGGTGGGGCAAGCCGGGCCAAAAGGGGAAGAACCATGCGCGAGGCCGAAAGCGTGACATTCGGTGGGGCAGGGCTCGACAGGGCTGCGGCCCTGCGGGGGGACGAAGCCGCATTGGCCGGGTTGCTGATGACAGGGCGTATTCTGCCGATGTGGCGGGGCAAACCGCTGACCCGTGCTGACGGGGCCGAACTGGGGTGGTTGGCCCAGGGGCATCCGACGCTGGCCCATGGTCGCCCACCGGTCTTTCTGGGGATGATCGACGGTTTCGGCCATTTCACCCAGGACATCTCCGACTGGACGCCGGAAGCGGGGGCCGAGGCGGTGCAGGCCGGATTTCTGGATCAATCGGCGCAGCATCACCCTGCCCTGGGGCAGGACTACGCCTTTCTGGAATTGCGCGCCATCATGACACGGCTGTCTCCCATGGAGGCGGAATGTGCGGCCACGGCCCGTGCCATCCTGCATTGGCACCGCAGCCATGGGTTCTGCGCCACCTGCGGTGCGGCCTCTGACCTGGCGATGGCGGGCTGGCAACGCAGTTGCCCGGCCTGCGGTGCGCAACATTTCCCGCGCACCGATCCGGTCGTCATCATGTTGGTCACCCATGGCAACAGCGTCCTGCTGGGGCGATCACCGGGCTGGCCCGAAGGGATGTATTCCTGCCTAGCCGGATTTGTCGAACCGGGCGAGACGATCGAGGCCGCCGTGCGCCGCGAAGTGTTCGAAGAGGCGGGGGTCCGACTGGGGGCTGTGCGCTATCTGGCCAGCCAGCCCTGGCCCTTTCCTGCTTCGCTGATGTTGGGCTGCGCCGCCGACGCCTTGGATACCGCCTTGACCATTGACCCGGCAGAGTTGGAAGATGTCCTGTGGCTCAACCGTGAGGACGTTCTGGCGGCCATGGCCGGTGAACACCCCCGGGTAAAACCGGCGCGAAAGGGTGCAATTGCGCATTTCCTGTTGTCAAACTGGCTTGCGGACAGGCTGGATTGAAGTGAAACTCACTGCCGACAAGAACAGGGTCGCCTAGGCCCGAAAAAGGCAGAACCGCATGAAGCTCAGCAGCCGCGAAGACCTCGAAGCCCCGATCGACTTTGTCTACCGCAGTTTTGCCGATACTGAGAATTGGGAGCGCGCAGCGATGCGCAGGGGGGCCGATGTGCTGCGCACCGACCGGCTGACCAGCTTCGGCCCCGGCATGGGGTGGACCGTCGGCTTTGTCTGGCGCGGCAAACCCCGCAAGGTGGCGATCGCGCTGAAACGGGTCGATCCGCAGCATGTTCTGGCATTCGCGGCCAGCGGCAGTTCATTCGATGCCGAAATCGATGTCGAATTCGTGGAACTGTCCGCGCGGCGTACCCGCGTCACGGTGCGTAGCGAAATCAAGGCGCGCAGTCTGGCTGCCCGGGTATTCCTGCAATCGATGAAGCTTGCACGCGGCAAGATCGAACGGAAATACGAGGCACGCGTCGGACAGTTGTGCAACGAGGTCGAAGAACGCTATCGCACCACGGCCCGGCGCTGATCCGCGCGGCACGTCACGGGTAAAGCGGCCAGATCAGCGGGATCAACGCCGAACACAGCAGCCAGGTGATGATGTTCAGCGGCAGGCCGACCCGCGTGAAATCGGTGAACCGGTATCCGCCGGGGCCATAAACCATCATGTTCGTCTGATAGCCGATAGGGGTGGCAAAGGCCAAAGTGGCCGAAAACATCACCGCCACCACAAAGGGCCGCGGATCGACGCCAAGTTGTTGGGCCAGTTCGATCACAATCGGGGTATACAGGACGGC
Source organism: Gemmobacter denitrificans (assembly GCF_036964905.1). Taxonomy (NCBI): domain Bacteria; kingdom Pseudomonadati; phylum Pseudomonadota; class Alphaproteobacteria; order Rhodobacterales; family Paracoccaceae; genus Gemmobacter; species Gemmobacter denitrificans. The sequence continues at coordinate 441,809 of NZ_JBALHR010000003.1, forward strand.
CACCGCATTGTTGGACAGAAATTCTGTCAGGATCAACCCAAGCAGATAGACGGCAAGGATCATCAAGAACGGCGGCAGGCCTTCTATCCAGGGTTTCACACCCGCAACGATCATGGCTACGGCACCAGACCTGTCCAGCGATTCTCCGACCATCAGCATTGCAAAGATCATCGCCATCAGGCGTCCATCAACGAATCCAAGAGCCTCGTCACTGTCGATACAGCGGGTCAGAAGGATCGCAGCGACGGCCAGAAAACCAAGGGCATAGATCGGTGCCACCTCGAACGCCGACAGCACGACCACGAACAGCAGCGCGCCAATGGCAATCGGCGCCTTGTCGCGGCGATAGGCGCGTTGCGTCGGGTGGCTGACATCGACCATGTCCATATCGGCGGCCAGGCGCTTGATATCCTCGGCCCGGCCTTCCAGCAGCAGGGTATCGCCGACTTGCACGACCAGTTCGTCCAGTTGCCGACCGATATTCTGGCTGCGGCGATGGGCGGCCAGCGGATAGACGCCATAGCGGCGACGCAGGCGCATTTCGCCCAGGCTGCGGCCGATCATCTTGCAGCCGGGGGTGATCAGCACCTCGACCGTTTCGGTTTCGACGGATGACAGCTTGTCGGCCACCCGCATGTCCGTGCGGCTTTGCATGCCCAGCAATTCGGTCATTTCGGTGCGCAGCACCACGCGGTCACCGGCCTGCAGGACGGCGGCCTGCAGATCGCGGCGCAGGGACAGATCGCCCCGCAGCACGTCGATTACCCGCACGCCCGAGCGCTTGAACTGCTGCACCTCCAGCACGGGCGTACCGATCAGCACGGAATCCTCGGGGATGGCGACTTCGGTGAAGTATTTCAGCCGCTTGCGATCCCCCAGCATGCTTGCCATGGATTGCCGTTCCGGCAAAAGCCGGTCGCTGAACAGCGCGAGATAGGCTCCGCCCGTCAGAAAGACCGCAATGCCCAGCGGCGCGATTTCGAACAGGCCGAAATGATCCAGCCCCGCCTTGTAGGCCGCGCCATCGACCAGAAGGTTGGTGGATGTGCCGATCAACGAGATCATGCCCCCCATCACCGTCATGTGGCTGAGCGGAATCAACAGCTTGGACGGGGCCTTCCCGATCCTGGCCGCCATCTGGATCACCACCGGGATCATCACGGCCACCAGCGGCGTGTTGTTCATCACCGATGAAGCAACCCCCACAAAGCTGAACAGAACCACAAGCGTCGTGCGGGGCCGGTTGCCGACATGCCGTTCCGCCATGCCGATCAGGATTTCCACCGCGCCGGTGCGCACCAGCCCACCCATCACCATGAACATCAGCGCAATGGTCCAGGGCGCATTGTTGGACAGGACGCCAAGTGCCTGCTTCTCTGGCAGGATGCCCAGCAGGATCATCAGCGCCGCACCGCCCAGTGCTGTCACTTCGACCGGAAAGGTTTCGCGCACGAACAGCGCGAACATTCCCATCAGAATGCCAATTGCGACAATGGCCTGTGTTTCCTGCGCCAGTTCCAACCCGAGCATGCTGTCTCCGCGTTAAACTCGACTGACTTGGTAGATTATTTGCCCCCGAAATGCAAAGGATTCGTCGCCCGACCGCGTTGTGCTGCGGTCAAAAGGACACGGTTGCGCGCGCAGGCGATCAGGCGGAACGCTGTCGAGGTGATACCAGCGCCACCCCGGACAGCATCACCAGCAAGGCCAGCCAGATGGTCGGGCCAAAGCGTTCGCCCAGCAGCAGCATCGCCCAGACCATTCCGCTCAGGGTTACCAGATAGCCGCATTGCGACGCAAAGACCGCACCTGCCGCCGTGGCCAGCCAGACATAACCCGCATAGGTCAGCGCGTGAACGGCAGACGAAATCAGCAGCGCCAGTTCGGGACGCCCGGGGGGCAGCGTCGGCGTCACCCATTGCCCCATGGCCAAGACCATCGGCAGGCAGAGCAGCACCCCGATCAACGATGCGCCGAACATCGCCTGAATTGGGTCAAGCCCGGCCATGCCGTAGCGGGCGACGAAATTGCCTTCCATCGCATAGAACAGCGGGCCGATCAGCGCGACCGGCAGAAAGGCCAGCATCATGTCCGGCGAAAGCCCGGTGCCGCCGGGCAGGGCGATCAGGGCGACGCCCGCCAGCCCTAGGCACAGCCCGAACAGCCGTAGCGTGCTGAACCGATCCATTCCCAAGGCCAGCGCCATGGGAAAAGACAGCAGCGGCACGGCGGAAATCAGGATCGACATGATGCCAGACGGCAGCCGCGCGACCGAGACGTAAAAGGTGTAATTCGGCACCAGCGTGCCCAGAATGGCCACCACCAGATAGAACCACATTGCCCGGCGATGCAGCACAAGCCCGCGGCCGCGTACCAGCGATATGGTCCCAAGGACCAAGGTGCAGATGACCAGCTGCCAGAAAATGATGCCGAAGGGCGGATAGCCGGTTTCGGTAGCCATCTTGCCCAATGGCTGTGTGATGCCCCAGCCTGCGCCAAGCGCCACCAATGCAGCCAGCGCCCTTGGGCGGGAGATCATGGCCTGGCTTCCTCCAGCCGTCCGCCGATCCGGATCATGCGCACCTTTTCGGCCTTGCCCGTCCGGTCATCGGTTTCGACATAAACCCCCGACAGCGTGGCCGGGCCGCCTGCAGGGGTGAACCGGTCCTTGGGCATGCCGGTGACAAAGCGGCGCATCGGCTCCAGCTTTTCCATGCCGATGACCGAATTGTAATCGCCACACATGCCGGCGTCGGTCAGATAGGCGGTGCCGCCTTGCAGGATCTGCGCGTCTCCGGTGGGCACATGGGTATGGGTGCCGACCACGAGGCTGGCCCGCCCGTCGCACCAATGGCCAAGCGCCATCTTTTCCGATGTCGCCTCGCAATGCACATCGACAATGATCGCCTGCGCCAACCCGCCCAGCGGATGGGCCTTCAGCACCGTGTCGATGGCCGAGAACGGATCATCAAAGGGGCGTTTCATGAAAACCTGCCCCAGGACCTGCGCCACCAGCACCTTGCGCCCCCGCGCATCGCTGAACAGTTTTGCGCCCTTGCCGGGGGCAAGGCGGGCAAAGTTCAGCGGGCGGATCAGCCGCGGTTCCTGCTCGATATGGGCCAGCATGTCTTTCTGATCAAAGGCATGATCGCCCAGCGTGACACAATCGGCCCCGGCAGCGAACAGGGCCTTGGCATGTTCGCCCGTCAGCCCCATCCCCTGCGAGGCATTCTCGCCATTGACCACAACGAAATCGAGACCCCACTCCGTGCGCAGACCCGGCAGTCGCTCCTGCACCACGGCGCGGCCCGCGCGCCCCATCACATCGCCAAGAAAAAGCAGTTTCATGCCCCAGCGATAGCAGAGCCATCCGGGGCTGCAAGGCGGAATACGACAGGTGCACGGGGCCTGTGTCGCAGATCGTTGGGCAGATTGCAGGCCGGGGGATTGGCAGGCGGGCCGTGGCGGCTATCTTGGGGCCATGGTTGATCTGCCCGAACCCCTGTCCGACTGGTTTGCCGCGCAAGGCTGGGCGTTGCATCCGCATCAGCAGGCGATGCTGGAACGCAGGGGCGACCCGGCCACCCTGCTGATCGCGCCGACAGGGGGCGGCAAGACGCTGGCCGGGTTTCTGCCGACGCTGGCCGAACTGGGCCCCTCACCACCTCCCGGGCTGCATACGCTTTACATCTCGCCGCTCAAGGCGCTGACGGCCGATATCCGCCGCAACCTGCGCCGTCCGGTCGAAGGGGCGGGGCTGGCCATCCGCATCGAAGACCGCACCGGCGACACCACACAGACCCAACGCCGCCGCCAGAGGGCCGATCCGCCGCATATCCTGCTGACCACGCCGGAAAGTCTGGCGCTGCTCTTGAGTTATGAGGATGCGCCGCGCATCTTTGCCGGTCTGCAGCGGGTGATCGTGGATGAAATCCATGCGCTGGCCGAAAGCAAGCGCGGTGATCAACTGATGCTGGGGCTTGCGCGTCTGGCCCGGCTGTGCCCCGGTCTGCGCCGTGTGGGCCTGTCGGCCACGGTGGAAGACCCGCCGGCACTGGCGGCCTTTCTCGGGGGGGCCGCGATCCTGCAAGCCGATCCGGGGCCAGAACCCGATATCGCCATGTTGCAGACCGATCAGCCGCCGCCCTGGGCGGGCGGGGGCGGGCGCTATGCCATTCCGGCCATTCTGGCCGAAGTGCAGCGCCACCGCACCACGTTGATCTTTCACAATACCCGGGCACAGGCGGAAATCTTCTTTCACGATCTCTGGCTGGCCAATACCGACGATCTGCCCATCGGCATCCATCATGGCAGCCTGTCGCGCGAAGCGCGGGACCGGGTGGAAACTGCCATGGCCGCAGGGGCCCTGCGCGCGGTCGTCTGCACCGGCAGTCTCGATCTTGGTATCGACTGGGGCGATGTCGATCTGGTGATTCAGGTGGGCGCGCCCAAGAACGTCAAGCGTCTGGTGCAGCGTATCGGTCGGGCGAACCACCGCTACAACGCCCCCTCCAAGGCGCTGCTGGTGCCTGCGAACCGCTGGGAAGTGGTGGAATGTGAAGCCGCGCTGCAAGCGGTGCGCGCCCGCGATCTGGATGGCGAGCCGCGCGGCCCCGGTCCGCGCGACGTGCTGTGCCAGCATATCCTTGCCACCGCCTGCGCCGGTCCGTTCGACGCAGACAGCCTGTATGCCGAGGTGACAAGTGCAGGCCCCTATGCCGGGCTTGACCGCGCCGCCTTTGACGATTGCCTGAATTTCACCGCCACCGGCGGCTATGCCCTGCGCGCCTATGATCGCTGGCAGCGGCTGATGCAGCGCGGTGGGCTGTGGCAGTTGCGCGACCCGCGCAGCGCTGCGGTGATCCGGCAGAACCTTGGCACCATCATCGACACCGAAACCCTGAAAGTGCGCCTGAAGGGCCGGATGGGTGGCGTGCCTCTGGGCGAGGTGGAAGAGGCCTTTGCCGCCACGCTCAGCCCCGGGGATACCTTCCTGATTGGCGGGCAGGTGGTGCGCTATGAAGGGCTGAACGAACTGACTGTCGAGGTGACCCGCCAGCCCGGCCGCGACCCCAAGGTTGCCGTGTTCAACGGCACGAAATTCGCCACCTCCACCCGGCTGACCGACCGCATCCTGACCTTGTTGCAACAGGACAGCTGGCCCGATCTGCCGGGCCACACGGCCCGCTGGCTGACCCTGCAGCGCGATGTGTCACGCCTGCCCGAACCGGATAGTCTGCTGTGCGAGAGCTTTCCGCATGACGGGCGCGAACATCTGTGCATCCACGGCTTTGCCGGGCGCAATGCCCAGCAGACCCTTGGTCTACTGGTCACCAAGGCGATGGAGGATCGCGGCCTTGCCCCGCTTGGCTTTGTCTGCACCGATTACGCCACCCTGATCTGGGGGCTGGAACCCGTCACGCGGCTGGACGGGCTGTTCGATGCACAGGGCCTGCGCGACGGGTTGGAAAGCTGGCTGTCGGGGAATGCGGTCATGAAGCGGACCTTCCGCGCCAGCGCCATCATCGCCGGGCTGATCGAACGCAGCCATCAGGGGCGGCGCAAGTCGGGGCGACAGGCGACCTTTTCGTCGGACATCCTGTATGACACGCTGCGCCGCCACGATCCGGGCCATCTGCTGTTGCAGATCACCCGCGAAGAGGCGATGTGCGGTCTTGTCGATTTCCAGCGGATCGAGGCACTGCTGGAGCGCGTGGGGCCACGGATCGAATTGCGCCGGTTGCAGCGTGTCACCCCCTTGGCCGCGCCGCTGTTTCTTGAACCCGGGCGCATCCCGGTCCAGGGTAGTGGCAGGGAGCGGCTGGCCGAGGCGGCAGCACAACGGTTGATGCAGGCGGCAGGGTTGGAATGATGGATGCGCGGATCAGGGATAGCTTTGCCCGTCAGGGATTGATGACCACCTTCGGGGCCACCGTCGTGCGGGTTGAACTGGGTCTGGTTGAACTGGCCGCCCCGCTGACCCCGGCCAGCAGCCAGCAGCATGGGGCGGGCCATGCCGGGCTGACCTTTGCGCTGGCCGACAGCGCGGCGGGCTATGCCAGCCTGACCCTGATGCCCGCCGGGCGCGAGGTGATGACGGCCGAGGCGAAGATAAATCTGTTGGCCCCTGCCTTGGGCGAAAGCCTGTTGGCGCGCGGCAAGGTGGTAAAGGCCGGGCGGCGGTTGACTGTGGCGCAGGCCGAGGTCTTTGCCCTGCGCGATGGGCAGGAAACGCTGATCGCGCTGATGCAGGCCACGATGATCGCAGTTGATCCACCGGCCTGAGAGAACTCTGGCCGACCGCTGGTTTGCGGCTGCGGTGCCTGCCTGTGGTCTTGACGAAACCGCAAAGCCCGGGCATCGAAAGGGCATGACCGCCCGCGCGCCCCGCCAGTCGATCCTGATGCGCCTCACCGGCCTTGTGCTGGTGGTGCCCTTCATGCTGCTGTCGCTGCTGGCACCGGGGTATATGCCGCAACGGTCGGCGGATGGCGCGCTGACGCTGGTCATCTGTTCCGATCAGGGCGCGGTCGAACTGCGTGTCGATCCAGCCACGGGTGAGCCCGTTTCGCAGCAAGCCCCCGAAGATGACCGCTGCCATTGGGCCCAGGCCGGAATGGCGGCCCTGATCACTGCCACGCCTGCCGTGGCGCTGCCGCCCGCAACGCTTGTCCCGCTGACGCCCGCCGCGCCCGATGATCTGTGGCGTCCGGCTTTCGATCCGCGTGGGCTGTTTGCCCGTGGCCCCCCTGCAACCGTCTGAACCGAAACCCCATTTTCCTTTCAGACGGAGACAACCATGTCGATCCAGACGCCCGGCAATGCTGCCGGTGGCGGGCAATCCCGCATCAATCCCCTTTATTTCGCCGCATGGCGCTGGCACTTCTATGCCGGGCTTTATGTCATCCCCTTCCTGATCCTGCTGTCGGTCACCGGTATCGTGATGGTCTGGTTCAGTGCCATTGCGCCGGAGTATGGCGAACGGCTCAGCCTGACACCCAAAGGCAGCGCGATGGCTGTCTCGGCCCAGGCCGAAGCTGCCGCTGCCCATGCCGGGGGCACTGTGACCCGCTATATCGCGCCCTATGGCGCGGAAAACCCGGCGATTTTCCGTGTGGCCACCGAAAGCGGTGCGCAGATGGTGGCGCTGAACCCCTATTCGGGCGAAGTCCTGCGAAGCACGACCGAGGGCGATACCTGGGAAGAGTTGGCCGATGGGTTGCATGGCCAGCTTCTGATGCAGGGTGAGGCCAAGTTCTGGGGCGATCTGCTGATCGAGATTGCGGCCTCGCTGTGCCTTTTGCTGGTGGTGACCGGGCTTTATCTGGCCTGGCCGCGCAATGGCAAAGGCCTGCGCAGCATGCTGGTGCCGGATTTCAGCGCCACGGGCCGCGCCTTCTGGAAATCGCTGCACCTGAGCCTTGGCAGCTGGATGAGCTTGATCCTTGTGTTCTTCCTGATTTCCGGGCTCAGCTGGGCAGGCATCTGGGGGGCCAAATTCGTGCAGGCCTGGAGCACCTTCCCCGCCGAAAAGTGGGATAATGTGCCGCTGTCCGATGCGACCCATGCCGCGATGAACCATACCTCGGTCGAGGAAGTGCCATGGGCGCTGGAACAGACCCCGATGCCGGCTTCGGGCTCGGATACGGGCGTGACGGGCACCGCGCCGGGTGTGCCGGTTGAACTGGAAAGCCTTGTGGCCCTGGCGCGCAGCCTTGATTTCTACGCACGGTTCCAGCTGAATTATCCCCAAGGCGAAACCGGGGTCTGGACCATCAGCCGCGACAGCATGTCGAATGACAGCCCCGATCCGACCAGCGACCGCACCGTGCATGTGGATCAGTTCACCGGCAAGATTCTGGCCGATGTGACGTTTGCCGATTACAGCCCGGCAGGGCAGGCGATGGCGGTGGGTATCCCGCTGCATATGGGTCTCATGGGCCTGTGGAACGCCGTGCTGAACATCGCGATCTGCCTGCTGCTGATCACCGTATCCGTCACCTCGGTGGTGATGTGGTGGAAGCGCCGCCCGTCAGGGGCTGCGCGTCTGGCGGCACCGCCGCGCCCCGACCTTGTGCCGCTGACCAAGGGCATGGTGCTGATTGCGTTGGTGATGTCGATGGCTTTCCCGGTGCTGGGGTTGACCCTGCTTGCCGTGCTGGCCTTTGATCTGCTGGTGCTGAACTGGGTGCCGCCGCTGAAACGCGCGCTGTCCTGATCTTTCGCGGGCGGCGGGGTCAGCCCCGCCGCATCCGCCCGAACCCGGCGACCAGTGCAAAGCACAGCATCGCCACCACTACGATGGAAGGCCCTGCCGGGGTATCTTCGGCCAGCGACAGCTGCAGCCCGCCCAGCACCGACCCGCCACCGATCAGCGCGGCAAGGGCGGCCATGGTTTCCGGGCTTCGGGCCAGCCCCCGTGCCGTTGCGGCGGGGATGATGAGCATGGCCGCGATCAGCAGCGCCCCCACCACTTTCAGCGCCATGGCCACGGTCAGCGCCAATGCAAGCGTCAGCACCAGCCGCTCCCGGTCGGGATGCAGACCCGAGGCCGCCGCCAGATCCTCGTTCAGCGTGCAGGTCAGCAGGGCCGACCAGCGCCAGATCAGCAGGGCCAGCACCAGAAGCGCCCCGCCCCAGATGAAGGCCAGATCGGTTTGCGAGACGGCCAGAATATCGCCGAACAGATAGGCAGAAAGATCGACGCGGGCATCGGGCACGAAGCTGACTGCCACCAGACCAAGCGCCAGCGCCGAATGGGCCAGCACCCCCAGCGTGGTATCCATGGCCCAGCCGCGCGCGGCCAGTGTCGCCACGGTCACCGCCATCGCCAAGGCCACCGCCAGCGTTCCGGCCCCGATCGGCAGATCGGCAGCCAGCGCCAGTGCGACGCCCAGAATGGCGGCATGGGCGGTTGCATCGCCGAAATAGGCCATGCGCCGCCAGACCACGAAAGAGCCCAGCGGCCCGGTGGCCACAGCAAGCCCGATGCCCGCAAGGGCCGCGCGGATCAGGAAATCGTCAAGCAGGGTCATGGTGATGATGCGTGTCGTGATGGGGGTGCCCATGTGCGTGGTCATGGGTGTGGTCATGATCATGGGCGTGTTGATACAGCGCCAGCGCGCCCTGTGTGCCAAGGCCGAACAGCGCGCGATATTCCGGGGCGTTCGAAACAACGCGCGGCGTGCCTTCGCAGCAGACATGGCCGTTCAGGCAGATCACGCGATCCGAGGCGCTCATCACCACATGCAGATCATGGCTGACCATCAGCACCGCCGCCCCGGTTTCGCGCCGGACATCTTCGATCAGTCGGTAGAAGGCCGCCTCTCCGGGTTGATCGAGCCCCTGGGTCGGTTCGTCCAGCATCAGAAGTTCGGGTTCGGTCAGCAGGGCGCGGGCCAGCAGCACCCGCTGCATCTGCCCGCCCGACAGGCCGGTCAGCGGGCGTTCGGCCACTTCGGGCACACCTACCCGCGCCAGCATTGCATCCGTGGCAGCACGGGTCTGCCGGGTTGGCAGCGACAGGAAACGCCGCGCTGTCATCGGCAGACTGCGGTCGATCTGCAGGGACTGGGGCACATAGCCGATCCGCAGGCCCGGCAGGCGCGTCACCCGCCCATGCCCGGCAGGCACCAACCCAAGCAGGGCGCGCAGCAATGTCGATTTGCCTGAACCGTTCGGGCCGATGATGGTGACGATCTCGCCCTTGCGGATCGACAGGCTGACATCGTGCAGCACTTCGGTTCCGCCGCGCGACACACACAGATGTTCGGCGCTGACCAGCGGCGTCATGCTGCCGCCTGGCACGACGGGCACAGCCCCACCGCTTCGATGCTGGCGCGTTCGATGGCAAAGCCTTCGCTTCCTGCGGCAGCTTCCAATGCCGCAAGCACCGGGCTGGCCGGGGCCTCGGCCACGGCATTGCAGTTGCGGCAGATCAGAAAGGCGGGCGCATGGGCCTCGCCCGGATGCATGCAGGCGGTGAAGGCGTTCAGCCGCTGGATGCGGTGGGCAAGGCCCTGTTCCACCAGAAAATCCAGCGCGCGATAGGCGACGGGCGGCTGGTTGCCGAAACCCTCGGCCGCCAGCCGCTGCAACACGTCATAGGCCCCCATGGCGCGATGGGCTTCCAGCAGGATTTCCAGCACGCGACGGCGCACCGGGGTCAGCCGGGCAGCCCGTTCGGACATGAGCGCATCGGCGCGGGCCAGCACATCACCGGTGCAATGTGCGTGATCATGGCTGTGGAAGGCGGGTGTTTGCACCTTTGGCCTCTTGACGTGTTATGGTATAACATACATACCCCGTGGCGAGCACAGCGCAAGGAGCATGATGATGCGTTATACCATATCGATCCTGATGGCCACCGCCCTTGCCAGCCCGGCCTTTGCCGAAGTGCCGCGCGTGGTGACGGATTTCCTGCCGACCCATGCGTTGGTGTCGATGGTGATGGGGGATCTGGGCCAACCCGAGATACTGATGGAAAAGGGCGGCAATGCCCATGATTTCCAACTGCGCCCCAGTCAGGCAGCGGCCCTGGCCGAAGCCGGTCTGGTGATCTGGGCCGGGCCGCAGATGTCGCCCTGGCTGGACCGCACATTGGATGGGCTGGGCGATGTTCCCCAGCTGCGTTTGCTGGACGCGCCCGGCACAGAATTGCGGGAATTTGGCGCGACGCATGACGACCATGACCATGCCGAAGGCAAGGAGGTGCATGGCGACCATGCCGAAGCGGAAGCCGGGCATGAGGGCCACGGCCATGCCGCGCCAGAGGCCGCGCACGAAGGGCATGACCATGCCGACCATGATGCAGGGCATGACGACCACACCGAGCCCGGGCATGAAGATCATGCCCATGAAGGAATTGATCCCCATGCCTGGCTTGACCCGCATAATGCCGCGCATTGGCTGACGGTGATCGCCGAGGCTCTTGCCGCGCGCGATCCCGAACATGCTGCGATCTATGCGGCGAATGCTGCTGCCGGGGCTGAACGGATCGCCGCGCTGGACAGCGAACTTGCCGCGCAGTTGACCCCTTTGCAGGGCAAGCCTTTCGTGGTTTTCCACGATGCCTATGGCTATTTCACCGCCCATTACGGGCTGACGGTGGCCGGGTCGGTGGCGTTGGGCGATGCCACCGCCCCGGGTGCGGCGCGGCTGCGGGCGTTGCAGGACAAGGCCGGGGCCGAGGCGCTTTGTCTTTTCCCCGAAGCCGGGCATGATCCGAAGCTGGTCGCCCAGATGGCCGAGGCAACCGGGGTGAAACTTGGCGCCCCGCTGGACCCGGAAGGGGCCGCCATTGACCCGGGGCCAGATGCCTATGCGACCTTGCTGCGCAATCTGGCAACCAATCTGGCGGATTGCCTGAACTGAGACTTGCTCCCGCGCGCCCCCGGAGTATTTTTGCGCAAACAGGGTGGGGCGCGATGATCCGGCACTTCGGCATAACGGCGGCAGGCGCTGCAGTGCAGGCCATCACGCTGCAGGCGGGCGGGCTGAGCGCCACGATCCTGACGCTTGGTGCCATCCTGCAATCGGTGCGGCTGGAAGGTCTGGATCACGGGCTGACGCTGGGTTCGGATCGGCTGGCCGATTACGAAGGCGCCCTGTGCTGGCACGGGGCGCTGGTCGGCCCGGTGGCGAACCGCATTGCCCATGCGCGCGCCACCGTGGCGGGCCGCCTGTGCCGTTTCGCTGCCAATGACGGGCCGCATTGCCTGCATTCAGGCCCTGATGGCACCCATGCCCGGACCTGGACGATTGCCGCCCATGGCCCGGATCATCTGACCTTGACGCTGGATTTGCCCGATGGCGCCGGTGGATTTCCGGGCCAGCGGCATTTGCAGGCCGAATGGCACCTGCGCCCAACCGAGCTTTGCCTGACCCTCACCGCCCGCTGTGATGCGGCCACCCTGATCAACCTGGCCAATCACAGCTATTGGAACCTGGACGGCAGCGCCGATTTCCGGGGCCATCACCTGCGCATCGCAGCCGACCGGATGACCGAGGTGGATGGGGCGCTGATCCCCACGGGGCGGCTTTTGCCGGTCGCGGGTGGCGCCTTCGATTTCCGGCAGGGGCGGCCCGTAGTTCCGGGGGCGCCCGCACTGGATACGAATTTCTGTCTGTCTGACTGGCCCGAGGATTTGCGGGATGTGCTGTGGCTGACCGGGCAGGGCGGGCTGACCCTGACGCTGGCCACCACCGAACCGGGGCTGCAGGTCTATGATCACCGCGCCCCTGCAGATGCCGGTCATGGCGCCTATGCCGGATTGGCGATCGAGCCACAGCATTGGCCGGATGCCCCGAACCAGCCTGCCTTCCCGCCGATCCTGCTGCAGCCGCATGAAACCCGCCACCAGATCACGCGGTGGCGCTTTTCGCGCTGATGCGACGGCCAACTGCGCCCACCTGACACAAAAGATAGGCATTGACACCATTGTCAGACATGGCCCTGCGCCGTAGTAGATAGGAAAGCCTTGCCACGCGCGCGGACCTAAAGCCAGCGCCGACCGGGGCCGCAACCCCCGGCGCTGCCGGCCTGATGAACAGACCCAGATGAACGACATGCCTGAAACCCCGCGCAAGGCCACCGACTGGCTGAAGGTTCTTGCGAAATACCGCACACCTTCAACCCGGCGCAGCCTGCTGGAACTGGCGGCAACGCTGGTGCCCTTTGTCGCGCTTTGGGCCATGGCCTGGATGGCGCTTTCGGTCAGCGTATGGCTGGCGCTGGCGCTGGCGGTGGTGAACGGGCTGTTTCTGGTGCGTATCTTCATCATCCAGCATGATTGCGGCCATGGCTCTTTCCTTGCCAACCGCAGCGCGCAGGATTGGGTGGGGCGGATTCTGGGTGTGTTGACGCTGACGCCCTATGCGGTCTGGCGGCGGACCCATTCGATCCATCACGCCCATCACGGCAATCTGGATCAGCGCGGCATCGGTGACGTGACCACCCTGACGATCGAGGAATATCGGGCGCGGTCGCCGATGGGGCGCTGGATGTACCGGCTGTATCGCCATCCGGTCGTGCTGTTCGTGCTGGGCCCGAGCTATCTGTTCATTCTGCAGAACCGCCTGCCGATGGGGCTGATGAATGCGGGCTGGCGCTACTGGACTTCGGCCATGGGCACCAATGCGATGATCGGCATCGCCCTTGGCCTGATCGTCTGGTTCGGGGGCTTCTTGCCGGTGCTGCTGATCTTCCTGCCCACATCGGTCATTGCCGCCACCATCGGGGTCTGGCTGTTCTATGTGCAGCACCAGTTCGAAGAGACCCATTGGTCCAAGGGCGATGACTGGCAGTTGCATCATGCCGCGCTGGAAGGAAGCTCGCATTATGTGCTGCCGCAACCGCTGCGCTGGCTGTCGGGCAATATCGGCATCCACCATGTGCATCACCTCTATTCGCGCATCCCCTTCTATCGCCTGACCGAAGTACTGGAGGACTATCGCGAACTGGCCGAGGCGCAGCGCCTGACCATCCGCGAAAGCCTGTCCACCGTGCGCCTGCATCTGTGGGACGAGGCCGAAGGGCGGCTGACCTCTTTCGCCGAGGCACATGCCCGCTACGGGATCGCCTGATCCGCGACTGACCCGTTTTCAGCGCAAGAGGCGCTGCAACCGGGGGCGGATGCGCAGAAACCCGCGATAGCCCACCTCGAACACCGGTGTCAGCGGAGGCCAGCCGGCCAGAAGTCCCAAGGGGCGCAGGACCGGGATCGCCCGCCACATCGCCGCAAAGGCGGCGGCCCCGGACATCAGCCGACCGTCTTCTTCTGCGTGAAACCTGGACAGGATGGCGGCGCGATCCAGTGGGCAGGCTGTCTCGGGGTTGCAGGCATCGACAAAGGTGATCGCGCCGCGCCGGTCCAGTCGCCGCATCAGGGCGATCTCGCGGGTGCAAAGCGGACATCCACTATCGAACCAGACCGTTACGCGCGACATGGTGCCCAGGCTCCTTTGAGGCATCTCTTGATGCAAGCTAGGCCGCAAGTCGGGGCGGGCAATGCGGCTTGGTGCCGAAACGCTCTGGTCTGGAGTCATCCGGCGATTTGCTCTGTAACGGATTTATCACCGGCGCGGCGCTTGCTTGGCCTTGCCCCGGCGGCCAGCATCGGGCAGCATGCGCAGGCGTGATGGTCCAATCAGCCCGGGGCCATCATCGGGTTCTTTTGCTGGCGCGGATCTTATCCAGACATGACATTGACCGACCGCCTGCTTTCCTTTGTGTTCGGGCCGCCCCCGGTCGCTGCGGTGCCACACAGTGCCGCCGAGGCGCTGGACCGGGACCGGACCTCATCCGAATTGCTGGTCTGCCTGGCCCAATTGGGGGCCATCGCGCTGTTCGGCACCTTTTACGCCTTCGCCCCCAAGGCCTTTCCGCCGGATGTACCGTTCGAACCGGTGCCGGTTGCGCTTGGCTTCTATACCATCTTCACCCTGATCCGGCTGGTCATGGTGCTGCGGGGCTATCTGCCCAACTGGTTGCTGGGCCTGTCGGTGGTGGTGGATATTTCGCTGCTGATGCTGACGATCTGGTCGTTTCACCTGCAATACCAATCACCGCCGACGGTCTATCTGAAGGCGCCCACGCTGCTCTACGCCTTCATCCTGATCGCCCTGCGCATGCTGCGGGCCGAACCGGGCTGGATCCTGTTTGCCGGGGGCTGCACGCTGGTGGGCTGGACGGCGCTGGTCGGCTATGCGGTGATGATGACGGACAAGATGAACGTCACGCGCGATTTCGCGGTCTGGGCCACATCGGATGCGCTGCTTCTGGGGGCCGAGATTGACCGGGCCATGGCCTTCACCATCTTTACGGCAATCCTGGCTGTCGCGGCAGTGCGGTCGCGTCGGCTGCTGGTGCGCGCGGTGACCGAGGCCCATGCGGCCGCCGAACTTTCGCGCTTCTTCGCCCCCGAAATCGCCACGGGCATCCGCGAGACAATAAACAGTCTGAAACCGGGCGATGCCACCCTGCGGGAGGCGGGGGTGATGATGGTTGATCTGCGTGGCTTCACCCGCCTGTCCGAAGGCCTTCCGGCCGAGGCGGTTCTGGGGCTGATCGAGGAATATCAGGCCTGTGTGGTGCCCGCGATCCGGCAGGCGGGCGGTTCCATCGACAAATATCTGGGCGATGGCATCCTTGCGACCTTTGGAGCCGCGCGGGAAAGCGCCACCTTTGCCGCCGATGCGCTGCGGGCGCAGATGGCCGTGCAGGCTGCTGCTGCCGCATGGTCGGCGGATCGTCTGTCCCGGGGCCTGACCCCCGTTGCGGTGGGAACGGCGGTGGCGACCGGGCAGATGTTGTGTGGTGTGGTCGGGGTCGAGGATCGGCTGGAATGGACCGTGATCGGCGATCCGGTCAATCTGGCCGCCAAGCTGGAAAAGCACTGCAAGACCCGCGGCGTTGCCGCTCTTGCCACGCGTGAGGCGCTGGAGTTGTCACGCCATCAGGGGTTCGACCCCGAAGGCGCGCAGGTCTTCAGCCATGAAATCGTGGAAGGTGTCGGCCATCCGGTCGATCTTGTCGCCCTGCCGCCACCCGCCCCTATTCAGGAAGGGCCATCCCGATGATGGCTCGAACCCTTCCCAAAGTCCAACCCAGCCGGCCCAGTGCCGGAAAGGCACGGCCCTATGCTTGACGATAGTCTGACGCGATACATCTGGCGCAACACAAAGGCGCAGCAGGGGTGGGTCCTGCTGATCGTCGCGCTGTCGATGATCCCCTATTACCTGTCCTTCAATCTGCCCAAGACCATCGTCAACGGCCCGATTCAAGGGGCCGGGTTTGAAACGGAAACCGCCACCCAGACGGTGCTGCGCATCGCGATGCCGTGGTCCGGCGGCGAAGAACTGGTGCTGTTTCCGGGCATGGACCTGAACCGGCTGCAATCGCTCATGGCGCTTAGCGCAGTCTTCCTGCTGCTGGTGATCGTGAACGGGCTCTTCAAGTTCTATATCAACACCTACAAGGGGCGGCTGGGCGAGTTCTTGCTGCAAAGGCTGCGGTTCACGCTGGTCGATTACGTGCTGCGCTTTCCGCCGCATACCTTCAAGCGCCTGAAAGGCGCCGAGGTTGCCAGCATGGTGAAGGACGAGGTGGAGCCGCTGGGCGGCTTTGCCGGGGATGCCTTTGTGTCGCCCGCCTTGCTGGGCGGGCAGGCGCTGACCGCGCTGGTGTTCATCTTCGTCCAGAGCATCCCGCTCGGGCTTATCACGGCGTCGCTTGTGGCAGTGCAGGTCTTCATCATTCCGCGGATGCGGCGGCGGCTGCTGGTGCTGGGGCGGGAACGGCAGTTGACGGCCCGGCAACTGGCAGGCCGCATCGGCGAAATTGTCGAAGGCATCGGCACCATCCACGCCTATGACACCTCGAATTACGAACGCCATGATGTGATGGGGCGGCTTGACCGTATCTTCACCATCCGCTTCGACATCTATCGCTGGAAGTTTCTGGTAAAGTTCATCAACAATTTCCTGTCTTCGCTGACACCTTTCCTGTTCTACAGTGTCGGCGGCTATCTGGCCCTGACCGGGCGGCTGGATATCGGTCAGCTGGTGGCGGTGATCGGTGCCTATCGCGATCTGCCCGGCCCGCTGAAAGAGCTGATCGACTGGGATCAGAACCGGCAGGATGTCGAGGTGAAGTATCAGCAGGTCGTGTCGCAATTCGCGGTCGATGGCATGTTGACCCCCGATATTCAGGCCCCGATCGCCGATCCGCCCGCCCCGCTGGGCCAGCCGATTGCCGCCGTCAATCTGGGTCTGACCGATGACAGCGGCGGTGCGATGCTGGAGCGGGTGAACCTGGCCCTGCAGCCCGGTGACGAAATGGCTGTGGTGGGGGCGACCGGGTCGGGGGGCGATGTGCTGGCCGAAATCTTCGCCCGGCAAACCTGGCCCACCAGTGGCAAAGTGTCGGTGGGCCCCGACAATCTGCTGACTTTGCCCGAATCCGCGACAGGCCGTGCCATCAGCTATGCCGCGACGGACGGGTATTTCTTTGCGGGCAGTCTGCTCGACAATCTGCTGTACGGGTTGAAGAATGTCTCGCGTCCCGATGCAGCGGCCTGTCTGCCTGATGACCCAGACGCCGCCTGGATCGACTATGCCGCCCTTGGCGTAGAGGGACGTGCCGGGCTGATGGCGCGCGCGCTTGAGGTGCTGACATGCGTGCAGCTGGTGGGAGATATCGAGGATCTGGGGCTGCGGTCCACCATCTCGCCGCAGCACCATCCCGCGCTTGCGGCAAACCTGCTGCGCATCCGCAGCGAATTGCGGCGCGTGTTGCAAGATCGCGATCTGGCCGGGCTGGTGGTTCCGTTTGAACCGGGCAGCTACAACCCCGAGGCCACGCTGCTGGAAAACCTGTTGTTCGGCCATGCCAACCGGGCCGAATTCATGCCTGATGCGCTGGCCCGCAATGCCGATTTCCTGGGCTTCCTGCAAAAGCATGGTCTGCATGACGCGCTCAGCGCGATGGGCGTGGAAATTGCCCGCAACGTGATCAGCCTGTTTGCCGATCTTCCGCCAGACCATCCGTTCTTCCGCCAACTGACCTATCTGCAGGCGGATGACTTGCCAGCCTATCAGCTGTTGCTGGCAAAGTTCGATCACCCGGAAAAGAAGATGGTGCAGGAAGATCACGCCATGATGATCCGGCTGGCCTTCGCCTATGTCGAACCGCGCGACCGTTTCGGTCTGCTGGACCGTGCGATGATGCAGCGCATCGTCGATGTGCGTCAGGTGCTGCATGCCGAAATGCCGCCCGAACCCCGCGCCGCGATCGAGTTGTATGATCCGGCGTCCTATATGGCTTCGGCCACGTTGATGGATAACATGCTGTTTGGCCGGATCAGTCGGAAATACCGCGATGGGGCCGCACAGATCCGGCAGATCCTGTCCGAGCTTCTGGAACGGGAAGCGCTTCTGGATCAGATCCGGCTGGTTGGTTTGGGCTATGATGTGGGCAATGGCGGCAAGCGGTTGACCCAGGCCCAGCGGCAGAAGCTGGCGCTGGCACGCGCGCTGATCCGCCCGTCCGAGGTGTTTGTCTTCAACCGTCCGCTCAGTCTGCTGGATGGGCGCAGCCAGGAACGGATCGTGCAGAACATCCTCGAATCCCTGCGCAAGCGCGCCCGGCGTCCGGCGGTGCTTTGGGTGCTGTCCAACCCGGGATTGGCGCGACATTTCGAAAAGGTGGCACTTTTCCATGCCGGAACCCTTGTAGAAACGGGTACCGCAGAGGAACTTTCCGAAAAGAATGGTATCTTCAGGGAAATGGTCGCGGCATAATCACGCCAGGATGCAAAACCCGAGGAGACGCCTGACATGTCAGACGAGGCCCCACAGATGCTGCTGAACGACGAGGTCCGGTGTTTGCGCCAGGTGCCGATGTTCGCGGGCGTCGCTGCCTCGCGGCTCAAGCTTCTGGCTTTTGCATCGGAACGGGTTGCCTATCGCAAGGGCGAGACCCTGTTCCGGCAGGGCGAACCGGGTGATGCGGCCTATCTTGTGCTGGAAGGCACTGCCGATGTGCTGATCGAAACCGAAAGCGGCCAGGTGAAAGTGTCCGAAGTCGTGCGCAACGGCATCGTGGGGGAAATCGCCATCCTGTGCGATGTCGCCCGGACGGCAACCGTGCGCGCCGGTTCGGATCTGGAAGCCCTGCGCATCGACAAGGATGACTTCCTGCGCCTGCTGCATGATTTTCCTGATGTGACGCGGGAAGTGGTACAGGTGCTGGCCAGCCGGCTCAGCCATACCACCGCCGAACTGGCCAGTGCCCACAGGGCAGCAAGGGCCAGCTGATGCGACAGCCCGAAAACGGGGCGGGTCCGGCGGAGCCGGAGGCCGGGCTGGCGGTCACCCTTTGGGGCACGCGCGGAAGTCTGCCCCGGTCCGGGACCGGGTTCACCGAATTTGGCGGCGATACGATGTGCGTCGAATTGCGGTTCGGCGATCAGGTTGTGCTGGTCGATGCCGGTTCGGGCATCGCGCCTGCGGGCAAGGCGCTGCGCAATGCGGGCCAGACCCAGATCGACCTGTTCTTCACCCATTCGCATTACGATCACATGATGGGCCTGCCATTCTTTGCGCCCTTCTATGATCCTGCGGCGCAGGTGCGGTTGTGGTCGGGGCATCTGCATGGCCAGATGACCACGCAGGACATGCTCTGCGGTTTCATGCGCAAACCCTATTTTCCAGTCGGGCCCGAGGTGTTCAAGGCCCGGATCGAAACGCGGGATTTCTGCCCCGGCGATGTGCTGGCCGGGCCGGCAGGGATGACGGTGCGCACAGGATGGCTCAACCATCCCGACGGGGCTGTGGGCTATCGGTTCGAAATCGGGGGGCGTTCCGTCGCCATCCTGTTCGATACCGAACACGAACCCGGCCAGATGGACCCGACCGTTCTGGATCTGATGCAGGGTGTCGATCTCGCGCTTTATGACGCGGCCTTCACCGAGGATGAGTTCGAAACCTATCGCAATTTCGGTCATTCCACATGGGAACACGCGGTGATGCTGGCCCAACAGGCCGGGGTGAAGCGTCTGGGTCTTGTGCATCACGCCCTCTATCGCCCCGATGCCGAGTTGGTGGAAATTGACGCGAAGGCGCAAGACCTGTTCCCCGGGGCCTTTTGTGGCCGCGATCGGCAGACCATCCTTCTGTAATCAGGGCAGCAGATCGGGAAGGGCGCGCCAATGGCAGGCCGGATGGCCGCATGTGACCGACAGCAGCGCCGACAGGCTTTGCCATGCGGCTTCATCATGCACCAGATGATGGCTCAGCACGCCCAAAGGGCCTGAAATCGGCTGCGCCAGCAACCCGTCCAGTTCGGCCAGCATGTCGGCGGGCGGGCGACCCTTTGTCAGGCCGCGCCAGGCCATGACGTCGAGATGGGTGTTGATGACCGGCAGTGCCGCGGGTTTGGGCGGGCCATAGACCGATAGCGCCCGAAATCCTAGGCCGGGCAGATACGGCACCAGGTCGGGGCTGATCCGGTTCCAGGGCGGCACAAGGACTGGCACAAACCTTGGGCCATGCTGCGCGGCCAGCCGGGCAAGCCCCCGGCCCAGATCGTCCAGTATCTGTGCCACAGGCCGGTGCGCCCCCAGTTCCTGCTTCTTCTCGTCGGGGGGGGCGTGGTTTGCATGATCCCAGCCATGCACGGCCACCGCAATATCCTGCGCTTGGGCCAGCCTGTCAGCCAGCGCCTGCCCGGCATGGGCGGGGATGGCCGCGATGGTTAGCGGAACGCCATGTTGCCCGGCAAGTGCAAGCAGCCGGTCCAGCGCCGGACCCGGGGCAATGGCATCGTCATCGCGCCACCAGAGATCGATCTGTCGGCCCTGCCGGGCCAGATCATCCAGCCTTGCCTTCAAGCCCTCTGGTGTCATGTCCTGCCCTCCATCACGTCGCGCAGCAGGGTGCCCAGCCGTTCCGCCGCTGCATCAAGGGAATGTCGCGCCAGTACTGCCTGCCGTGCCGCGCGCCCGGCGGCTGCCGCAGTGGCCGGATCGGACAAAAGCGATGCCACCGTTCGTGCCAGCCCCGCCACATCCCCTTCAGGGACCAGTTGGCCCCCAGCATCGGGATGCACCACTTCGGGCACGCCTGCAACTTGCCAGGCCACGACAGGCAGGCCCGCCGCCTGCGCTTCCAGATAGGCCAGCCCATAGGCCTCGCCGCAGCCGGGCCAAAGATAGAGCGTGCCACTGGCCAACAACTGCGCCACGCCTTCGGGGGGCAATGCCCCCAGCCAGTGGATGCGGTCTTGCGGCAAATCGGCAAACAGCGCCTGAACCGCTGCCCGGGCCGGGCCGTCGCCCGCCGCGCTGAACCGCCAATCGGTGCCAGCAGGCAGGCCGCGCAGGGCTGCCGCGATGGCGGCGTAACTGGCCAACTTGTCGCCCGGGCGCATCATCGCAATAGTCACGATATGGCCGGTGTCTGGCCGGGGCGCGACCCGGGCAAGTGGTTCGATGTCGATGAAGGGGGCCAGCCGGGCCAGTCGTGGCTGGTCAAGCATGGCACCAAGACCTGCCGCATCGCGAGCCGTCAGGCACAGGTTCAGCGCGGCTCTTTGCAATTCGGCCTGCACCCCGGCCTGCGTTTCTGCCCAGATCCCCTGATTGCGCCGGCGCGACAGCGATGCCTCGCAGGTGACATAGGGCAGGCTGAACCGCCGGGAAAGCGTGGGGCCGATCAGATCGGGCGATTTGTAATAGGGGTGATAGCAGAACCAGAGATCGGGCGGGATGTCGCCCCAGCTTGCCGCGATCCGCGCCTGTTCTGCCTCTGCTGCCTGCCGAAGCGCCGCCAGCGCTGCGCTGTCATCGGGATCGCCAAGATAGGCGCGCAGGCCGGACACAAGGGTGACCTCGAACCCTGCCATCGCCAGCGCCCGCATCAGCAACCGCGCCATCAGCCGGTCGCCCGACGGCACCGGATGATCGGGCGATTTCAGCGGCGCATAAAAGGCGATGCGCGGCGGGTTCTGTGTCATCTGTCGGGTCCATCCGGCCTGTCGGAGATACAGGTTAGCCGAATGACCGCCGCGAACCAACCGCTCCCGGCACGCGGTCACACGGGGGTGACTGTGCGGCGATGTTTGGCGCCGCTGCCTTGACAAGGCAGGGGGC
The DNA here is from genome assembly GCF_036964905.1 of Gemmobacter denitrificans. NCBI lineage: Bacteria > Pseudomonadati > Pseudomonadota > Alphaproteobacteria > Rhodobacterales > Paracoccaceae > Gemmobacter > Gemmobacter denitrificans. Next base: position 463,459 of record NZ_JBALHR010000003.1, read on the forward strand.
TAGAGCACAGGTGAAGGCGCGGCACAACAAGGCGGGATCGCATGGCACTTCTGGACAGGATCGGCGCGCGGGACGCGAAAGTGGCGGTGCTTGGGCTGGGCTATGTCGGGCTGCCGCTGGCGGTGACCTGCGGCAAGGCGGGCTTTGCCGTGCTGGGCTTTGACATCGACCCGACCAAGATCGTGCAGATCGACGCCGGGCGCAGCTATATCGAAGCGGTGTCGGATGCCGACTTGCAGGCGCTGACCGGCAGCGGCCATCTGTCGGCGACCACCGATTTCACCCGTCTGGGCGCGTGCGATGTGATCGTGATCTGCGTGCCCACGCCGCTGACCCGGCACCGCGAACCTGATCTGAGCTTCATCACCCGCACCTGCGACCAGATCGCCGCCTGCCTGCGTCCGGGGCAACTGGTTGTGCTGGAAAGCACGACCTATCCGGGCACCACCACCGGCCCGGTAAAGGCGATCCTTGAATCGGGCGGGTTGCGGTCGGGCCAGGATTTCTTCCTTGGCTTTTCGCCTGAACGCGAAGACCCGGGCAACCGCGCCTTCACCACAGCCACGATCCCCAAGGTGGTGGCAGGCGACGGGGCGCAGGCGCAGGCGCTGGTCGAGGCGTTTTATGGCGCGGTGTTCGAACGTATCGTGCCCGTATCCTCGCCTTCGGCGGCCGAGGCGGTGAAGATCACCGAAAACGTGTTCCGTGCGGTGAATATCGCGCTGGTGAACGAATTGAAGGTGATCTACGACGCCATGGGCATCGACATCTGGGAAGTGATCGAGGCCGCAAAGACCAAGCCCTTCGGCTATATGCCCTTCTATCCGGGGCCCGGTCTGGGCGGGCATTGCATCCCGATTGATCCCTATTATCTGACGTGGAAATCCCGCGAATATGATCTGACAACCCGCTTCATCGAACTGGCGGGCGAGATCAATTCCGCGATGCCGCGCCATGTGATCGGCCGTCTGGCCGAAGCGCTGGATCAGCGGCTGGGGCGTGCGCTCAGCCGGTCGCGGGTTCTGGTGATCGGGCTGGCCTACAAGAAAAACGTGCCCGATATTCGCGAAAGCCCGTCGCTGAAGCTGATCGAGCTGATCGGGGAACGCGGTGGGGTGGCGGAATATCACGATCCCTATGTACCCGCGATTCCGCGCACCCGTGCCTATGGGCCGCTGACCGGGCAGGCCTCGGTGCCGCTGGAGCGTGACATCATCGCGGGCTTTGATGCCGTGCTGATTTCCACTGATCATGATGGCATCGACTATGCGGCGATTGCTGAAGCCGCGTCGCTGATCATTGATACCCGCAATGTCTTTGGCAGGCTGGGTCTGCCGATGGACAAGGTGGTCAAGGCCTGATTGCGCCGGATGATCGCCAACGGAAAGGACAAGGCATGAGCCGACTGGACAGTTTCATCCGCCGCATGATGGCGCAGCGCGACGTGCTGAACCATGTCGCCGCCGACCTGGAGTTGCCGGCGCAGGGGGCGGTGCTGGAACTGGGTCTTGGTAATGGTCGGACCTACAGCCATCTGCGCGAGATTTTCCCAGGCCGCCGGATCATCGCCTTTGACCGCGCTCTGGCCGCGCATGAAAGCTCGATCCCCGCGCCGGGCGATCTGTTTCTGGGGGAAATCCGCGACAGCGCGCGGCAGTTTGCCAGGCAGGATGCGGCGGTCGTGCATGCCGATATCGGCACGGGCAACGCGGCCCGTGACGCGCTGACGCTGGAATGGCTGCCTGCTCTGGTGGCCGATCTGCTGGGGCCGGGCGGGATCGGCGTGTCTGGCCTGCCGTTGCAGCATCCGCGTCTGGAGCCCTTGGCCCTGCCAGCGGCGGTGCCTGCGGATCGCTATTTCCTGTATCGCCGCCGTTAGGTCATGGCGCCAAGGCCGCCTTTTCGCGTGGCGCTGATTGCCGACCCGCACCTGCACGATCCGCAGGGGAATTTCGGCTTGGCAGGGTTCGATGCGGGCGACCGGCCGCGACTGTATCGCCCATGGTCGGAAATGCGCGGCTATGCGCGCGGGGTGAATGAAAGCCTGCCTGCCCTGTGCGCTGCACTTGAACGGATCGCCGCGCGGGGTGTTCGTCAGGTGGTGATCGCGGGCGATATCAGCGATGACGGACAGATTGAAAACCTGCGCCGTGCCGCCGATCTGCTGACCTGGGCCGAAGATGATCTGGGCCTGCGCATCCACCTTTTGCCCGGCAACCATGACGGCTACGCGATTGCGGGCAAGCATACGGCCATGCGCTTTGTCACCGGTCCGGGGCAGACACGGCTGCTGACCAGCGATCCCAGCCTGCCCGACGCCGTGCAGTCGCCCGCCATGCGCTGCCCGGGTGCGGCTGATGCGCTGGCGCTGCTGGCCCGGTTCGGTCAGCGTCGGCGTGAGGGGGATCTGCATTGGGAAAGCCCGTTTGGCCTGTCGGATCGACCGCAGGACAGGGTCTATCCGGCCCGATCGGCGGATGGCGGGATCATCCGATGGCTGCCCGACGCGTCATGCCTGATCGAACCCGAGCCGGGCCTGTGGCTTCTGCTGCTGGATGTCACGATCTTCGAGCCGCGCACGGGCATTGCCGACCCCCATCGCAAACGCGCCTTTCTGGACCCGTCGGCTGCGGGCTGGACGGCGGCGCTGCGCCAGAAACCCTATCTGTTCGACTGGATCGCGGATGTCTGCGCCCGGGCGAAAACCTTGGGCAAGGTGCTGGTGCCGGTGTCGCATTACCCGGTGCTGGACCATTGGCCCGGCCTTGCCCCGGTGTTGCCCGGCGCAACTTTGGTCAGGCGGGCCCCCATCCCGCAGGTGGCCGAACGGTTGGCGGCGGCTGGGCTCCGGCTGCATTTTGGCGGCCATCTGCACATTCATGCGCAGAGCCTGCGCGCAACTTCGGCGGGGCCTTTCACCGATGTTGCGCTGCCATCGACCTGCGCCTTTCCCCCGGCGGCCATGCTGCTGGACGGCGATGCGGCGGGGTTTGACCTGACGCCACTTCCCTTGGGCGATCTGCCCGATGATCCGCATGTCACTGCCGTGCATCTGGCCGAGGGGCATTCCACGGCGCAGGGCGGGTTGGGGCCATCGCTTGCCGCCCGCCACCGGACCCGCGCATTGGAGCGCAAGATTGCAGCGGGTTTGCCTGCAGAGCTGCGCCCCGATGCCCTGCCCGATGGCATTTCGGGGGATGATCTGGCCGATCTTCTGATGCTGATCGACGCAGGGCCACTGGCCATCGAGACACTTTCACCGATGCGGATTGCCCATCTGCACCGCCTTGCCGCCCGCCCGGCAACAGGCTGGACGGCCGAGCTGCACCGGCTGTTGGCCGAGGCGCTGGCCCGCGCTGATCACCGCCCGGACCGGCTGCCTGCCGCAATTGCCTGAGGGTTGCGGTTCGGTCCCGCCGCTGCGCATGTCGTTTGCCGACTTGACGATCCGCCAACCCGGCGCAACAAAGGATCATCAAGGTGCCCGAGGTGCAAAGGCCAAGGGCTGAAACGGGAATGGGGAAGGGCGGACCAAATCGCGGCGCCCCGACCCCAGCCGCCCCCGCGACTGTCAGCGGTGAGCGCCTGTCCAACAGCCACTGCCCCCGAACCGGGGCGGGAAGGCGGGCAGGGGCCATGACCCGCGAGCCAGGAGACCGGCCTTGCAAGGACAATGACAACTGCCGTCGGGTGTGACGGCAAGGAGAGAGACATGCATATCGAACCGGGCCTCGTGGACGGGGCAAAAATCGTGCTGAGCTATGGTACTGCCGCTGCGGCTGGCGCCACGGCACTCTGGCACGCCCGTGAAACCATCCGTGAAAGCGGTGTGGCGTCGCTGGCGCTGCGCAGCGTTGCGGCTGGCGTCCTGACCTTCATCTTCTTCGAAGTCCTGCCGCATTTCGCGGTTGGTGTTTCCGAAGTGCACCTGATTCTGGGGTCAACCCTGTTCCTGCTGCTGGGCGCGGGGCCGTCGGCCATCGGGCTTGCCCTTGGCCTTCTGGTGCAGGGGATGTTCTTCGCCCCGACCGACCTGCCGCAATTCGGCATGAACATGACCACGCTGCTGGCCCCGATGTTCGTGATGATGGTCGTGGCCAAGCGCCTGATCGCGCCGGGCACCGCCTATGTCGATCTGGCCTATGCGCAGGTTCTGCAGCTTTCGCTGGTCTATCAGGGCGGCATCGTGGCCTGGGTGGCGTTCTGGGCCTTCTACGGTCAGGGCTTTGCGGCCACCACCTCGGTCGCAACCTTCGGTCTGGCCTATATGACGGTTGTCCTGCTGGAGCCGATCGTTGATCTGGCAGTGCTGGCCGTGGCAAAGACCCTGCGTGGCCAGACCCCTGCCGCGCTGGTCAGCCCGCGCCTTTACGCCGCCGCCTGAGCGAACGGACCACAATCTGAAACAGAAACCCCCGCAAGGCTTTGGCACCTTGCGGGGGTATTTTTTTGCCCGTCGTGATGTTCAGCCCTGTGTCGCTGCTGCTGCTTCTGCAGCGGCCTTGCGCTCTGCCATCAGCTTTGCTGCCGCGGCCGACGCATTGCCATCCTGCACATGCACCGTCGGGAAGGGGATCTTGATGCCCTTTTCGGCAAAGGCTTTGGCGATGTTCAGATAGGCGCGGCGGCGGATCACGAACTGTTCGCCCGGTTTGGTGACCATCTTCAACCGCAACTCGATCCCGTATTCGCCGAAGGCCTGCACACCTTGCAGCTTCAGCGGTTCATAGATGTTCGGGGCGAATTCCGGGTTCTGTGCCAGTTCCTGCCCGATCTTCTTGATGATCTTGCGCGCCTCTTCCAGATCGGTGGCGTAATCGACTGTGATATTGAATTTGTCGATCACGAATTCGGTGGTCAGGTTCTGGATCGCGCCCAGTTCGCTGAACGGCACCACAGTCAGATAGCCCCGGTGATGGCGCAGCTTGACCGAGCGCAGGCTGAAGCTTTCCACCGTGCCCATATGCGATGCACTGGTGATGTAATGCCCCACCCGAAACGCATCGTCGAACAGATAGAAGATCCCCGCGATCACATCCTTGACCAGCGTCTGCGCGCCAAAACCGATGGCAACCCCGACAACACCAGCCCCGGCGATCAGGGGCGCGATCTCGACCCCCAGCGAAGACAGGACCATCAGCACGGTCACCACCACGACGGTTGCGAACAGGATGTTCTGCAGAATGGGCAGCAGGGTGCGGCTGCGGGCATGATCTGCCGCCACCGCATGGCCGGGGGCGGAACCGGCGCTTTCCCCTTCGATCTGGCCAAGTTTGTGGGCGATGATCGCCTTGATGACGCTCCAGCCGAAATCGGCGGCCAGGATGATGATGAGCGCATTGGCCGAACCCGCGATCAACCGGTCCGCCATGGTTTCGCGCGCGTCGATGCTGTCCAGGGTGATCCCTGCGACCCGTCCCAACAGCAGCACGGCCAAGGCGATCAGCACCACCCGGATGCCCCGATCCACCACGGCAACGATGACCGGGGGCACAGGCCGGTCTTGCGCCCCGGCCGCGATCACGGTTTCTGACGGCATGTCTTCGCTGCTTCCACCCTCACTGTCGGGTTCGGCCTGGGCTTGCGGGCGTTGCGGCGCGCGCAACACATGGATCACGGCCCGGTTCGCCACCCAGATCAGGGCGGGCAGACACACCGCAGCGACGGCCAGCCAGAACATCAGGCGCGCGCCGATCTCATCCAGAATGAACAGCAGCACGAAATAGGCCGCCAGCAGCCATGAAACGGTGTGGCCAGTGCCAGTGCCTGCGTTGGGCCGACGCCAGACGGCGGCAAGCGCCGCAACCAGACAGATCATCTTGGTCGGGATCAGAATGGCGCGCTGGCCTGCCGCGTCAAATCCCAGATAGCCAGCCACTGCCATGATGGCGAAGAATGCGGCGACAAGACCGGTCAGGATCGTGCCCCAGCGATACCAGTGTTGGGCCATTTCGTCGGAAATCGGCAGGATGCGATATTCGGCGGCATGGGGCAGGTTCATCGAAGGGGGCACCAGCAGCACCCGCCCGACCAGCACCGCAAGGCGCGCAGCCAGCGCGGCGGCCAGCAAAGCCAGCACGATTTCCCGCAGCAAGGGCGGCCACTCAAAGCTGAGAAACAGCCCGATGCTACCCAGCACAAAGACCGCCAGTTTCAGGATCGCATAGAAGATGCGCCCGGCCAGCGCCCGCACACGACCATAAGGCGTAAAGGGCGATTGCGCGATCATCCAGCGCCGATAGCGTGCGGTCATGAGATGCAGCGCCCTGTCCAGAATTAGGCCGACTGCAACAAAGGCTGCAACAAGCCCGATCACGACGATGGGGCGGCGGGCGTTCACCTCCTGCATGAAGATCGTGCGCGCCCGGCTGGCCTGTGCTGGCAAGGTTGGAATGGCCTCTAGCGTATCTTCGAAATAGGCTTCCATGCTGTCCAGCCGTGCGGCCAGCACGGAGCTTTGTGGTTCCGTCGTCGGGGGGAGCGTTTCTACCGGGACCAACGGGGCCTTGGCCTGTGCATCGATCCAGGCCCGCAAATCCGGGTCGGCCAGCAATTCAGCCAGCGCATCCAGCTTTTCCTGGGGTGGCGGTGTCTGGGCATAGGCGGCCGCGCCAAGCGTCAGCACCGCCAGCCACAGGCAAATGGCCCGCATCATCTGCCCAATCTCTGCTGCTCTGGCCAGGGACCGGAGCGGTGCGAACACCCCCTTCAACAACTGTCCAGTTGGAGAGGGAGGGGGCATCTTGTCTTTGCGCATGTCGGGCCTTCTGGTGGTACTGTTGCGGCGGAAACCCTGCACCAACTATCGCAGGTTTTCCACACAAGACTGTGATCGGTGTCGCGGCCTTGCGTGACGGAACATTTTCGGCTTTCTGGATGGAACGCCCGGATACAGCGAGGCGGGGCGCAGGGGACTGGTAGATCGGCCCATCAGCCCCTATCTGCCGTTCTTCATGGGGCGCCTGCCGCTGGTTGTCGCTTGTCGCTACCCTTCCCCCGCCGATGCCGGCACCCGGCCCGGATGGATGATCGTGTAGGGGGAATGAAGGGGATGCTTTGGGAATGGGGATGGCATGACCAGCAGGATCGCATTGGGGCGGATCAGGCTACGCCTGCGCAACCCGGGTTTCTGGCGTCTGGCCAGCGGTCTGGTGCTGTTTTCCTTTGTCCTGACCCATTTCCTCAATCATGCGCTTGGTCTTGTGTCGTTTGAGGCGATGCAGACCGCGCAGCTTTGGCGCACGGCCATAACCCGAAGTCTGCCGGGCAATGCGCTGCTGTTGGCGGCGGCGGGGCTGCATGTGGCGTTTGGGCTGTGGAAGATCCTGCAGATTTCCACCCATCGCATCGGGTTGCGCAATCTGGCGCAGATGGGCTTTGCCCTTCTGGCCCCGCTCTGGCTGATACGTCATGTGATCGCCATGCGACAGGTTACCCCGGTTGCGGGGATCGCCGGGGATTATTCCTATGCCCTGGGCGCGCTTTGGCCGGGGGGCGCGCTGAATATCGCGATCCTGATGGCCCTGATCTGGACCCATGGCTGCATCGGGCTCTATCACTGGCTGGGCGGGCGGGCCTGGTTCCGGCAGACGCTGGTGATCTGGCAGTTTCTTGCTGTGGCGGTGCCGCTGCTGTCCTATGCAGGCTTTGCCACGGCAGGGCGCATCTTTGCCGCAACATTGGGCACTGCTGAATCGCCGTTGACGCCTGACCAGGCTGCCACGCTGTATCTGCAGGCGGAACGGGCAGAGCGGCTGTATCTGACCCTTCTGGCGCTGCTGGTCGTGGTCTGGTTGGCCATGCGCCTGGCCGATCGGTTGGGATCCCGCGTCAAGGTCACCTATCTGGGCGGGCGCAGCGTGCAGGCCCCGCGTGGCCTGCCCTTGCTGGCAATCAGCCGGATCAACCAGATCCCCCATGCGGCCGTCTGCGGGGGGCGGGCGCGCTGTTCGACCTGCCGGGTCCGGGTGATGCAGGGGGCGGAAGGGTTGGCACCGCCCAATGCCGCCGAACAGGCCGTGCTGCGCCGGATCGGGGCCCCCGCGCATGTGCGGCTGGCCTGTCAGATGGTGGTGCAGCGCGATATCACCGTATCCACCCTATTGCCTGCAGGCGAAGAAGGCCCGCCGCCCGAAACCGAAGACCGGCTGAGCTGGGGCGTGGAACGCGATCTGACGGTGATGTTCATCGACCTGCGCGGATTTACCAAACTGTCCGAAACCCGCCTGCCCTATGACACCGTGTTCCTGTTGAACCGCTTTCTGGGCCATATGGCTGATGCGATCGAAGACAGCGGCGGCTACGTTGACAAGTTCATGGGCGACGGGATCATGGCGATCTTCGGGATTGGCAAATCCTCGGCTGAAGGTGCGCGCGAGGCGGTGATGGCGGCCCGCGCCATGGCGGGGGTGCTGGATGCGTTGAACCTGAGCCTGAAGGAAGACCTGCCCGCGCCGCTGGCCATGGGCATCGGGCTGCATTGCGGACCGGCCATTCTGGGGCGGATCGGGGCATCGCGGCAGACCGATCAGTCGCCGGTGCGGCTGACCGCGCTTGGCAATACCGTGAACCTTGCCAGTCGGCTGGAGGGGAAGGCAAAGGAGCTGGGGGTGCAGTTGGTCATATCGGCGGAATGCATGGAACGGGCCGGCATCCCGACCCTGGGTTGCTGTTCGCCCGATCTTGTGACCTTGCGGGGATTGAGCCAGCCAGTGCCGGTCTTTGTGTTCCAGCGCACCAGCGACTTGCCCGAACCCGTCATGGATACGGCAGGCTGATCTGCTTGCCACAGCGCGATGTCCGTCGCGCCACCCGGGATTGCCTCGTTGTGGACAGGCCGGGTTTGCGCCGCTACGGTGGCGCAAACATCACCGCAAGGCGGCACTGCCGGGGCAGCTGTCACCAAAGAAACGGTGGGTCCGGGGACATGACGTATGAATGCAGCCATGGCTGACAGCATGACGGACTTGCTCCGCATCGAAGACTTGCATGTCTCTTTCGCCGTTCCTGGGGGGCTGCTGGATGCCGTGCGAGGGGTCAGCTTTCGCGTCGCGCCCGGCAAGGTCACGGCGCTGGTCGGGGAATCCGGGTCTGGCAAATCGGTGATCGGCCAGACGATCATGGGCTTGCAGCCTTCGACCGCGCGGACGCGGGGGCGCATCCTGCTGGCGGAACCGCAGGCGGATGGCAAGACGGCGGCTCCGGTCGATCTGCTTGCCCTGCCGCGCGACGGGCTGCGGATGCGCGCAATCCGGGGTCGCCATATCGGCATGATCTTTCAGGAACCGATGACCTCGTTTTCGCCGCTGCATACCATCGGCAACCAGATTTCCGAAGCGCTGCGCATCCACACCGCCCTGCCGCCGCGCGACCAGCGCGCCCGCGTCGAGGAGATGCTGGCGCTTGTAGGCTTTGCCGATCCGGCGCGCGTGTTCGGGATGTATCCGTTCGAATTGTCGGGCGGGATGCGCCAACGTGCGATGATCGCCATGGCGCTGGTTTGCGGGCCGTCGTTGCTGATTGCCGACGAACCCACGACGGCGCTGGATGTCACCATTCAGGCGCAGATCATGGGTCTGTTGCGCGATCTGCGCGACCGGTTGAACATGGCGGTTCTGCTGATCACCCATGATCTGGGCGTGGTGGCCAATCTGGCCGATGAGGTGGTCGTGGTCTATCGCGGCCGGGTGATGGAGGCGGGGCCGGTCGGTCCGGTGTTCCGCAATCCGGGCCATGCCTATCTGAAGGGCCTGATGACTGCCGTGCCGCAATTCGACATGGAACCGGGCGCAAGGCTGGTTCCGCTGCGCGAGGTGCGGATCGATCCGGCGCAATTGCATGGTGTGCTGGCGCGCACTGTCCCGCCCGCTCCGCCACCGGGCAGCGATCCGCCGCCGCTGCTGCAAGTGCGGGGCCTGACGAAATCCTATGCCACCAAATCGCAATCCTGGTTCCTGTCTGGCACGGCCACCCCGCCGCGCAAGGTGGTGGATGATGTGAGCTTTGATATCCGGCGCGGCGAATGTCTGGGGCTGGTGGGCGAAAGCGGCTGTGGCAAATCCACCCTGAGCAAGATGCTGATGCGCGCGGTCACGCCGGATGCGGGCAGCATTGCCTTTGATGATGGCAGCGGCCCACTGGATGTGCTGGCCGCAAGGGGCGACGCCCTGAAACAGCTGCGCCGCCGCATCCAGATGGTGTTTCAGGACCCGGTTTCGTCGCTGTCCCCGCGCATGAGCGTGGGGAACATTCTGGCCGAGCCTCTGGATATTCACGGCATCGGCAGCAAGCAGGACCGCCGCGCCACCAGCGCCGAATGGCTGCGCCTGATCGGGCTCGACCGTGGCGCGGTGAACCGATACCCGCACAGCTTTTCGGGCGGGCAGCGCCAGCGCATCGGCATTGCCCGTGCCCTGACGCTTGCCCCCGATCTGCTGATCTGTGACGAACCGGTTTCGGCGCTGGATGTGTCGGTGCAGGCGCAGATCCTGAACATGCTGAAGGACCTGCAAAAGGAACTGGGGCTGACGCTTCTGTTCATTTCGCACAATCTGGCGGTCGTCGATTACATGGCCGACCGGGTGGCGGTGATGTATGCGGGCCGGATCGTGGAAATCGCGCCGCGGGAAACCCTGATGCGCGCCCCGGTGCATCCTTACACCAAAATGCTGCTGGCCGCCGTGCCTTATGCCGATCTGGATCGGCCGCTGGACTTCGCGCAGGCCGCCCGGCCCAGCACGGTGGCCGCCGCCGACTGGCCCGAGGTGTTCCGCCCCGGTGCCACGCGTTTGCAGCCGGTTGATCTGGGCGGCGGGCATCAGGTTCTGGCCCATCCGCAGGCCGATGCGACGGAGCTTTGCCGATGATCACCCGCCGCCAAACCCTGCAGGGACTGATGTCCTCGATCGCGCTGCCGATGGTCTGGCCAGCATCCAGCGCATTTGCCGAAACGCAGGCCGCCCCCGGCCCGGCCCCGGTGATCCCGCGCGATCCGCGCGTGCTGGACCTGCCGGCCTTGGGCCGAGAAACCGGCCGCAGGGGCGGCACGCTGCGGATCATCGTTGGTGGGCAGCGCGATGTGCGGTTGATCCCCATCTACAGCTATGCCCGGTTGGTGGGCTATGGCCCCGATCTGCAACTGCGCCCCGATATCCTGTCGCGGTTCGAGGTGGAGGGGGATCGCATCTTCACCTTCCATCTGCGCGCGGGCCATTGCTGGTCGGATGGCAGCCCGTTCACGGCCGAAGATTTCCGCTACACCTGGGAAGACGTGATCACCCATCCCAAACTGTACAAAAGCGGCGTGCCGCCGGAACTGATGGCGGGCGGGGAACCGGCCCGGTTCGAGGTGATCGACGATCTGACCGTGCGCTACAGCTTTGTCAGCCCGATGCCCGCCTTTCTGCCACGCCTTGCCGCCCCGCTGCCAACGGTGCTGTTCATGCCAAGCGCCTATCTGCGGCAATTTCATGCCAGCTATGCCGACAAGGCCGATCTGGAGCGGATGGCGGCGGAGCAGGATGTCGAAGATTGGCGGCGACTGCATATCAAGATGTCGCGGTCGATCCGGCCTGAAAACCCCGATCTGCCTACGCTTGAGGCCTGGCGTCCGCGCACGGCGCCCCCGGCAGATCAGTTCATCTTTGAACGGAACCCCTGTTTCCACCGTGTCGATCAGGCCGGAACGCAACTGCCCTATATCGACAAGGTGGTGCTGACCGTCGCGTCTTCCGAGGTCATTCTGGCCAAGACGGCCACGGGCGAAAGCGATCTGCAGATGGCCGGGGTTGCCTTTGGCGACTATACGCTGCTGAAACAGGCCGAAGCGTCGCATGGGCTGCACGTCTCGCTCTGGCCCAAGACGCAAGGGTCGGCCGTGGCGCTTTACCCCAATCTCAATTGTGCCGATCCGGTCTGGCGTGATCTGTTCCGCGACGTGCGGATGCGGCGTGCCCTGTCGGTGGCGATCCGGCGCGAAGAGATCAACAAGGCGCTGTTCTTCGGTCTGGCGCGCGAAGGGGCCGATACGGTGACCCCTGACAGCCCCCTGTTCCGCCCCGAATATGCGTCAGCCTGGGCGCAGTATGATCCTGATCTGGCGCGGCAGTTGCTGGATGACATCGGGCTGACCGACTATGGGCCGGGGGGCATCCGCCGTCTGCCCGATGGCCGTCAGGCCGGGATCGTGGTCGAAACGGCAGGCGAAAGCGCGGTGGAGACCGATGTTCTGGAACTGATCCGCGATCATTACCGCGCGGTGGGGCTGGCGCTCTATATCCGGTCGTCGCAGCGCGACATCCTGCGCAGCCGTATTCTGGCCGGGCTGGTGCAAATGTCGGTCTGGACCGGGCTCGACAACGGGGTGCCCGATGCCGATACCCCGCCCGAAGAACTGGCCCCGACCAGCGGCGATCAGTTGCAATGGCCTCTTTGGGGCAGCCACCATGCATCAAACGGTGAGGCGGGCGAAGCCCCGGACATGCCCGAGGCTGCGCAGCTTCTGGCGCTTTTGGGGGGCTGGAATTCCAGCGATGATCCGGCGCAGCGTCAGGCCATCTGGCACGCAATGCTGGCGCTGCGTGCTGATCAGGTGTTTTCCATCGGCACGGTGAACGGCGCGCTGCAGCCTGTGGTGCATTCGGCGCGGCTGGCCAATATGCCGGAACGGGCCTTGTATGGCTTTGAACCCGTCAGCTATCTGGGCGCCTATCTGCCCGATACGCTGTTTTATCGTGAGGGCTGAGCCATGATCCGCTATATCCTGCGCCGCATCCTGACCATGATCCCCACGCTGCTGCTGATCTCGGTCTGTGTCTTCGTCATCATCGAATTGCCGCCGGGCGACTATTTCGAAAGCCACGTCGCGGAACTGCGCGCCTTGGGCGAACAGGCTGATCTCGATGAAATCGAGATGCTGCGCGAAGAATACGGCTTCGATCAGCCGCAATACATGCGCTATCTGACATGGGTTGGCGGAATGGTCACCGGCGATTTCGGCTATAGTTTCGCCTATCGCCTGCCGGTGAACGAGGTGGTGGGCGACCGGCTCTGGCTGACCTTCGTGCTGTCGGTGCTGACCATCCTGTTCACCTGGGTGCTGGCCTTTCCCATCGGCATCTATTCCGCCACGCATCAATACAGCTGGGGCGATTACGGGCTGACCTTTCTGGGGCTGATCGGGTTGGCTGTGCCGAATTTCATGCTGGCCTTGATGGCCATGTATTTCGCGAATGTCTGGTTCGGCCTGTCGATCGGCAATCTGATGGACAGCCAATATGTGAACGAACCGATGAGCTGGGAGAAGGCTAGGTCGATCCTTGGCCATATCTGGATTCCGGTCATCATCATCGGCATTGCGGGGACGGCGGGCATGGTGCGGCGGTTGCGGGCCAATCTGCTGGATGAATTGCAGAAGCAATATGTCATCACCGCCCGTGCCAAGGGGCTGGCACCGGGCAAGGTCTTGCGCAAATACCCGCTGCGCATGGCGCTGAATTTCTTCATCGCCGATATCGGGTCCATCCTGCCTGCGATGATTTCCGGGGCCGAGGTGACGGCCATCGTGCTGTCGCTGGAAACCACGGGCCCGATGCTGATCCGGGCGTTGCAAAGCCAGGACATGTATCTTGCCGGATCGTTCCTGATGTTCCTTGCGGCGCTGACGGTGCTGGGCACGCTGGTATCCGACATTGCGCTGGCGCTGCTGGACCCGCGCATCCGGCTGGGACAGGGGAGCGCGAAATGACCTTGCGATCCGATCCGCAGCCTTTGCCGCATTTCGTGTCCGATCTGCCCTTTGATCCGGCGGAAAGCGATGATCGCGCCGGTGCGCTGGCCGAGGCGTCGCATCTGCGGCTGATGTGGTGGAAATTCCGCCGCCACCGGATTGCATTCCTGTCGCTGATCTTTCTGGTGCTGGCCTATACAGCGGTGCTGTTTGTCGAATTTCTGGCCCCTTACCATCAGGATACCCGCAATCTGGATGCGATCTATGCCCCGCCGCAGCGGGTGCATCTGTTCCATGACGGGGCCTTTGTCGGGCCCTTCGTCTATGGCCGGACGCAAGAGCTGGACATGGACAATCTGCGGCGGGTCTATACCGATGATCCCGCGCAGGTGCACAAGCTGCGCTTCTTCTGCCAGGGCGACAGCTATGATTTCTGGGGCATGATCCCGGCAAGCCTGCATCTGGTCTGCCCGGCCAAGGATGGCACGCTGTTTCTGCTGGGCACCGACCGTCTGGGCCGGGATGTGCTGTCGCGCCTGACCTACGGGATGCGCATATCGCTGACCATCGGCCTGATCGGCGTGACCATCAGCCTTGTGCTGGGCGTGGTGATCGGCGGCCTTGCCGGGTACTTTGGCGGCTGGTTCGATGCCGCCACCCAACGCGCAACCGAAGTGCTGCAATCTATCCCGACCACCCCTCTCTGGATGGCATTGGCCGCGATCATTCCGGTGACCTGGAGCCCGCTGCTGGTTTACGCCGGCATCACGGTGATCCTGGGCCTGCTGGACTGGACAGGGCTTGCCCGGGCCGTGCGATCCAAACTGCTGTCCTTGCGCGAAGAGGATTATGTTCTTGCGGCCAGCCTGATGGGGGCGGGGGCGCCCCGGATCATCGGGCGGCACATGATCCCCGGCTTTACCTCGCATCTGATCGCTTCGGCCACATTGGCCATTCCGGGCATGATCCTTGGGGAAACCGCGCTCAGCTTTCTGGGGCTGGGTCTGCGCGCGCCGATCACCAGCTGGGGCATCCTGCTGGCCGAGGCGCGAAGTGTGAACATCGTGGCCCTGTATCCCTGGCTAATCCTGCCGGTCGTTCCTGTGATCCTTGTGATCCTTGCTTTCAACTTTCTGGGAGACGGGTTACGGGATGCAGCAGACCCTTACAAATGAGTGCACAATGCGGCATGTGGCCGCCAGAACGGCAACCCACACCACCCGCCCGGCCGGACGGGGAAAGGAACTGACGCCATGAAAGAGCGGCAGCGCAATCCCCGTGTGCTGATGTACAGCCACGACACCTTCGGACTGGGCCATCTGCGGCGCTGCCGGGCCATTGCCCATGCGCTTGTGCAGGATCATCGCGGGATGATGGTACTGATCATCTCGGGCTCGCAGATCGCGGGGGCCTTCGACTATCGCTCGCGCGTGGATTTCGTGAAGATCCCCAGCGTCATCAAGCTGCGCAATGGCGAATATACCTCACTCTCGGAACATATCGATCTGCGCGACACGATCGAAATGCGCCGGTCGATCATCCGCCATACGGCCGAGAGTTTCCGCCCTGATATCTTTATCGTGGACAAGGAACCGATGGGCCTGCGCGGCGAGATCGAGGATACGCTGGCCTATCTGAAAACCCAGGGCACCACGTTGGTGCTGGGTCTGCGCGATGTGATGGATGCGCCGCATCTGCTGCAGGCCGAATGGGCGCGCAATGATGTGATGACCAAGATCGATCGGCTCTTCGATCATGTCTGGGTCTATGGTCCGCCCGATTTCTATGATCCGCTGACCGGGCTTGACGTGCCGCCCGGGCTGCGCGCGCGGATGGATTTCACCGGGTTCCTGCAGCGCAGTGCCAATGCCGATCTGGGGTCTGAAAACCGCCCCGATGGCGATTACATTCTGGTCACCACGGGTGGCGGCGGCGATGGGGCCGATCTGGTGAATTGCGTGATTTCGGCCTATGAGCAGGACGCCGGACTGACAGACCGGGCGCTGATCGTGCTGGGTCCCTATATGTCATCTGAAATGCGCGCCGAATTCCGTCAGCGCGGGGCCCGCCAGCCGCTGCTGGAAGTGATCGATTTCGACATGCGGATGGAAGAACTGATCGAAGGCGCGCGGGCCGTGGTCGGGATGGGCGGCTACAACACCTATTGCGAGATTCTCTCCTTTGACAAACCGGCGCTGATCGTGCCGCGCACCGAGCCGCGCGAGGAACAGTTGCTGCGCGCCACCCGGGCGGCAGAGCTGGGCATGATCCGCATGTTGCTGCCGGAAGAGGCGACCAACCCCGTGACGATGGCCGCGGCGCTGAAGGCCTTGCCGCGCATGGCCCGGCCATCAGAGGGCTGGGCCGATCTTCGGATGGAAGGGTTGCAGACCATTTCATCCCTTGTGGGCGAATATCTGCATGGAAAGTCTGAATCAGAATCCGTGGCGCTGAAACAGGCGGCGACATGACCCCACCGCAGGGCAGGAGACCACGCATCGCCGTGGTCGTGAAGGGCTATCCGCGTCTGTCGGAAACCTTCATCGCGCAGGAATTGCGCGGTCTGGAACTGGCCGGGTTCGATCTGACCATCGTGTCTTTGCGCCATCCGACGGATCGCAAGCGCCATCCGCTGCATGACGAAATCCTGGCCGATCTGCTGTATCTGCCGGAATATCTGTATCAGGAACCCCTGCGGGTTCTGCGTGGTCTGGGTGCGGCCGTGCTGCGACCGGGCTTCTGGCGGTTGATCGGGCCGTTTCTGGCCGATCTGTGCCGCGATCCCAGCCCGAACCGGTTGCGGCGGCTGGGGCAGGCCATGGTTCTGCTGCGTGAGTTTCCGGCTGGTGCCGATCATCTGCATGCCCATTTCATTCACACGCCCGCGTCGGTTGCCGATTATGCGGCGCGGATGCTGGGGCGGGGGTACACGATCTCTGCCCATGCCAAGGATATCTGGACATCGCCCGACTGGGAATTGCGCGGCAAGCTGGGCCGCGCGCAATGGACAGTGACCTGCACCGCCACCGCCCGCGCGCATCTGGCAGCGCTGGCCCCCGATCCGGGCCGGGTGCATCTGCAGTATCACGGGTTGAACCTTGATCGCTTTCCGCCCTTTGCGGGCCAGCGGTCGGCGCGCGATGGCGGTGATCCGGCCGATCCGGTGCGGATTGTCAGCGTGGGCCGGGCCGTGCCGAAAAAGGGGTATGACAGGCTGCTGCATGCGCTGGCACATCTGCCCGCCGGGCGGCACTGGCGGTTCGATCATCTGGGCGATGGCAAGGACCTGCCTGCCCTGAAGGCGCTGGCCGCAGAATTGGGGATTGCGGATCGTTGCCATTGGCAGGGCGCGGTGGACCAGACCGAGGTGCTGGCCGCCTATCAGGCTGCCGACATCTTTGCACTGGCAAGCACGATCACCGGCGATGGCGATCGCGATGGTCTGCCCAATGTTCTGGTGGAAGCCGCCAGCCAGCGTCTGGCCTGCGTCGCCACCGATACGTCGGGCATCCCCGAATTGCTGACGGGCGATGACCGCGGCTGGCTGGTGCCAGCCGATGATGTGCCCGCATTGGCCGCAGCGCTGGATCATGCGATCACCGACCCGGCCGCCCGCGCCATCCGTGCCGCCGCGATCGAGGCGCAGGTGCGCCAACATATGGATTACCGCGCCAGCATCCACCAGCTGGCCACCCTGTTCGACCCGACCGGAGACCGGCCATGACAGCGCCAAGAGTGTTCTTCTATGTCCAGCATCTGCTGGGTATCGGCCATCTGGCCCGGGCCAGCCGCATTGCACAGGCCCTGCAAGCGCGCGGGGCACAGGTGACGCTGGTGACGGGGGGGCTGCCGGTTGCAGGGTTTCCGGCACCGGGTATGGACCATGTGGCACTGCCGCCGCTTGCCGTCAGCGATGGTGCCTTTGCCGGGTTGGTTGATGACGCAGGGCAGCCCGCTGGCCCTGCCTATCTGGACCATCGGCGCGACCTGCTGCTGGCGGCCTTTGCCCGCTGCGCCCCGGATATCGTGGTGACCGAAGCCTTCCCCTTTGGCCGTCGCCAGATGCGGTTTGAGCTTTTGCCCCTGCTGGCCGCGATCCGTGACCGCCAGCCCCGGCCCCTGCTGGTGGCCTCGCTGCGCGACATTCTGCAACGCAAGACCAAGCCGGGCCGCGATCAGGAAACCGTCGATCTGGTTCTGGGCCATTTCGACCGGGTGCTGGTGCATGGCGATCCGGCCTTTGCCCCGCTGGAGGCATCCTTTGCCCTGACAGCACAGATCCGCGACAAGATCAGCTATACCGGCTTTGTCTGTCCGCCCGCGCCGACAACCCTGCCAGACGGGTTTGACGTTGTCGTCTCGGCTGGTGGGGGGGCCGTGGGGGCGGCACTGGTGGGGGCAGCCCTTGGCGCGGCCCGGCAAGGCAGGGCGGATTTGCGCTATTGCGTGATCACTGGCCCCAATCTTGCTCAGGCCGAATATGACCGGCTGGCCGCCGCCGCGCCGGAAAATGTCACGCTCTGCCGCTTCCGCACCGATTTCGTGGCGCTGCTGGCAGCATCGCGCCTGTCTGTGTCGCAGGCCGGGTATAATACTGTGGCCGATATACTGGTGGCCGGATGCCGCGCAGTGCTGGTGCCCTTTGCTGCCCAGGGCGAAACCGAACAATCCGACCGTGCCGAACTTCTGGCCCGCGCGGGCCGCGCCCTTGTTCTGCCCGAAGATCGGCTGACACCGGAGCGGCTGGCTGCCTTGATCGCCGAGGGGCTGGACCGCCCCCTGGCCAGCGCGGGGGCGAACCGGACGGATGGAGCCGCCGAAAGCGCCCGCCTTCTGTTGTCGCGCGATTGGGGCTGATGCCTGCCTGATTGAAGCGGCGGCGAAGGGGGGCCGAAACCGGCTTTCCCGGTTGTTGCGCTGCCGCTAGTCTGGGCGGATGCCCGGCACCTTTGCCCGACCCCATCCCACACCGCCCAACGCTGGCCCGCCGCCGCCCGCGCGGCTGACCTTTGTGATCGTGCCGCGGTTCAACATGGCCACGCTCATCACCCTGATCGAACCCCTGAGGATCGCGAACTATCTGGCTTCCGCCCCGCTTTACCAATGGGACATCCTGTCGATGGAGGGCGAACGGGTGCCCGCTTCCAACGGGATCGACATTGCAGCCGCGCCGGTTTCAGATCGTAACCGGCGGGGCGAGCTGATCTTCGTGCTGGCCAGTTGGGGGGCGGAACACTACGCCAATCGCGATCTGTTTTCGTGGTTGCGGCGTCAGGCGCGGGACGGGGCGCGGATCTGTGCGGTGGAACTGGGTTGCTATCTGCTGGCCCGGGCGGGGCTTCTGGCCGGGCGGCGCGTGGCGACCCATTGGTCCTGGGCCCCCGGTTTTCAGGAACAGTTCCCCGAAATTGCCATGTCGGACCAGTTGTTCACGCTGGAGGAACCGGTGCTGACCTGCGCGGGCGGGCTGGCAGGGGTGGACATGATGCTGCGGCTGATCAGTGATGCGCATGGGGCCAGCATGGCCGCCGAAGTGGCGGACCAGATGCTGCATCACCCGATCCGCCCTGCCACCGCCCCGCAACGCCGCCATCAGGCGCCCGGGCCCGAGGCGGCGCAGGTACCGGAAGGTCTGCCCCCCTTGCTGCGCGAGGCTGTCGCGCTGATCGAAGGAAATATCGCAGACCCCCTGACGGTGCCCATGATCGCGGCTGCTCTGAACGTGTCGCAACGGCATCTGGAACGGCAGTTCCGGCAGGCCATCGGTTGCACGGTGGTGCAATTCAGCACATTGGTGCGGCTGCAACATGCGCGGGTGCTGCTGATCTCCACCCCGCTTTCTGTGCGCGAGATCGCCACGGCAACCGGTTTCAACGCGCTTTCGCATTTTTCCGTGGCGTTCCGGCGTTGTTTTGGCCGTCGGCCTTCGGACTATCGGCAGGGCTGGCCGGATGGCGACAAGGCCCCCAGTTGGCCCGGCACATTGGCCGGGTTTCTGGATGGTCTGCAGCAGCGGCACAAATCCCGGACCTGATCGCGGGGTGTGGCCCGTCAGGCGAAGGCAGGGATCACATGCTGGCAGAACAGCTCCAGCGAGCGTTTCTGTTCCTTCAATCCCAGACCCAGGCTGGCGTAATAGATGAATTCGTCCACCCCGATCGCTTCATACAGTTTCAGCTTGGCGATCACCTCGTCGGGCGTGCCGAACATCAGGTTGCGCGACAGCATTTCGGGATCATATTCGGCGCGGTTGCCCAGTTGATCGAAGGGGATCGCCTTGGGAAAGCCGTTTTCCACATCGCCCATGTTCTTGAACAAGTTTTCGAATTGCGACAATTGCCGCTGTGCCGCGCGCACCGGGACCATCCAGTCCTCCTTGCGGTCATAGACCGCCGTATGCCGCATCATCGCCATGACCGGGCGACGCGCGCCCGGATTGTTGGCCAGCGCCTCGGCCATGCGGGCCATGTAGGTTTCGGCCTCTGCCATGTCGCGGGTCAATGGCCATGACTGGATGTTGCAGCCATGCCGGACGGCATAATCATAGGTGATCGGGGCACGGGCCGCGACCCAGACCGGCACTTCAGCCTGCAGCGGCTTGGGGCAAGAAGTGGAGGTGGGGAAAGACCAGAACTCTCCGTCATGTTCGTAATCGCCCTTCCACAGCGCACGGATCGCCGGCAGCATTTCCTGCATGTAGCGCCAGGCGTCGGTCTGTTTCAGCCCCGGGCGCATCCGGTCGAATTCGCGCTGATAGGCGCCAGACCCGATACCGAATTCCAGCCGCCCGCCCGAAATCAGATCGACGAAGGCCGCCTCTCCCGCCGCCTTGATCGGGTGCCAGTAGGGGGCGGCGATGACGGCGGTGCCCAGACGGATGCGGCTGGTATGATTGGCCCACCAGGCCAGAATGGAAAACGGGTTCGGCGCGATGGTCATTTCCAGCGCGTGATGTTCCGCGGCCCAGGCGATGGTAAAGCCGCCCGCATCGGCCATCTGAACCATTTCCAGCGTGTGCCGGGCAACCTCGCGCATGTCGAGACTGTCGTCCATGCGTTCCAGATTGATCGCGAGTTGGAATTTCATGTCCCGGCTCCTTCAGCGCATGACAAAGGGGTTGGCAATCGGTTCGGATGACGTGTTGACCCAGATCGTCTTGGGCCGCGTATAGTCGAACATCGCCTGAAAGCCGCTTTCGCGGCCGTAGCCCGACCCTTTCACCCCGCCAAAGGCGGCGATGGGCGACACGACCCGATAGGTATTGATCCAGACGATGCCCGCCCGGATGGCGCGGGCCATCCGCATCTGCCTTGCGCCGTCGCGCGTGAAGATGCCCGCGGCAAGACCATGGGTTCCGGCATTGGCCAGCGCGATGGCCTCTTCTTCGGTATTGAACCGCAGGACCGACAGAACCGGGCCGAACAGTTCGGTATCCAGAATGGTCAGATCGGGGTGGGGGCAGTCGATGATCGTGGGTTCGAAATAGGTGCCGCCCAGCCCTGCGGGTTGCTGACCGCCGGTCAGCACGCGGCCGCCTTCCTGCCGGGCCAGGGCGATCTGGGCCTCGATATGGCGCAACTGCCCTTCAGTGCAGAGTGGGCCCATCTGGGTGTCATCCGCCATCGGATCGCCGATGCGGATGCCGCGGGCCAGACCGATCATCTGTTCCAGAAAGGCATCGGCGACATTGGCATGCAGAATCAGGCGCGATCCTGCCACGCAGCTTTGCCCGGTGGCCCCGAATATTCCCGCGACCGAACCGTTCACCGCGCTTTCAAGATCGGCATCATCAAAGACGATGAAGGGCGATTTGCCGCCCAGTTCCAGCGAGACTTCGGCAAGGTTTTCGGCCGAATTGCGGATGATGTGCCGCGCCGCGCCAGGGCCGCCGGTAAAGGAGATCCGCGCCACCAGCGGATGACTGGTCAGCGCCCGGCCCACTTCGGCATGGCCCGTGACGATATTTACCACACCGGGCGGAAATCCGGCCTCGGCGATCAGCCGCCCGAACTCCAGCATCGGGACGGACGCATGTTCCGACACTTTCAGCACGATCGTATTGCCCGCCGCCAGCGCCGGGCCGATCTTCACCGCCGACAGGAACAGCTGCGAGTTCCACGGGACCACGGCGGCCACGACACCCAGCGGTTCGCGATTCGTGAAAACCATCAGGTCCGGCTTGTCGATCGGCAGCACTTCTCCGGCGATCTTGTCGGCTGCCCCGGCATAGAAGTGGAAGAATTCGCCAATGTATCTGGCCTGCCAGCGGGTTTCCTTCAGCATCTTGCCGGTGTCGCGGGTTTCGGCCCAGCCCAGCGTTTCCGAATGTTCCGCCAGAAGATCGCCCAGCCTGCGCAGGCATTGTCCCCGCTGGCTTGGGGTCATGCTGGCCCATGGCCCTTGGGCAAAGGCCCGGTCTGCCGCCCGAACAGCGCGGTCCACATCGGCAGCGGTGGCCTCGGGGATGCGCGCCCAGACCTTGCCATCGATGGGCGAGGTGCTGTCAAACCAGCCGTTATCCGCAGCATCGACCCAAGCGCCGTCGATCAGCATCTGGAAATTCTGGATCCCGTCCATCGCATTCCCCCTGTTTTTCCCATTCATGCCGTGGGAATTTCGGGATCAATTTCGAAAATCCGTCGTGTCTTGGCGAAAAACAGAAATGCGTCCCGCAGGGCTGCTGCAAATCTGAAGGCCAATCACAGTTAGTGTCCGCGGAGTTGGTGTAAATTCATCGCCGTTGGCGGTGTGATCCTGGGCGGCCATCGAGGTGTAGGATCG